>NZ_NRRU01000077.1 GCF_016583785.1 Rubrivivax gelatinosus | reverse complement strand
TGGTTTGGACGGCGGGAGTGGTGCGGTGACGGGGCAGGTGATCCCATGCCGAAGCCCGCGGCGGCTGGGCGGGCGGGAGGTCCGCGTGTGCGACCATTGCCTGATCCCGGGCGAACTCACGGTGACCGCCGCCAAGCCGACAACGGGCGCTTGGCGCTGAGCCTGAGCCGAATGGCTGCGGCGCGAATCGCTGCAGCCGTAGGCCACGGCCAATGGCGCCCGTGCCGGCCAACGACAGCTTCCTCTTCGGACGGGCTGGCGCCGCCCCCCTGAAGGCGGCGGTCACCCTTGCTGGCGAACCAGCCCGGAATCGATCATTAACTCAAGTCAACTTGCCGCCGTGAAGCCTCGGCGGTCTAGCCTCCCATCAACTCGAACCGTTCGTATGCGTGAACCAGGCACGGTACACGCAGGCATCGTTCCGCCCTGTTGAGAAGAGCCCAGCCATAGTGTTAAATTGGTGCCCAATGAGTACGGGCCAGTCACAGCAGGAGTTTCTTCGAACCGCTAAAGAAGAGCTCGGAATAGATTGGGATACGCTCGCAATAAATGCCGGAATTGCACCGCGCGCACTGAAGAGCTATCGGCTTCCTTCTTCTTCGGCCGGTCACCGCGCTCTTCCTTTCTTGGCTCGAGCAGCCATCGAAGCACTTTTGGCGGACGCTCGCTCCGCTGGAGTCCAGCCTCAGCGAGAGCTCCTGCGCTGCGCCAAGACCGAGCTCTCAGTGACTTGGGATGAATTGGCTAATCGACTGCGCATTAGTCCGTGCACACTTAAGAACTGGCGATTGCCGTCGACGTCTGCGAACTACCGGAAAATGCCATCACTGGCTCGCGCGGCAATCGAGCGGATGATGCATGCTGCAGATCAATCGCCAGCGCCGAAGGCGCTTGACTAAGTACCCAATGAGTACCAAAATGAGTACTATTGCACTCGATGGGCGCGCACCCAAGCTATGGATCGAATGAGCAGCGCCGGCTCGTCTCCCGCAGATACTGAGGTCGGCCATAGCGCCGAGCCGGGCAATTACCTAAGCCGCTGCCAGGTCGACACGCCCGCGCCCTTGGTAGCGCAGGTTTGGCGGCTGGTCAACGAGCGCCGGCCCTGCGCGGGACAGGTTGTGGACTTCGGATGCGGAGACGCGCGGTTCGCGCAGGCCGGCGTGTTCGAGCACTACACCGGCTTTGAGATTGACTCGAAACGTCTGCCTGCGCGCACGCCAGACAAAGCCAGTATTCGCCTGGAGTCCGCCTTCGAGGCTCAGTGCGCGCGCGGCCAATTCGACGTGTGCGTAGGCAATCCCCCGTATGTTCGTCACCACGATCTTGGCTTGTCCTGGATCGAGGCGGCAGAACGTCGGCTGAAAGCCATCGATGGCTACATCGCCGACGGGCGCAGCAACGCCTACATCTATTTCACATGGCTGGCGCTCGATGCTGTCAAGAACGACGGCCTAGTCGCACTCGTCATTCCATACGAGTGGATCAGCCGACCGGCCAGCGGTGCGCTTAGGCGCTACATGCATGCGCAGGGTTGGCGCGTAGACGTGTACCATCTGGAAGACGCTCGTTTCGAGCGCGTTTTAACAACGGCGTGCATTGCGCTGATTGATAAGGCTCCGGTGGACGGGCAGGGCGGCCTGCACCTGCACGAAATCGGATTGGAACTTGACGAATGCCGGCCGCGCGCGCATGTCACCGGCACCGCAGAAGCGCGCTTGTCTTACGAACGCGCCCGCACAGGCACCAAGGCACTACGCGGCTTGAGCCCGGGCAGCCAGGACTTTTTCGTGCTGACAGAAGAGTTCCGGCAGCGTTACCGGCTCCAGCGCGAACGCGACGTGGTGCCGGCTATCACCTCGTTCCGACACCTGAGCACAGACCAGCGCACGCTCACCGAGCGCTTGTTCCGCGACGAATATGTGAATGCGGGACGCCGTTGCTGGCTGATCAACCCTGTGGGCGAGCCAAGCCGCGAACTGACTGGCTACCTTGCCACAGCGACCGCGGAGTTGCGCGCCAACTACACCTGCGCCAAAAGAGCGGTGTGGTGGAAGTCGAGCGTGCCGCCGCCGGCACAGATCCTTTATTCATCGGGATTCAAGACGGCCGCGCCTAAGATGTTCAAGAATGAGGCGGTCGCTGTCCACGTTGGCGCCATCCACGGAATTTACTGTGCGCCGAAAAAGTCTGCGGACAAGTTGTTGACGCAGTTACTGGCCATGGACTTCTCCAAACGTGTCGTTCCGCTGTCGCGAGGGTTCCTCAAGATTGAGGTCAACCAAATGAACGCTGTCCTCAATCAGTTGGTCTCGCCTAAGTAGGCGAGGGCCGTCTCGAAAGGCACTGTGGCACTCATCAGACGAACGCCTTCTTCTCCCAGACCAGCGGCAAGCACTGCTGTTGGCAAACGCGTCGGCCGTGAAAGCCCGAGCGCCGGCGCCAACCACAGCGATAGCTTGGCATCTGGCTTCATCGCATTCGATGTGGAAGCCCGACTGCTGCAAGAGCTCGGCGAGCGTTTGGTCGCATCAGCGGAAGTTGCGCTGCTGGAGTTGGTCAAGAACGCAAGCGACGCCGAGGCCTCGTTCTGCAAGCTCGCCTTGACGCGGTACGACGGCCAACTCGCACTCGTCGTAACCGACGACGGTAACGGCATGTCGGCAGATGACTTTCGCAACCGCTGGATGCGCATTGCCACCAGCAGCAAACGCGAGCCGCGCACGCCGCGTTACCAGCGCATGGTTACCGGCCAGAAAGGAATTGGTCGCTTCGCGATCCGCTTTCTGGGCGGCGCCCTCAAGCTGCGATCGGTGTCTGACACGCCGGACGGCCGCACGGTTCTTGAAGCCGTCTTCGACTGGCGCCGCCTTGATGCGGCAGTGACCCTCAGTAAGGCACGGGTGCCCTATCGGCTAACGCGTGCGACAGACGAAGACGAACTTGGGACGACGCTGACGGTCTGGCGTCTCAAACACGACCTGATTGCGGCCGTTGACAAACAGTTGCTGACCGCGGTGCTCAAGGTGGCCAGTCCCTTGTCGGCCTTCGACCCGGGACCCTTCAAGTACCGGCGCGCCAAGAGCATGCAGGGCGATCCCGGCTACAGGGTGCTGTTCGAGGGCTTCCCGGCGCTCGAGGATCAAGGCGCCGACTTGGCCAAGGGCGTGATCGAGCACGCATGGGCGCGCCTTACCGTGTCGTTAACAGGACAGAAGCTGCGGTACAAGGTCGCCTTCGCAGAAGGCTCTGAAGTGCACAACATCGCTCTGGAGTTTCCCAACAGCATCCAGGCGGGCCTTCACGCCGATATCGCCTTCACGCCCAAGCGCAAAGACGCATTTCTCGGAATTCCACTGCTGCGCAATAAGATCTGGGACTGGATGAAGGAGAACTCAGGCGTCGGAATCATCGACAATGGGTTCCGCATTCGCCCATATGGATTCCAGGACGACGACTGGCTGTTCCTCAACCAGGACGGGGCACACAACCGACGCGACTGGCGCACAGACATTGCCAAGCAACACTTCGCGATCTCGGAGATCGCGCGGGTCCGTCCGAAGCTTAACCCGGCGCTGAACCTGCCAACCGGCTACCAAGTCATCGGTGCAGTATTCGTCTCCTCACGTGCCTCCGACAATCCGGAGGAAGCCGACCTCGTGCCGGCAATGGACCGCCAAGGCTTTCTAGTCAACGGCGCGTACCTACAGATGGTGGAGGCGGTGCGCGGGGGGCTCGAACTGCTGGCTCACTTGGACAAGCAGCGACAGCTGCGCATCGAAGAAGATGCCGCCGAGCGGGCGCGCCGATCGTTGCGATCGGACTTTGCGAAGACGGCAGAGAACCTGCGCAATGACCCCCGCTTGGCGCCGGAAGAGCGGGCGGCGCTCGTGCAGCATTACAGCAAGCTGGCCACGCGCCTGACCGAGCAGGAGGCCTACGACCGCAGCGCGCGTCAGCGCTTGGAAATTGCAGCCGGGCTGGGAGTCGTGGCGGGGTTCATGACGCACGAGGCGGAGCGGCTATTCCTGGCGCTCGACGACGTTGTGCAGGAAATCGGAGCGCACGCAAAGAAGATTCCTGCGCTGGGCAAAGCCCTCGATCGGATCAGGCATTCGCGCGAGCAGCTCGACGGCTACATCAGTTACACGCGACTTTTCACAGACTCGCTCCGCTTCGACGACGTAAAGCCCTTCAACGCGCTGGGGCAGATTGAGTGGGTGGTCGACCATTTCCGTCGCATTCCCGAGAGCCGCGGCATCGACACAGAGATTGCGTGCGAGGACGACGTCATCGTGCCGCCCATTCCGGTTGCAATGTACAGCGCGGTGATTCTGAATCTCTACAGCAACGCCACGAAGGCAATCCTGGCTCGCCAGTCTGATGCGCTGCCGCCGCAGATTTTGATCTCGGCCTGGAACGACGGGCGTTTTCACAACCTGACCGTGCAAGATACTGGCGCCGGCATCCCCGAAGACATGCGTGAGCGCGTCTGGGATCCTTTCTTCACGACAACATCGCGCATCAACAGCCCTCTGGGAACGGGAATGGGTTTGGGGTTGCCGCTGGTGCGCGACTTGGTCGCGCGGGCCAATGGCAAGGCTACCATCGGCGAGCCCAGTCCAGACTTCGTCACCTGCATTCACATCCAAATCCCGCGGAGACCCAATGCCGACTAAGAAGGCGAGCAAAACTGGCAACACCAAGGCGAAGGCAAGTGCAGCGAAGAAGGTGACCTCGACAGCTGCCAAGAGGGTCACTAAGGCTGCCGGCAACAACGCCGGCTTGAGCAAGGCCGAGGAAGCCAAGCCCACCTCTAGGACAGCCGCTGCGCAAACGCCCGTCGCACGGGAGACCGCTGAAAAGCGGGCCGCAGCGAAGAAGGTTGCACCCGAGCCAAAGGCGTCAACGGGCGCTCGGTCATACGCGCTGGCCGCAGGTGGGACAAACGCCATGCCGGTGGTACTGCTCTTCGAAGACGATCCGACCATCGTTGCGGAGTTCAGGCGCCTATGCGAGCCCAAACTAGGCACGACATGCCGACTGGAGGTCTTCCCGTTGGATAAACCACCGTCTAACAGCGACAAGCCCTATGACGACCGCGTCGAAGAATGGATTCGGGGTTGCGCCTTCTACGAGCGCATCGTTCTTATCGTTACGGATCGAGATCTGTCGACGAATTCGCTGCACTGGAAGGGGCTGTCGCAGACGGCCGTCTCCGCCGCCGCCAAGGTGCTCGGACTGCCTGTGGCCGGCTACCGTCGAGTCAGGCCAAACATCATCGACGAGTTCAAGCGTATCCCGGGCGATGGCTTGATTGACCTCTCCCCGGAAGTCAATCTGCGCTCTTCGCAGGTCGCGAGCTTGTCAAAAGGTTTCATCGATCTGCGGCAACGCCTCGAGAACTGGCACGAGAACGGCGACGGTGTTCAAGAGGGCGCCACGAGCAAGAAGCGCAGGGGCGCTCAGGCGACTGCTGCCTCGCCAGGTGCGCTGCTGGCTGGCGTGTTGAAGCAACCGACGGCAGCAGGGCACTTCGACACATTCGCTTGTGGCGACCAAGTGGCAATCAACGAAATTTTGAGGTTTTCGCGTAGTGACACTAATGTTCGAATGTCGGTGCAGGTGCATAGGAGATTAGTCGCAGCGCTGGGGGTTTGGCTGACCGACTTGGTAATGAAGTACCCGGGTGTGTTGGTCAACACTATCGCTGCGGCAAGCTACCTCGACATTCATCCGGACGACTTCGTACGGCCGCAGGTGCAAGAGCTCTTCAAATCCGCACGTTATACGCAGCTACCATTCGAAGACGAAGATGCCCCGCTGTGGTGGCGTCACCTGCTCGACGAGATGCTCAGCGAAGCGGGGTGTTCGAACGGGCGCGAGCTGTGCGGGAAAAGAATGATCAAGAACGTCCGGTTTTGTCCGTGCGATGCGGACAACACTTTGCACGCCGGCTACTACTGCATGGCTACTGGCAAGCCTATCAGCGCTGAGAAGTCTTCCGGCCGCGTGCGGTGGTTCCCGCCAGGAGCCGATCTGGCTCGCCTGCAGGCCAAGACCTACCGCAAGCTGGCTCCTTGGATCGGCTGAGTCGCTCCTGACCCACTAGGACTTCTTCCCCATGCCTAGCCAAGCCCAGATCGACGACTTTGCGCTGTCTGCCAGAACTGCCTACCGGGCCGTCTACAACACGTTTGAGCGCTCGGCGCTTGATGAGGGCGCGGCACCCACCGCGTTGGGCAACGAATGCTTCACCGTCAGCACTAAGAGCGCCACGGTTGAGGTCTTCGGGGCACTGAAGATCGAGCAGTTGGCCGGCCGCCGGCGCGCTGCTGGCAAAGCGGTCCCGCACAATGCGCGCATCGCGGTGGTCATGTCGTCCAAGGATATCTATGCCTTCGACGATACTAAGCCGGCCAATGAAGGGAGTTACCTCCAAAAGGCCTTCGTCAACGTTGGCTACTACAACGTGACGACCAAGCACGGCTGGCAGACGCTGCTCGGGCTGCACTACGATTTCGACAGCCGTGGCGCCACCCAGGCCCATCCGATTTTCCACGCGCAGATGCACGACGGAAGCGCTGGCAAGGGAATTGTCGGTCTGGCGCACACGCCAGCCATCAATGCGCTCACGCAACAGCAGGTGTTTGACAGCGTACGCATCCCGACGGCCAACATGGTCGGCGCCAGTGCGCTGCTAAAACTGTCGGCGGACCATCTATCGCATGATTCCTTCAAGACCCTGCTACAGCGGCTGCGCGGATTGGCGTTTTTCTGCAACTGGCGATGCAACTGCAGCACACTCGATGATGCGAATTCTGCGCGTGACCTCCTGGCAACGGGCTGGTACGGCATGAAGGCCTGAGGCCCAATTCTGGACGCGCCTGCCTGGAGCTCCGGTACTAAGGACGTCTTAGCGTCGGTCTGCGGACCGAGAAGACCTACTGAAGGTCTGCACGACACGATCAGACCACTTACCGTGTGGCGGCGCGCGCCCTGTCGCGCGCTGCATTCTGACGCAGCTGCTCAAGCGTGCCGCTGTCGGAACATCACAAGCCCTATTGCTCTGATTCGCATGTAGCGTGACGGTGTCTTCGCGAATGGCCGGTCGTGGTCGCCGGAATCGTTGTGTTCATAGTCCGCTGGGGGTTGGCGCCGCGTGTCAGCGAGTCGGGAAGCAGTCACCGAGGTCGCGAATGCCGAGGCCTGTTATGGAGGAAGGTCGGCTTCTAGGTCAGACGCCAATCAGCACGCCAGCCGCTCAAAGTCTGCTTCCGGCCTCCGCCAACTTTCGCCCACCGAAGCCGGCTGACGGCAGTCAGTCTGATTCGGCCAGTCGACTGAAAGCGTTGGGTCCTCAGGCAGACGACTAGCGCCTTTCGGCCCCTTTCGTCCCGCCTCAGTACCCACTCTCAAACCAAACCGGCTCCCGCCTCCTCAACGCCGCCAGCAACTCCATCGTCTGCGGCGCCAGCGCGCTGACCGCATACCAGACCGCGTCCCGCCGCGGCTGCCGGTTCAGCCGCAGCAGCTCGTGCAGCGCCTGCCAGCCGGCCCAGTCGACGTGCGGCAGCTTGGCGCGCAGCACCGGCGTCAGGTTGCCCAGTGTGTGCGCCATCGTCAGCAGCCTGGCCTCGACGGCGGCCAGCGTCAGCGCGCTGGCGAAGAGTTCGGGCTCGCCCTGCATCTCGCGCGTCAGCACGCCCAGCTCGGTGCCGGCGTCCATCACGATGGCGTAGAGCGACTGGTGGTACATCGGCCGCGCCGACGTCGTCAGGCCGCCTCGGGCACGCCGGCCAGCGCCGCGGCCACCTCGGCCAGCGGCAGCGCGATGCGCACGATGCCCTGCTCCTCGAGGAAACGACGCTCCATGCGCGTCGGCTCCTCGGGCAGCACGGCCCAGTGCGGGCCGGCGCTGCGTTTCATGATCTGGCGCGCAAAGGCGCGCGGCAGCTGGTCGTCGAAGCGGCAGCCCAGGAAGACGAAGCCGACGCCGGCGCGGCGCTGCTGCACGATCGCCGGGATCGGCGTCTGGATGTCGATCTCGGTCAGCACCTCGACGAAGTCGCTGTCCGACACAAGGTAGTTGGACGCCGGCGAACGCCCGCCCCAGGGTTTGTAGAACACCGTCGCCGCGTCCAGCGGCTGCGCCGACGGTGTGCCGTCGGCCTGGTACCAGCCGGTCCAGGTGCCGAAGTGTTCGCTCTGCGCCAGGCCCTGCACCTCGGCCCAGTCGCTGCGCCCGGCCAGCGCGCGCCGCAGCGTGTCGTCGTACCAGGCGTCGACGATGAACGGGCTGGGCAGCGCCGCCAGCCAGCGGTGCAGTGCCGACGGTTCGGGCGCGGCGGCAAAAGCGGCGTCCATCGCGCCCACCAGCGTCTTGCGGTGCTTGAAGTTCTCGATGAACTGCGCCGCCGCCGTCAGCCGGTTGCGGATCTTGCCCGGCACCGACACGCGCGCCGTCAGCACCGCGGCCAGCTCCAGCGCGTTCGCCGGCGGGCGCGCACCCGCGCACAGCGCGAGCAGGCCCGGGCCGAGGTAAGGGCACAGCGTGCCGGCGGCCAGGCCGTCGGCGACGGCCTCGGGCAGCGAGGTGACGGTGGTGGTGGCGGCGGTCATGGGCAGTCCCTGTGTCAAGCGCGGTCGGCGACGAAGAGCCCGGCGGCGCGCGCCGGGTCGTCGGTCACCTGCCAGCAATGGCCGTCGCTGGCGCCGAGGTAGAGCGCGCGGTGCACGCCGGTGGCCGCCGGCGTCTCGCCGCGCAGGTCGAAGGCGTCGACGACGACGACGCGCAGCGGCGCGAAACGTTCGCGCAGCCGCGCCGCGGCCTGGCGCACGTCGGCGGCGGCATCGGCCAGCGCCAGCGCGTCGGCAAGCGTCGCGGCGTCCATCAGTCCTCCGCCAGCTTGCGGGCTTCGACGGTGATCGGCAGCGTCGTGCCTTCGGCCATCTCGGGCAGGGCCAGCGTCCAGCCGTTGGCCAGCGTCACGGTGCCGCCCCACAGGCCGGGCTTCTCCTGCGCCACCACCGGCTCCTCCAGGTCCTTCTTCGCCACGTAGGCCGAGAGCACCCCGGCGGCGTTGCGTCGCATCATCACTTTCATCGTCGAACTCCTTTGAAAACGGTTCAGGCCGCCTGCGCGGCGGGTTCGAGCAGCGGGCCTATCAGTTCATGCACGACGGCGACGGTGTGGCGCAGCTCGGCTTCGCTGCTGTCGCGGCCGAGCGAGAAGCGCAGCGCGGCACGCGCGTGTTCGGCCGGCTCGCCCATCGCCAGCAGCACATGCGACGGCAGCGTGCCGCCGGCGCTGCAGGCCGCGCCCGAGGACGCGACGACGCCGGCACGCTCCAGCCGCCCCAGCACCAGCTCGGCGTCGAGCATGCCGAAACGCAGGCAGCTGGTGTTGGCGATGCGCGGCGCGCGTGCGCCGTAGATCTGCACGCCGGGCAGCGCGGCCAGGCCGGTTTCGAGCAGCGCACGCAGCGCCGCCATGCGGGCGACGTCGTCGGCGCGGGTGGCGGCGGCGCGGTCGCAGGCGGCGGCGAAACCGGCGATGCCGGGCAGGTTCTCGGTGCCGCCGCGGCGTTTGCGCTCCTGGCGCCCGCACAGCAGCGGCGGCAGCGCGAAACCCTTGCGCACGACGAGCGCGCCTATGCCCTTGGGGCCGTGCAGCTTGTGCGCCGACAGGCTCATCAGGTCGGCGCCGCTGGCGGCGAAGTCCAGCGCCGCCTTGCCGGCGAGCTGCGTCGCGTCGACGTGCAGCCGGGTGCCGGCGGCGTGCGCCAGCTCGGCCAGCTCGGCCGTGGGCATCAGCACGCCGGTCTCGTTGTTCGCGCCCATCACGCTGACCAGCGCGACATCGGGCGTGATCGCGGCGCGCGCGGCGTCCAGGTCGAGGCGGCCGTCGGCGTGCACCGGCAGCCGCGTCACCGGCACGCCTTCGCCTTCCAGCCGTGCCGCCAGCGCCAGCAGCCCGGGGTGTTCGACGGCGCTCAGCACCAGGCGCTCGCGCCGCGTGCCGCGGGCGGCGTGCAGGGCGCCGAGCACGGCGCTGTGGTTGGCCTCGGTCGCGCCGCTGGTGAACACCAGCTCGGCCGGCTGGCAGCCCAGGAAGCTGGCGACACGGTCGCGTGCATCGGCCAGCAGCCGCCGCGCCTGCTGGCCGGGTTCGTGGGTGGACGAGGGGTTGGCCCAGGCGACTTCGAGCGCGTGCAGCATCGCCGCCACGGCCTCCGGCGCCGGCGCCGTGGTCGCGTTGTGGTCCAGGTAGATCGTGGCCCGGTTCATGGCCAGAAGACGCGTTGCGTGTCGCGGCAGACCTGGGCCAGCGCCTGTTCCAGCGTCAGGCCCTGGCCTTGCAGCGTCCAGCGGCCTTCGACGTGGTCGCGTGCGTGCAGGCGCCAGCGGCCGCCGCCTTCGGGCTCGAACCAGGCGATCGCGATCTCGCCGCCGGCCGGGTCGACCTTGCGCGAGCAGTTGGCGCTGAGGATCTTCCAGCCCTGGCCTTCGGCCTCCAGCCGGGGTTTAACGTAGCGGTAGCGGCTGCGCGCGGCCAGCGCGCGTTCGATGCGCGCCGCGTCCAGCGCGACGACGGCGGCGCCGGAGCGGCCGCGGTCGACGGGCGGGCGGCGCACGGCGGCGTTCACTGGGGCACCCTAAGGCCTGCGGCCGGTCCCGCCAGGCGGGAATGAGCCCCGGACAAGTCCTGAGGGCTCATTGGGGCACCCTTCGGCCTGGCGGCCGGTCCCGCCGAGCGGGAATGAGCCCCGGACAAGTCCTGAGGGCTCATCCGCCGGCCCCGGCGGCGGGCGCCAGTTCCTCTTCCAGGCAGCCGAGCACGCAGACGCCGAAGTCCACCAGGTACAGCGGCACCTTGGCCTCGGCGTGGTGGCCGACCTGGACGATCTCGCCCGGGCCGCCCTGGACGACCAGCAGCTGGTCTTCTTCGGCGTCGGGCACCGTGCCGTCGTTGTAGAGGTCGGTCGCGGCCAGGACTTCCTGGCCCCATCGGTAGCGCGGTTGGCGGGTGTCGAGCATCGTGGGTCCTCTTCAGCGCAGGTCTTGCAGCCGTTCGGCGTCGGCGCCGAGCTGTTCGAGCACCTCGGGCGGCAGGCGGTCCAGCGTGCACAGCTCCTTCGCGCGCATGCCGACCTGGTGGCCGTGGCGCACGAACTCGACGGCGTAGATGTAGTACTGCTGCAGGAAGGTGCCGACCGAGCGCACGTAGCCGAGCTCGCCGCGTTCGACCAGCACCTCGCCGATGTCGCGGCCCTGGAAGGTGCCGTCGTTGCGCACGACGCTGCGGGCGAGCACGCGCTCGCCGATCTCGAACCGCGGCGGCAGCGCCAGTTCGACCTCGTCGTCGTCGCGAACGATGTCAGCCATGGCGGCGTTCTCCTTCGGCGGGGCCGCCGCGCAGTTCGGCGGCACGTTCCCGGGCGCGGGCGGCGACCTCGGGCTCGGGGTCCAGCAGCAGGCGCTCCAGCACCGCGCCGACGGCACGCGCCGCGGCGGTATGCCGCACCAGCCAGTCGCGGTCGTGCGCCAGCGGTTCCAGCAGCGGCGCCGGCAGGCGCTCGGCGGCGACGCGGCGCACTTCGGGCGCGGCGTCGTCGACCAGGCGCCACAGCGCCGGCATCACCACGCGGTGGGCGACGACCAGGCGCACCTGCAGGTCGCTGTCGTGCAGCAGCAGCGGCAGCAGCGCCTCGGGCAGGCGGCGCGCGACGGTGGCGCGCACTTCGTAGTCGGGGTCGCGCAGCATCGTCGGCAGCTCGGCCTCGGCCAGGCGCTGGGCGACGCGGATGCGCACCTCGCGGTGCGGGTCCTCGCGCAGCCGGCCGAGCAGGCGCTGCGGCAGGCGCAGCGCGACCTGCAGGCGCACGGTCTCGTCGGGGTCGGCCATCAGCGCCGGCAGGTGGAAGACGTCGGCGTGGCGCGCGGCGATGGCTCGCACCTCGAAGTACGGGTGCGCGAGCTGCGGCGTCGCCAGCTTCGGGTGCTGGCGGAAGAAGCGGTCGATGCGGCGCGCGTAGGCGTCCTGCATGCAGCTGCGGCCGGGTTCGCAGCCGCCGCCGGCACGCAGCGCGGCGTGCGGGCAGGCGGCGCAGTCCAGCGCCTGGCCCTGCCAGTCGCGCACGGGGATGTCCTGCCAGTCGGCGCTGTGGTTCATCGGGGTGCTCCGGCTTCGCTGCCGGTGGCCCGGGCCCAGGCGGCGGCACCCGAGACCGGCGGCAGGCCGTCGGCTTCGGGGTCCTCGCCGACCAGCGCCCGCACGCGCACGGCTTCCAGCACCGAGGCGCCGACGCGGTCCTGCGGGTCGAGCGCACGCAGCACGGCCAGCGCGTCGCGCGCTTCCAGCGGGTCGTCCAGGCGCAGGCTGAGGTAGGCGTAACCCTTCAGCAGGAACAGCAGGAAACGCACGCGGGCGTCGCCATCGGCGCCGGGCAGCGGTTCGAGCGGCAGCTCGCGCCACAGCGGCGGCAGGCCGAGCGCACGCGTGGCGACGACGAGCGCGCGGCGCGCGACGTCGCGTGCCGGTGCCAGCCGGTGGCCGAAGAAGTGATGCCGGTAGAAGGCGATCAGCACCGCCGGGTGCTCGGGCGCCAGCGCCTGGGCGCGCATCAGCGCCGCAATCGCCAGCGCCGGCTCGTCGGCGCGCTGCCGGCCGGCTTCGGCGAGCGCGGCTTCGGCGGCGGCCGGCAGGCCGCGGCCCAGCACCGCGTCGTCGAAACCGTCGGCCGCGGACGTCATGTCGCCCCTAGGCGCGGCTGACGCGGCGCAGCGAGTCCAGCGACACGCTGGCCATCGCCGGCGGCGCGCTGGCGGCGCTGGAGCAGCCGCAGGCTGCCTGCTTGGGGTCGATGAAACGCAGGCCGGTGGCAGCGAGCGAGTCGCTGAAGTCCACCGTCACGCCGTCCAGCAGCGCCGCGCTGGCGGCCGGCAGGAAGACCCGCAGGCCGTTGACGTCGAGCACCGTGTCGCCGTCCTGCGGCGCGGCGTCGATGCTGAAGCTGCTGGCGAGGCCCGAGCAGCCGCCCGGCGCCACCGACAGCCGGAAGCCGCCGCCGGGCTGTTCCGAGAACCGCACCATGCGGCGCATGAACTTCTCGGCGGACGGGGTGACGCTGACCTGGGCGGTCATCGTCAAACCTTCTTTATGCAGTTGTCGACGGGGCAGACGGCTATGCAAGCCGGGGCATCGAAGTGGCCTTCGCACTCGGTGCACTTGGCCGGGTCGATGATGAAGTTGCCGCCCTTTTCGCGGATGGCGGTGTTGGGGCATTCGGCTTCGCAGGCGGAACAGCCGGAGCACATGGAGGCGATGATCTTCAGGGCCATGGTTTTCTCCTTCAGGAGGCAGTGGGTGGGTCAGGCCGCGGCTTCGGTGCCGCCGGTGTAGGCGCCCTGGCGGATGCGCGCGTCGCCCCGGGCCTGGTGGACGATGGCGCCGCTGGCGATGCGTTCGCGGTAGTCGGCAAACCACGCGAGCGCCGCCTTCTCGATGTATTCGTGGGCATAGCGGTCGACCGGCTCGATGCCGGCGGCCTGCAGTTCGTCGCGCGGGCAGGCGCCGATCTTGGCGACCAGCACCGCATGGCAGTCGCCCAGCGCCTGGACGATGGACGGCAGCTGCTCGTCCTCGCCGTAGCCGCCCTGGCAGTACAGGTCGACGCGGCGGTGGCCGACGAAGGTGGCGGCGCCGGCGCCGACTTCGTAGACCTGGAACTCGGTCGCGTGGCCGAAGTGCTGGTTGACCTTGCCCTGGCCTTCGGTGGCGACGGCGACCAGCAGCTTCAGGTCGTCGCGGGTCAGGCCGGCGTCGAAGGCTTCGGCGAGCGCGTCGACCTTGGCCTGGTGCTGGCGGGCGCGCTCGGCCTCGACCTGCTGCTGGTAGGCGCGGCGCTTGTCGATGTCGTAGACGACGGCCATCTCGTCGATCTTGTCCAGCGTGAACTCGTCGCTGCGGTCCTCGCCCAGCATGCCGACGGCGTCGGCGCGGCACTGGCGGCAGTGGCGCATCAGGTTGGCGCCGCCGGCGCAGGCGTCCTGCACCGCCTTCAGCTCCTGCGCCGTCGGGCCGCGCTGGCCGTTCAGGCCGTAAAAAGTGCCGTGCTCGGGCTCCGAGATCAGCGGCATGATGTTGTGCAGGAAGGCGCCGCGCGCCTTGACGGCCCGGTTCACCTCGATCAGGTGGGCGTCGTTGACGCCGGGGATCAGCACCGAGTTGACCTTCACCAGCACGCCGCGTGCAGTCAGCATCTCCAGGCCCAGCATCTGGCGCTGGTGCAGGATGGTCGCGGCCTCGACGCCGGTGTAACGGCGGTGCTCGTGGTAGATCCAGGGGTAGATCTTCGCGCCCACCGCCGGGTCGACCATGTTGATCGTGATCGTGACGTGGTCGACGTTGTATTTGACGATCTCGTCGACCCAGTCGGGCAGCGCCAGGCCGTTGGTCGACAGGCAGAGCTTGATGTCGGGCGCCTCCTGCTGCAGGCGGCTCATGGTCTCGAAGGTCTTCTTCGGGTTGGCCAGCGAGTCGCCCGGGCCGGCGATGCCCAGCACCGTCATCTGCGGGATCGCGCTGGCCACCGCCAGCACCTTCTTCACCGCCTGGTCGGGCGTGAGCTTCTGGCTGACGACGCCGGGGCGGCTCTCGTTGCTGCAGTCGTACTTGCGATTGCAGTAGTGGCACTGGATGTTGCAGGCCGGCGCGACCGCGACGTGCATGCGCGCGAAGTGGTGGTGCGCCTCTTCGGAGTAGCAGGGATGGTTCTTGACCTTGTCCCAGATCTCCGCCGGCATGTCCTCGGGGCCGGCCGAGGAGCCGCAGCTGGACTTGCCGGCGCCGCCGCTCGTGCCGCAGCCGCCGCCGGTTTCGGGCAGGGTTTCGGCCAGGGCGGGCCGGCCGCGGCGGAGGTCACCGATCGAGATGAAAGCGGTCTGGCTCATGGCGGGCCCGTCGGTTGTGGACGAGCCTGCTCAGCGAGAGCCGTGCCATGCCCTGATCCCTTGCGGATCAAGGACTTAGGCGTGTCGTGCGGGCGTCGTGGGCTGTGGCCTTCACGACAAAACCGACAGCGGCCGGTGGCCGCGGGGCTTTCAGTGGGCCGCGGCCGGGGGCGGCGTGTCTTCGCCGGCGTCGGGCGGCGCGGCGGCGGCGACGCGGTAACTCTCGCTGGCCCAGGCGCCGAGGTCGAGGTTGCGGCAGCGTTCGCTGCAGAACGGGCGCCAGCGGTTTTCCGGCACGAAGGGCGACGGCTTCTTGCAGGCGGGGCAGGGGACGAGGCGGGGCGAAGCGGTCACGGGTCGGAAACGGGCCGGAAGGCCTTCAGGCGCAGAGGGTGAGTTCGAAGTCGCGGTCTTCGGCGGCCAGGCGCAGCCGGCCTTCGGCGTCGGGGCGCATCAGGCGCACGCCGACCATCAGGCGGTGGCCGGTCATCTCGGGCACCAGGCCGTCGTCCAGGCGCACGCGCATCAGCTGGTAGGTCTTGCCCGAGGGCAGGCTCTGCTGGTACTGGCCGGCGGTGGCGACGACACGCTGCGGCACGCCGCTGTCGCGCAGCAGGCCCAGCAGCACCTGCAGGCCTTCGGCCATAGGCGACAGCGTCGCGATCCAGCCCAGCAGGTCGGCGCGGCGGCGCGCCGGCTCGAGCTGCTGCCAGCCGTAGTAGGCCGGCAGGTCGAATTCGCAGGTGCCGCCCGGGATGCCGATGCGGCTGCGGATGCTCATCAGCCAGTCGTTGCTCTGCAGCGCCTGGCCGGCTTTGCCTTGCAGCTGGTTCAGCCCGTCGTAGGCGCGGTCGATGCGGCCGACGATCTGGTCGAGCGCGGCTTCGGAGATGTAGGGGTTGCCGCGGTAGGTCTGCAGCTGCGAGCGGTGGCGCTCGAGCTCCTTCAGCAGGTCGCTCTTCAGGTCGGCACGCGAAGCGACGTCCATGATCTCGAAGATCGTGGCGATCGCGAAATGGTGGTCTACAGGGGCGTCACGCGCGACGAGCTGGCCGAGCCGGTCGAACAGGTGCTCGAGCCGCAGCATCGTGCGGATGCCCTCGTTGAACGGGTACTCGTACAGAACCAAGGGAGGTGCTCTTCGCAGGGAAGCTCAGTGCGGCGCATTGTTCCACAGCGCCCAGAGGGCACGGACCTCGTGCTCGAGATCCCCGAGCGACTTCCCGTCATTGAAGACCACGGCGTCGGCGATGCGCCGGCGCTGCGCACGCGGCGCCTGCTGGGCGATGACGCGGCGCACCGCGTCTTCGCTCCAGCCGGAGCGCCGCGTCACACGCTCGACCTGGGTCTGTTCGAGGCAGTCGACGACCAGGATGCGCTGGCAGCGGGCGCGCCAGTGGCCCGACTCGGCGAGCAGCGGCACGTCGAAGACGACCGGGTGCGCAGCCGCTGCCTCGGCCCGGCGCAGCGCCTCGGCGCCGATCATCGGGTGCAGCACGGCTTCGAGCCGGCGTTTGGCGCCGGGGTCGGCGAAGGCGAGTGCGCGCATGCGCTCGCGGTCCAGCGCGCCGTCGGCGCCGACGATCTCGTGGCCGAAAGCGGCCGCCAGCGCCGGCAGCGCGGCGCCGCCGGGGGCCGTCAGTTCGCGGGCGATGGCGTCGGTATCGACGACCACGGCGCCGAGTGCGGCCAGCAGCGCCGCGACCGTGCTCTTGCCGCTGCCGATGCCGCCGGTGAGGCCGAAACGCCGCGGCCCGGGGGTTTCTAGGCCCAGCCTATCCACGACAGCACCGTCTCGCGGCCGGCGAGCAGCACGACGAGGCCGCCGCCTGCCAGGAAGGGGCCGAAGGGCACGAAGCGGCCTTCGCGCAGCGAACCGGTGGCCTTCATGCCCAGGCCGACGATGGCGCCGATGACCGAGGCCATCAGCACGATCGGCACGATCGCCTGCCAACCCAGCCAGGCGCCGAGCGCGGCGAGCAGCTTGAAGTCGCCGTAGCCCATGCCTTCCTTGCCGGTGGCGAGCTTGAACAGCCAGTAGACCGACCACAGCGAGAGGTAGCCGACGGCCGCGCCAGCCAGCGACTCGGCCAGCGTCAGCGGCGGCAGCCAGCCGAAGGCGGCGGCCGCCAGGCCCGCCCAGAGCAGCGGCAGCGTCATGCCGTCGGGCAGCACCGTCGTGTCCCAGTCGATCAGCGCCAGCGCCAGCAGCACCGCGACCGCGGCGCACCACAGCAGCAGCACCGGCTGCGCGCCCAGGCGCCAGGCGACGGCGGCGAAGAGGGCCGCGGTGGCGATCTCGACCAGCGGGTAACGCGCCGAGATGCGCGCCTGGCAGCCCGAGCAGCGCCCGCGCAGCACCAGCCAGCTCGCCACCGGGATGTTCTCGTACCAGCGGATCACGTGGCCGCAGGACGGGCAGCGCGAGCGCGGGCGCGAGATCGTGAACGGCGCCAGCGCTTCGAGCTTCTTCTCCAGCCCCAGGCCGGCCTGCGCCAGGCCCGCCGGCGCGTCGCCGCCGAAGACGCGGCGGAAGGAGTCGCGGTCGGTCAGCTGCCCGGCGACGTCGGCCCACCACTGGCGCTCGAGCATCAGCGGCACGCGGTGCACGACGACGTTGAGGAAGCTGCCCACCATCAGCCCGAGCAGCGCCAGCGCCCACGGCGACAGCAGCAGGTCCAGCGGCAGCGAAGCCGCCCAGTCGGCGGCGATCAAACGACCGCGCCCAGCTTGAAGATCGGCAGGTACATCGAGACCACGATGCCGCCGATCAGCACGCCCAGGATGACAATGATGAAGGGCTCCATCAGGCTGGACAGGCCTTTGACCATGTCGTCGACCTCTTCTTCGTAGAACTCGGCCGCCTTGCCCAGCATGTGGTCGAGCGAGCCGGACTCTTCGCCGATCGAGGCCATCTGCAGCACCATCGTCGGGAAGACCGAGGTCGCGGTCATCGAGGTCGTCAGCGCCGAGCCGGTGGAGACGTCCTTCTGGATCTGCTCGGTGGCCCGGGCGTAGACCGCGTTGCCCGAGGCGCCGCCGACCGAGTCGAGCGCCTCGACCAGCGGCACGCCAGCGGCGAACATCGTCGACAGCGTGCGCGTCCAGCGGGCGATCACCGATTTCTCGATCAGCGTGCCGAAGACCGGCATGCGCAGCAGCAGCCGGTCCATCGTCATCTGCATCTTCTCGGAGCGTTTCCAGGACTGCAGGAAGAAGTAGGTGCCGCCGAAGATGGTGCCGAAGATCAACCACCACCAGCTGACGAAGAACTCGGACAGCGCGATCACGAACAGCGTCGGCGCCGGCAGGTCGGCGCCGAAGGAGCGGAACACCTCCTTGAACGCCGGGATCACCCAGATCATGATGACCGTCAGCACGACGAAGGCGACGACCATCACCGCCACCGGGTACATCAGCGCCGACTTGATCTTCTGCTTCAGCGCCATCGTCTTTTCCTGGTAGATCGCCAGGCGTTCGAGCAGCGCTTCCAGGATGCCGCCGGCTTCACCGGCCTCGATCAGGTTGCAGTACAGCGAGTCGAAGTGCAGCGGCTGCTTGCGGAACGCCGCCGACAGGCTGGTGCCGGTCTCGACGTCGGAGCGGATGTCGGTCAGCAGCTTGGTCATGCGCGGGTTGGAGCTGCCGCGCGCGACGATGTCGAAGGACTGCAGCAGCGGCACGCCGGCCTTCATCATCGTCGCCAGCTGGCGCGTGAAGATCGCGATGTCCTTCTGCTTGATCGAGCGGCCGCCGCTGGTGCGGCGCTTCTTCACCTTCGTGACCAGGATGCCCTGGCGGCGCAGGCTGGCACTGACGACGGCCTCGCCCCCGGCGCGGATCTCGCCGCGCACGAGCTTGCCGTTCTTGTCCTTGCCTTCCCACTCGAAGATCTGTTCCTTGGCGGCGCTCTTGGCGCGCGCTGCGGATGCTGCTGTGACCATGGATCGTGTCGGGAGGCGGTTGGTTATTCGTTGGTGACGGTGATGACTTCCTCGAGCGAGGTGACGCCCAGGCGCACCTTCACGAGACCGGACTGGCGCAGGTCACGCACGCCTTCGCGCCGCGCCTGATCGGCGATGTCCAGCGCGGTGCCTTCGGAGAGGATGACACGCTGGATGGCCTCGGTGATCGGCATCACCTGGTAGATGCCGACGCGGCCCTTGTAGCCGTTGTTGCAGGCGGAGCAGCCGACCGCGCGATACGGTTTCCAGCTTCCGTCCAGATCGCTCTCTGTATACCCGGCCTTGAGCAAAGCCTCGCGCGGATACTCCGCCGGTTTCTTGCAGACTTCACACAAACGCCGTCCAAGGCGTTGCGCGGTGATCAGCAGCACGCTGGAGGCGATGTTGAACGGCGCCACGCCCATGTTCAGCAGCCGGGTCAGCGTCGACGGCGCGTCGTTGGTGTGCAGCGTGCTCATCACCAGGTGGCCGGTCTGCGCCGCCTTGAGCGCGATGTCGGCGGTCTCCAGGTCGCGGATTTCGCCGACCATGATGATGTCCGGGTCCTGCCGCAGGAAGGCCTTCAGCGCTGCCGCGAAGGTCAGCCCCGCCTTGTCGTTGACGTTGACCTGGTTGATGCCGGGCAGGTTGATTTCGGCCGGGTCCTCGACGGTCGCGATGTTCACGCCCGGCTGGTTCAGCATGTTCAGGCAGGTGTAGAGCGACACCGTCTTGCCGCTGCCGGTAGGCCCGGTGACGAGGATCATGCCGTAGGGGCGCTGGATCGCGGCCAGCAGCCGGTCCTTCTCGACCTTCTCGTAGCCCAGGGCCTCGATGCCGAGCTTGGCCGAGGACGGGTCCAGGATCCGGATCACGACCTTCTCGCCGAACAGCGTGGGCAGCGTGCTGACGCGGAAGTCGATCGCCTTGCTGCCGAACTTCAGCTTCATCCGGCCGTCCTGCGGGACACGCTTCTCGGAGATGTCCATGCGCGAGATGACCTTGATGCGCGAAGCCAGCTTGTCCTTGATCGCGATCGGCGGCTGGGTGATCTCGCGCAGCTCGCCGTCGATGCGAAAACGCACCCGGTAGTTGTATTCGTAGGGCTCGAAGTGCAGGTCGGAGGCGCGGGCGTTGATCGCGTCGATCAGCATCTTCTGCAGGAAACGCACGACCGGGGCGTCCTCGACCTCGGTCTGGACCTCGGCCTCGGCGGTGGTCGTGGCGTCGTCGCTGACGTCGAAGTCGAAGTCCTCGCCGGCCAGGGTCTCGAGCACCTCGTTGGCGTTCTGGCCCTGGGCGTCGAGCTGGCGCATCAGCTTGTCGTATTCGACGATGACCCATTCCGGGGTCAGCTGGGTCGCGAACTTGATGCGCTCGACGGCTTCCTGGTCGGTCGGGTCGGCGGCGCCGATGAACAGGCGGTTGCCGCGCTTGCCGAGCACGATGATCTGGTACTGCGCCGTCGTGCGCGCGTCGAGCAGGTTGCGCGGCAGCTTCTGCAGGTCGACGGCGTTGAGGTCCAGCAGCGGCAGCGCCAGCGCGCTGGACAGCGTGTGCGCGAGTTCGTCGGGTTTGATCGCGCCGGCGGCGATCACGGCCGAGATGAAGCTGGTCTTGCGCTCGCGCGCGCCGCGGGCGAGTTCCTCGGCGGTGCGTGCGTTCAGCTTGCCGGCGTGCACCAGCACCCGGGCGACGCCGGACAAGGCGGTCTGCTGCGTCTCGACGGGGGTGTCGGCGGGCATGAAGGGTCAGTCCGGGCGGCGCATAACCGGACGATCATCGCCGATACCGCCACCCCTGTAAACGCGGAACACGGCCGCTTTACCGGCGCACGTGGCCGCCTCGCGCGGCGGCCGCCGGCACTCAACGTGCGCCCAGCAGGTCTTCGCTCAGCGGCTGGTCGGTCAGGTTGCCGCCCCAGGCGCCGACCAGCGCCTGGATGGTCTGCGCCACCACCCGGCACGGCGGCGACAGCTTGCCCTGGCGCGGCAGCGCCAGCGCCACGTGGCGGTGCAGGTCGGGCTGCACCAGGCGGCTGGCCTGCAGGCGGCCGGCGGCCAGGTCCTGGGTGATCGAGTAAGGGCCCAGCACCGAGTACAGCGGCCGGCCGGTGCCGCGCGCCACCAGCTCGCGCTGGATGGTCAGCGAGTCGGCCTCGAGCACGGCGCGCAGCTGGAAACCCAGGCCGCGTGCGGCGTCGTCCAGCGCGCTGCGCCAGTGGCTGGGCCGGCGCGGCAGCACCAGCGGCAGCCCGGCCAGGCGCGAGAAGGCCACGGTGGGCTGGCGCGTGAGCTCGTCGCCCGGGGCGCTGACGAGGTAGGTGCGGGCCACGCACAGCGGGATCTCCTCGCCGCCGGCAGGCTTGCGAAAGCGGATCAGGATCGCCAGGTCGACCGTGCCGCTGTCGAGCATCGCGTCGAGCTCGGTGCCCTGGGCCTCGGCGATGTCGAGCTGGATGCCCGGCTGCTCGGCCTCCAGGCGCTCGTGCAGGCGTGTCAGCAGCGGGTGCGCGGCCGACGGGATGATGCCCAGCCGCACCTGGCCCAGCAGCTGGCCGGCGTCGGCGTGCAGGTCCTGCGTCAGCTGCTCGGTCTCGTGCATCCAGGCGCGCAGGCGCACCGAGGCGCGTGTTCCCAGCTCGGTCAGCACGACGCCGCGGCCGGTGCGGCGGAACAGCGGGCCGCCGCACAGCGACTCGAATTCGGTGATCTGGCGGCTGATGTGCGACTGCACCGTCTGCCGGCGCGCAGCCACCTTGCTGATGCAGCCGGCCTCGGCCACTTCGAGGAACAGGCGCACGCTGGCAACGTTCACGGCAGGGTCTCCGGTGGGGCTCCAGAGTTGCCTTCGCAGGCAATTCTGAAAGCTTGGAATTGTATCTATGACGATATCGCGTCGTTTCCTACAGTGGCCTCCATCGCAACCCCACCTGAAAGGAAATAGACATGAATGCGATCGACCTGCGTGGCCTGAACCCCGCTCCCGTCACCCCCTTCACCCGTGACGGCGCGGTGGACTATCCCGCGATCCAGCGCCTGGGCAGCTGGCTGGCCAGCGTGCCGGGCGTCAAGAGCCTGACCGTGCTCGGCCACGCCGGCGAAGGCACCTTCCTGGAACGCGACGAACAGTGCCGCGTCATCGAAGCCTTCCGCGAGTCCGTCGGCGGCAAGCTGCCGATCATCGCCGGCATCACGCTCGAAGGCACCCAGGTCGCCGGCGAGGAAGCCAAGCGCGCCGTCAAGGCCGGCGCTTCGGCCGGTCTGCTGTACCCGTCGCACGGCTGGCTGCGTTTCGGCTACCAGAAGGGCGCGCCGCAGGACAAGTACAAGGCCGTCTACGAAGCCAGCGGCCTGCCGCTGATCCTCTTCCAGTACCCCGACGCGACCAAGTGCACCTACGACCTGGAAACGCAGCTCGAGATCGCCGCGTTGCCGGGCGTCTTCGCGATGAAGAACGGCGTGCGCAACATGAAGCGCTGGGACCGTGAAATCCCCGTGATCCGCAAGGAACGCCCGGACCTGCAGATCCTGACCTGCCACGACGAGTACCTGCTGCACACGATGTTCGACGTCGACGGCGCGCTCGTCGGCTACGGCTGCATCGCACCGGAAGTGCTGGTCGAGATGATCGCCGCCGGCAAGGCCAAGGACTACAAGAAGGCGCGTGAACTGCACGACCGCCTGCTGCCGGTCACGGCCAACGTCTACCACCGCGGCTCGCACATGGAAGGTTCGGTCGCGCTGAAGTGGGCGCTGGTCGCGCGCGGCATCCTCGAGCACGCCGCCGTGCGTTCGCCGCTGCTGCCGCTGGCCCCGGGCGCCGAGCACGAGATCTCCGCCGCGATGGCCGCCGCCGGCCTGGGTCGCGTGCGCTGATCCAGCCCTAGCGGACAGGGCGGCCGGCTCGCGCCGCCCTGTCCGCCGGCCTTCGCGAGCCTGCCTCGAACACGATCTCGCCGATCGTTTGCGAACGACAACGACAACAACACGGCGGAGACAGGCATCGCATGGAGGCCCCCACGGCCTGCCGCCCGGCCCCGCGAGGCACGGGCCGGCGACTCGCGGGCCGGGCGGCGCTGTCTCGCTGAGACACGAGAGAGATAGTCCATGAACTCCACCCGCCCTTGCGCCTGGCGATCGCCGCCGGGCACCGCGTGCGCCGTCAGTCCGCTGCTCGCGCTCCTGCTCGCCGCCGGTGGCGCGCAGGCCCAGGTCACCCTCGGCGGCACGCTCGACGTCGCCACGCGCCATGTCGACAACGGCTCGCTCGGATCGATGAATTCGGTCGTCAGCGGCGCCAACACCACCAGCAAACTCGTCATCCGCGGCCAGGAAAACCTGGGCGCCGGCCTCAGCGCCGGCTTCTACCTCGACGGCACCATCCTCGCCGACAGCGGCACTTCGAACACGCCGTTCTGGGACCGCCGCGCCACCGTGAGCCTGGCGCACCAGCGTTTCGGCGAACTGCGCATGGGCCGCGACTGGGTGCCCTCGCAGCTGACCTGGAACGCACTCGACCCATTCGCGACGCTGGGCATCGCCGGCGCGAACACCTTCCGCACGCCGTTCGGCTCGCGGGCGATGGGCCAGGCCTTCGGTGCCACCGCCACCGCCGCGGCGCAGAACCCGACGCTGCGCGTGGCCAACGCGGTCGAGTTCATCCTGCCCGCCGGGCTCGCCGGCTTCAACGGCGCGCTGATCGCCACGGCCGGCGAGGGCGGCTCGGCGGGTGCCGGGCAGACCAAGGGCGATGGCTTTCGCGTCGGCTGGGCGCAAGGCGCCTGGCAACTGGGCGCGTCGCAGTTCACGGTGCGCAACGCCGCCGGCGACGACGACTTCAGCGACCGCGTCTGGGGCCTTGCCTACGACGCTGGTTTTGCCAAGCTCAGTTTCGGCCAGCGCCGCTGGAACTACCGCAGCGACACGACGACGAACAGCCTGGTCGGCCTGACCGTGCCGCTGGGCGCCGGACAGTTCAAGTTCAGCTACCTGCGCGCCGACCAGACCGGCGCCACCGCCGCGCTCAGCGCCAACGACGCCACGCTGCTGGGCGTCGGCTACGTCCATTCGCTGTCCAAGCGCACGGCGCTGTACGCGCATGCGGCGCGGCTCAGCAACCAGGGCGGCGCCAGCTTCGCCATTGCCGGCGGGCCCGCCACCAGTGGCCTCAGCACCGCCGCCAACTACTTCGGCGGTCAGCGCTCCACGGGCTTCGAGCTCGGGATGCGGCAAGATTTCTAGGAATCGTGGTCATGAAAAACTCTTCAGTGCTGCCGGCCGACGGCCGGATCGACGACGGCGCTGCCGGCGAACGCGGTGCCGCGTCGCCGCTGGCCAGTGCCAGGCTGCTGTTCCGTCTCGAGAACGTGCCCTTCTGCCGCTGGCACACCAAGGCCCGCGTGATCATGGGCAGCGCGACCTTCTTCGACGCCTTCGACGCGCTGTCGCTGGCCTTCGTGCTGCCGGTGCTCGTCGGCCTGTGGCACCTGTCGCCCGCCCAGGTGGGCCTGCTGATCGCCGCCGGCTACCTCGGGCAGGTGATCGGCGCGCTGCTGTTCGGCTGGGTGGGCGAGCGTTACGGCCGGGTGCCGGCGATCTCGACCGCGGTCGGCGTGATGTCGGTGATGAGCATCGCCTGCGCCTTCGCCGGCAACTACGAGGTGCTGTTCCTGCTGCGCCTGCTGCAGGGCATCGGCGTCGGCGGCGAGGTGCCGGTGGCGGCCACCTACATCAACGAGCTGTCGCAGGCCAAGGGGCGCGGGCGCTTCTTCGTGCTCTACGAACTGATCTTCCCGCTCGGCCTGCTGGCCGCGGCGCAGGTCGGGGCCTTCATCGTGCCGCGCTACGGCTGGGAGTACCTGTTCCTCGTCGGCGGCATCCCGGGCGTGCTGATCCTGCTGTTCATGATGCGGCTGCCCGAGTCGCCGCGCTGGCTGGTCGGCAAGGGCCGGCTGCACGACGCCGAACGTGTCATCCGCCAGGTCGAGGCCGCCACGCCCAAGCGCAGCCTGGACGAGCAGCGTGACGCCGAGCAGATCGAGAAGCGTGTGAGCGGCCTGGCCGACGGCATCACGCGGCAGAACAAGGCTTCGTGGAAAGAGCTGTTCTCGGTCGTCTACCGGCCGCGCACGCTGGTGGTCTGGGTGCTGTGGGCGTCTTCGTACTTCGTCGCCAACGGCATCAACAACTGGCTGCCGACGCTCTACAAGACGGTCTACCACCTGCCGCTGCAGGAAGCCCTGCGCATGGCCTCGCTGAGCAACGTGCTGAGCGTGTGCGCGGTGCTGGTCTGCGCGCTGTTCGTCGACCGCATCGGCCGCCGGCGCTGGGCCATCGGCAGCTTCATCGTCTGCGGCGTCCTGCTCGGCACGCTGGCCTTCCTCGGCGCCGAAAGCGCCTGGTCGGTGATGCTGCTGGGCTCGTCGGCCTACGCGGTGATGGGCACGACCACCGTGCTGCTGTACCTGTACACGCCGGAGATCTACCCGACGCGCATGCGGGCCATCGGCACCGGCCTGGCGACCTCGTGGCTGCGGGCGGCCTCGGCCACCGCGCCGGCGGCGGTGGGCTTCGTGCTCTCCGGCTATGGCATCGCCACCGTGTTCGGCATGTTCGCGGCGATGACCGTCATCGGCCTGATCGCGGCGCGCCAGATGATCGAGACGGCCAACCGCTCGCTCGAAGAGATCTCGCCTTGAACCCGGGCTGATGCTCCCCGGCGCGGGCCCGAGCCGCGCCGGTCTTTCCGATCTCCCGAACAACAACAACAATGGCCCCGGCCCACCCGGCCGGGGCCCTACGAGACAGCAACCCGCAGTTTTCGTTTTAAGGAATCCAGATGAATACGATGACCATCGCCAGCAGCCGCGCCAACGCCTGGGAAGGCTTCGCCGGCGGCCGTTGGGAAACCGCAGTCGACCTGCGCGGCTTCATCCAGAAGAACTACACCCCCTACGCCGGCGACAGCGCCTTCCTCGAAGGCCCGACGACACGCACGCTGGCGCTGTGGCACAAGCTGCAGGAACTGCTCAAGCAGGAGCAGGCCAAGGGCGTGCTCGACGTCTCGGCCGACCGGCCGTCGACCATCGTCGCCCACGACGCGGGCTACATCGACCAGGACCTGGAACTCATCGTCGGCCTGCAGACCGACGCCCCGCTCAAGCGCGCGATCATGCCCAACGGCGGCCTGCGCATGGTGCAGTCGGGCCTGAAGGCCTACGGCTTCGCCTGCGACCCGGTGGTCGACGAGGTCTGGACCAAATACCGCAAGAGCCACAACCAGGGCGTCTTCGACGTCTATTCGGCCGAGATCGCCAAGGCGCGCAAGTCGGCCGTGCTGACCGGCCTGCCCGACGCCTACGGCCGCGGCCGCATCATCGGCGACTACCGGCGTGTGGCGCTGTACGGCGTCGACACGCTGCGCAAGTTCAAGCAGCAGGAATACAAGGACCTCGACGCGCGCGAGTTCACCGAGGACGTGCTGCGGCTGCGCGAGGAACTGTCGGAACAGGGCCGCGCGCTCGAAGAGCTGAAGCTGATGGGCGCGAAGTACGGCTTCGACCTCGGCCGCCCGGCGCAGAACGCACGCGAGGCGGTGCAGTGGACCTACCTGGGTTACCTGGCCGCGGTGAAGGAACAGAACGGTGCCGCGATGTCGCTGGGCCGGGTCTCGACTTTCCTCGACATCTACATCCAGCGCGACATCGACGCCGGCCTGATCGACGAGGCCCGCGCGCAGGAGCTGATCGACGACCTCGTGGTCAAGCTGCGCATCGTGCGTTTCCTGCGCACCCCCGACTACGACCAGCTGTTCTCGGGCGACCCGACCTGGGTGACCGAAGGCATAGGCGGCGTCGGCGAGGACGGCCGGCCGCTGGTGACGAAGAACAGCTTCCGCTTCCTGCAGACGCTCAACAACCTGGGCCCGGCGCCCGAGCCCAACCTGACGGTGCTGTGGTCGGAGAAGCTGCCTCAGGGTTTCAAGGACTTCTGCGCCAAGACCTCCATCGCCACCTGCTCGGTGCAGTACGAGAACGACGACCTGATGCGGCCCTACTGGGGCGACGACTACGGCATCGCCTGCTGCGTCTCCGCGATGCGCATCGGCAAGCAGATGCAGTTCTTCGGTGCCCGTGCCAACCTGGCCAAGGCGCTGCTGTACGCGATCAACGGCGGCCGCGATGAAGTGAGCGGCGAGCAGGTCGGCCCGGTCGCCGAGCCCATCACCTCGGAGGTGCTGGACTACGACGAGGTCATCGCCAAGTTCGTGCCGACGATGCAGTGGCTCTCGGGCGTCTACATGAAGGCGCTGAACGCGATCCACTTCATGCACGACAAATACGCCTACGAACGCATCGAGATGGCGCTGCACGACCGCGACATCCTGCGCACGATGGCCTGCGGGGTGGCCGGGCTGTCGGTGGTGGCGGATTCGCTGTCGGCGATGCGCCATGCCAAGGTGCATGTGATCCGCGACGAGCGCGGCCTGGCCACCGAGTTCCGGCTCGAGGGCCACTACCCCGCGTTCGGCAACAACGACGAGCGTGTGGACTCGATCGCCAGCTGGATCGTCGAGACCTTCATGGGCTACCTGCGCCAGCAGAAGGCCTACCGCGGCGCGACGCCGACGATGTCGGTGCTGACGATCACGTCCAACGTGGTCTACGGCAAGAAGA
>NZ_NRRU01000076.1 GCF_016583785.1 Rubrivivax gelatinosus | reverse complement strand
GCGGCGAAGCTCTTTAACAACATACAGCCGATAAGCGTGGGCGTTTGAAGGCGAGTGCCAAGAAGTCGCAAGACTTCGAGGTCCTAGTGACTTTAAACGCTCATGGAAATAGAAGTGAAGTTCACTTCGATTCCTATTGAGCAAATTCAAGATCGAACTGAAGAGTTTGATCCTGGCTCAGATTGAACGCTGGCGGCATGCCTTACACATGCAAGTCGAACGGTAACAGGCCGCAAGGTGCTGACGAGTGGCGAACGGGTGAGTAATGCATCGGAACGTGCCCAGTAGTGGGGGATAGCCCGGCGAAAGCCGGATTAATACCGCATACGACCTATGGGTGAAAGCGGGGGACCGAAAGGCCTCGCGCTATTGGAGCGGCCGATGTCAGATTAGGTAGTTGGTGGGGTAAAGGCCTACCAAGCCTACGATCTGTAGCTGGTCTGAGAGGACGACCAGCCACACTGGGACTGAGACACGGCCCAGACTCCTACGGGAGGCAGCAGTGGGGAATTTTGGACAATGGGCGCAAGCCTGATCCAGCCATGCCGCGTGCGGGAAGAAGGCCTTCGGGTTGTAAACCGCTTTTGTCAGGGAAGAAATCTTCTGAGTTAATACCTCGGGAGGATGACGGTACCTGAAGAATAAGCACCGGCTAACTACGTGCCAGCAGCCGCGGTAATACGTAGGGTGCAAGCGTTAATCGGAATTACTGGGCGTAAAGCGTGCGCAGGCGGTTATGTAAGACAGATGTGAAATCCCCGGGCTCAACCTGGGAACTGCATTTGTGACTGCATAGCTTGAGTGCGGCAGAGGGGGATGGAATTCCGCGTGTAGCAGTGAAATGCGTAGATATGCGGAGGAACACCGATGGCGAAGGCAATCCCCTGGGCCTGCACTGACGCTCATGCACGAAAGCGTGGGGAGCAAACAGGATTAGATACCCTGGTAGTCCACGCCCTAAACGATGTCAACTGGTTGTTGGGAGGGTTTCTTCTCAGTAACGTAGCTAACGCGTGAAGTTGACCGCCTGGGGAGTACGGCCGCAAGGTTGAAACTCAAAGGAATTGACGGGGACCCGCACAAGCGGTGGATGATGTGGTTTAATTCGACGCAACGCGAAAAACCTTACCTACCCTTGACATGCCAGGGATCCTGCAGAGATGTGGGAGTGCTCGAAAGAGAACCTGGACACAGGTGCTGCATGGCCGTCGTCAGCTCGTGTCGTGAGATGTTGGGTTAAGTCCCGCAACGAGCGCAACCCTTGTCATTAGTTGCTACGTAAGGGCACTCTAATGAGACTGCCGGTGACAAACCGGAGGAAGGTGGGGATGACGTCAGGTCATCATGGCCCTTATGGGTAGGGCTACACACGTCATACAATGGCCGGTACAGAGGGCTGCCAACCCGCGAGGGGGAGCCAATCCCAGAAAACCGGTCGTAGTCCGGATCGCAGTCTGCAACTCGACTGCGTGAAGTCGGAATCGCTAGTAATCGCGGATCAGCTTGCCGCGGTGAATACGTTCCCGGGTCTTGTACACACCGCCCGTCACACCATGGGAGCGGGTTCTGCCAGAAGTAGTTAGCCTAACCGCAAGGGGGGCGATTACCACGGCAGGGTTCGTGACTGGGGTGAAGTCGTAACAAGGTAGCCGTATCGGAAGGTGCGGCTGGATCACCTCCTTTCTGGAAAAACGCACTCAAGTTCAAGCGCTCACACTTATCGGCTGTTGTTGACGACAGACTACCCGAGCAATGCGGGTCTGTAGCTCAGTCGGTTAGAGCACCGTCTTGATAAGGCGGGGGTCGTTGGTTCGAATCCAACCAGACCCACCATCCTCTGGGGGTGTAGCTCAGCTGGGAGAGCACCTGCTTTGCAAGCAGGGGGTCATCGGTTCGATCCCGTTCACCTCCACCATTTGCTGCAGAAAACGAAGCGCTGGAAGCGGAAAGCACTTGATGAGTGTTTTCCGGTTCGATCGTTTCGATCGGCTGTTGTCGTTCTTTAAAAATTCATAGAGTCGAAAATCAGCGTTGCTGATGGAAAGCATCTTTCGGGATGCGCCGTGCCATCAGCGACAGTTTGATTGCGTCAATACAAACTTTGATTCGCAAGGATTGAAGTTCGGCATAACGCGTAATACTCAAAATCTGTCATTGACCGGATGTCTGAAGCGAGAGCTTCGGCGTCAAAGTTATAGGGTCAAGTGACTAAGTGCATGTGGTGGATGCCTTGGCGATTACAGGCGATGAAGGACGTGGCAGTCTGCGATAAGCCTCGGGGAGCTGGCAAGCAAGCTTTGATCCGGGGATTTCCGAATGGGGAAACCCACCCGCAAGGGTATCGTCATCTGAATACATAGGGTGGCGAGGCGAACCGGGCGAACTGAAACATCTCAGTAGCTCGAGGAAAAGACATCAACCGAGATTCCGAAAGTAGTGGCGAGCGAAATCGGAACAGCCTGTACGTTTTAGCAGTCGATTTATCAGAACGGTCTGGAAAGTCCGGCCATAGCAGGTGATAGCCCTGTATGAAAAAAGTCTTCTGTGGAACTAAGCGTACGACAAGTAGGGCGGGGCACGTGAAACCCTGTCTGAACATGGGGGGACCATCCTCCAAGGCTAAATACTCGTAATCGACCGATAGCGAACTAGTACCGTGAGGGAAAGGCGAAAAGAACCCCGGGAGGGGAGTGAAATAGATCCTGAAACCGCATGCATACAAAAAGTCGGAGCCCGCAAGGGTGACGGCGTACCTTTTGTATAATGGGTCAGCGACTTACATTCAGTGGCAAGCTTAACCGAATAGGGAAGGCGAAGGGAAACCGAGTCCGAATAGGGCGTCTAGTCGCTGGGTGTAGACCCGAAACCAAGTGATCTATCCATGGCCAGGATGAAGGTAGGGTAACACCTGCTGGAGGTCCGAACCGACTAGTGTTGCAAAACTAGCGGATGAGCTGTGGATAGGGGTGAAAGGCTAAACAAACTTGGAGATAGCTGGTTCTCTCCGAAAACTATTTAGGTAGTGCCTCAAGTATTACCGTCGGGGGTAGAGCACTGTTATGGCTAGGGGGTCATGGCGACTTACCAAACCATTGCAAACTCCGAATACCGATGAGTACAGCTTGGGAGACAGTGCACCGGGTGCTAACGTCCGGACACAAGAGGGAAACAACCCAGACCGCCAGCTAAGGTCCCCAAAATTGGCTAAGTGGGAAACGAAGTGGGAAGGCTAAAACAGTCAGGATGTTGGCTTAGAAGCAGCCACCATTTAAAGAAAGCGTAATAGCTCACTGATCGAGTCGTCCTGCGCGGAAGATGTAACGGGGCTAAGCCAGTTACCGAAGCTGCGGATTTGCACGCAAGTGCAAGTGGTAGGAGAGCGTTCCGTACGCCTGCGAAGGTGGACCGTGAGGTCTGCTGGAGGTATCGGAAGTGCGAATGCTGACATGAGTAGCGTTAAAGGGGGTGAAAAGCCCCCTCGCCGAAAGCGCAAGGTTTCCTACGCAACGTTCATCGGCGTAGGGTGAGTCGGCCCCTAAGGCGAGGCAGAGATGCGTAGCTGATGGGAAACAGGTCAATATTCCTGTACCGATCTATAGTGCGATGTGGGGACGGAGAAGGTTAGCTCGGCCGGGTGTTGGATGTCCCGGTTCAAGCCTGTAGTCGTGGCCCTTAGGCAAATCCGGGGGTCTTAGATGAGGGGTGATAACGAGGCGGCTTGCCGCCGAAGCGAGTGATACCCTGCTTCCAGGAAAAGCCACTAAGCTTCAGCTATAGACGACCGTACCGCAAACCGACACTGGTGCGCGAGATGAGTATTCTAAGGCGCTTGAGAGAACTCTGGAGAAGGAACTCGGCAAATTGACACCGTAACTTCGGAAGAAGGTGTGCCTTTAGTAGGTGAAGTCGTACAGACGGAGCCCAATGAGGCCGCAGAGAATCGGTGGCTGCGACTGTTTATTAAAAACACAGCACTCTGCAAAGACGAAAGTCGACGTATAGGGTGTGACGCCTGCCCGGTGCTGGAAGATTAAATGATGGGGTGCAAGCTCTTGATTGAAGTCCCAGTAAACGGCGGCCGTAACTATAACGGTCCTAAGGTAGCGAAATTCCTTGTCGGGTAAGTTCCGACCTGCACGAATGGCGTAACGATGGCCACACTGTCTCCTCCAGAGACTCAGCGAAGTTGAAATGTTTGTGATGATGCAATCTCCCCGCGGAAAGACGGAAAGACCCCATGAACCTTTACTGTAGCTTTACATTGGACTTTGAACAGATCTGTGTAGGATAGGTGGGAGGCTTTGAAGCGGTGCCGCTAGGTATCGTGGAGCCAACGTTGAAATACCACCCTGGTGTGTTTGAGGTTCTAACCTTGGCCCGTTATCCGGGTTGGGGACAGTGTATGGTGGGCAGTTTGACTGGGGCGGTCTCCTCCCAAAGCGTAACGGAGGAGTTCGAAGGTACGCTAGGCACGGTCGGAAATCGTGCTAATAGTGCATAGGCATAAGCGTGCTTGACTGCGAGACTGACAAGTCGAGCAGGTACGAAAGTAGGACTAAGTGATCCGGTGGTTCTGTATGGAAGGGCCATCGCTCAACGGATAAAAGGTACTCTGGGGATAACAGGCTGATACCGCCCAAGAGTTCATATCGACGGCGGTGTTTGGCACCTCGATGTCGGCTCATCTCATCCTGGGGCTGTAGCCGGTCCCAAGGGTATGGCTGTTCGCCATTTAAAGAGGTACGTGAGCTGGGTTTAAAACGTCGTGAGACAGTTTGGTCCCTATCTTCCGTGGGCGCTGCAAGATTGAGAGAGCCTGCTCCTAGTACGAGAGGACCGGAGTGGACGCACCTCTGGTGTATCGGTTGTCACGCCAGTGGCATTGCCGAGTAGCTAAGTGCGGAAGAGATAACCGCTGAAAGCATCTAAGCGGGAAACTCGTCTCAAGATGAGTCTTGCCGGGGCCTTGAGCCCCCTGAAGAGTCGTTCGAGACCAGGACGTTGATAGGCCGGGTGTGGAAGCGCAGTAATGCGTTGAGCTAACCGGTACTAATTGCTCGTGAGGCTTGACCCTATAACTTTGACGATTGAGTCAAACGGGTTATGCCAGTGACGCAAGCGAACAGCTGATTTTCAAATACTCTATGAATTCGCCTAGCTGCCCCCAAGAAGCAGCAAGGCAACAAGTCAAGCCTGATGACCATAGCGAGGTGGTCCCACTCCTTCCCATCCCGAACAGGAAAGTGAAACGCCTTTGCGCCGATGATAGTGCGGGTTCCCGTGTGAAAGTAGGACATCGTCAGGCTATTTATTCGAAGGCCCGGTTCATAACGAACCGGGCCTTTTTTCTTTGGTCAGGCGATATTGCCTGCGGTGCGGGAATCAACCGCGATGCGATGCGCTGCGCTGCAGCAGCGAGCGCCCATCGGGACCGGGAATTACGCCCGCGCCGCCTCTTCAGCGCGCGAGTTTGATCAAACCACCGTCGCGCAGCAGTTGACCCCCCGTCACCAGGGAAGCGATGACGCGATCTGCGTTCTCCAGTGCGTCTGACGACCCCCTGTCCCGCTGCGTGATCACCGATGCGAATACCGGCGTCGTGGCCAGCCAGTCTCGCAACTGAGCGATATCTCGCTCCCGGTGCTCCAGCATGTGGAACATCAGCAGGGCCCGCTCCGCATAGTCCAGATGACGCAGCGGCGTGCGCATGAAAGACTCAAGACGCTCGCGGCTCTGGCGTACAGCCGGGGCCACGCCGGTAAACGGCGCACCATGCCCCGGAATGACAACGCGTGGCGCCAGCCGCTCGATGAGATCCAATGCGGCGACGGCTTCAGAGAATCCATCGGCGCCGGCGAGTTCGGGAAAGATGATCGCCACCCTGTCCTGCCACAGTGCATCGCCGGTGATGGCGACGCCGCTCTCGCGCTGGAACAGCACCATTGCATCCGGATCGTGCCCGCCGGCCGACCACAGGCGCCAGTCATAACCTCCAAGGCAAATCGACTCGCCGGAGCCGACGCCACGATCGACACCGAAAGCGTCGCAGCGCTGTCCGGTGGCGCGATAGCTCAGGCGCTGTTCGTCCCAGTGCCGGACGGCATCGAAAGAGGCATCGTGGACGCAGATTTCAGGAGCCCAGCGGCGCTGGATGCTGGCGTTCCCACCGCAGTGGTCGGAGTGCAGATGCGTGTTGATGACGCGCTCGAGCGGCTCGCGCGCCAGTGCCTGCTCAAGCAGCACCAGGGTCTGATCGGAATGGCTGTCGTAGCCGGTATCGACCACGGTTGCCGGACTGTCCCGCGTCGCCCCGAACAGGATGTTGTTGGACGACAGCCAACCTCGTTCGAAGACACGAAGCCGCAGCTGCGCAAATACCTGTGCGACGTCCAAGTGCTGCGACATGGCGGCATTCTGGGGGCGACGCCCGCGCCATGCGCTTCGTGGGGGCGGCGACGAACGGCCGCCCGTCACCTTCAGGGCAGGCCGCTCAGCTCGGTGGTCGCTCGATCTGAGCGCAGATCCACAGCGAACAGCAGGGCCGCCAACTGCCGTTCTCGCGCTGCGATCGTGGCCAGAAACTCCGTTCCCCCCTTCATCGCCCTGAAGGTGTCGAAGCCGGATTCGAGGAACCCCTGCAGCGCGGCCAGGCCCGCCGCCCGCGCCGGCCCGCGCATCAACCGAAGACTGTGGCGAAGAATCGGATTACGGGTATAGCGGTCGAGCGCCCCGCCGACGTTCAGCATCAGCTCGATCTGGCGGGCACGCACCTGCGGCCTGCCGACTTCCTGCCACGCGCGGGCGTAGGCCAGAGCGTCCACGCGCGACGACTGCAGCCGCCGCCCCATCGCCGTGTCCATCTCTTCGGACAGCGCATGCAACTCGGACAACGAGCGCACCGTCGATACCAGCTCGTGCGGGAAAATGCGCACCAGCCCCGGCACGACGCGCGCGAACTGCGAATCGCGATCGGTGAAGTCCTGCGGGCCGTAGAGTTGCTCGAGAAAGAAGCGCGAAGCATCGGCATAACGCGGCTGCGCCATCAGGTCCACGTAGGTGTGCGCGAAACGTTCGTGCTGGTACGTCTTCACCGCCCGGGTGTGGGCATCGAGCAGAGAATCGTCTGCCCGGCTGCGACGTTCCGCAGCCACCTTCTCCAGGTTCTCCAGGATCGCAAGGCCTTCAGGTGACACGCTGTCTCGCCCACTCGCCGCAATATCGGCACCCCCGGATGATGCAACACTGCTGCAGATGAACGTTCCCCGCCGCCTCAAGGCCGCTGCAGGTCGACCACACTGTCCGGCGCGCGGCCAAAGATGAGGCTGGCGCGACTGCAGCAAGCGACCACGCTCGCGCTGGTCGGCATCGCGACGGCGTGGGCCGTACACGCGTTGCGCCAGGGGCGTCCCGTGGCTGCCGTGGTCGGGGTCTGCTTCGTCGCCCTCGGCCATTCGTTCGTACTCGGGCTGGAGTTCGTGCTCGCATGCTGCGTGCACGGCAACGACCCGGTTGCGCGCGCCACCTGGCGCCAGATGCTGAGCGCCTGGCGCGGTGAGGTGCTGGCGGCGCCTCGCGTCTTCTGCTGGCAGCAGCCATTCAGAAGCCGCGTCTGGGCGGACCATCTGCCGGACGGCGCCGCGGGCCGGCGCGGAGTCGTGCTGATCCACGGTTTCGTCTGCAACCGCGGTGTCTGGAATGCCTGGATGCAGCGCCTGACGGCTCGCGGCCTGCCATTCGTGGCCGTCGACCTGGAGCCGGTCTTCGGTTCGATAGACGCCTACGTCGCTCCCATCGAGCAGGCCGTGCGCCGGATCGAGGCCGCGACCGGCCGCGCTCCGGTCGTCGTCGCCCACAGCATGGGTGGCCTCGCGCTCAGGCGCTGGTGGGCCGAACAGGGCGAAGCCGGGCGTCTGCACCACGCGATCACGATCGGCTCGCCCCACGCCGGCACCTGGCTGGCGCGGTTCGCGTTCTCGCTCAATGGGCGCCAGATGCGCATCGGCTCGGGCTGGCTGCAGACCGTCGTGGCGCGCGAAGACGCCGGGCAGGCTTCCCGCATGACCTGCTTCTACGGCAACTGCGACAACATCGTCTTTCCACCATCGACCTCGATGCTGGCCGGAGCAGACAACCGCCACCTCGCCGGCGTCGCCCACGTCGACATGGTGAGCCGCCCCGAGCCCTGGGACGAACTGCTGCGCCGCCTGGCCGATTAAGCGACGACCGCCGGCTGATCCTCGGCCGCGGCGTCGCCGGCTTCGATCTCGCCATCGGTCTCGATGCTGCGGCGCACGCGTGCATACAACGCGGCGAAGTCTGGAGCCGTCGCGTCGAAGAGTTCGGCGAACGAGTCGATGACGAAGTAGGTCGGTTGGAAGGTGTCGATGCGGTAGCGGCTGCGCATCATGCGCGGCAGGTCCAGGCGCAGCCGCCTGGCTTGGGGCGACTGCAGTGCGTGCGGCAGTTCACCGGCCGAACTCAGGATGCCGGCGCCGTAAGCGCGCAGTCCGGCAGCCGTGTTGAGCAGGCCGAACTCGACCGTGAACCAGTACAACCGCGCCAGCAGCTCGCATTCGCCAAGCCGGGCCGCTTTGAGCCCACCCGCGCCGTAGGCCTGCATGTAGTCGGCGAAGACCGGGTCGAACAGCAGCGGCACATGGCCGAAGAGGTCGTGAAAGACGTCGGGCTCGACGACGTAGTCGAACTCCTCGGGCCTGCGGATCCAGTCGGTCACAGGAAACCGCCGCGCCGCGAGCAGCCTGAAGAAGGCCAGCTCCGGGATCAGCCCGGGTACCGCGACGATGCGCCAGCCGGTGCGGCGCTCCAGCCGCCGCGATACCTCTTCGAAGCGCGGGATGCTCTCGGCGGGGCCGAGCCGGTCGACCGCCGCGATGAACTCGTCGCAGGCCTTGCCGGGCAACTGCGTGAGCTGGCGTGCGTGCAGCCGGCGGTAGGTGTCGTGGTCCGCCTCGCTGTAGCGCGACCACTGCTGCTCGCAGGTGTAGTCGGCACGGGCGCGACCATAGTCACCGCGGGGTGGGCGATCGCCTTCACCGTAGGTGACGGGCGCGCTGCCCTCGTTGCCGCTGTCCGCCACGGTGCCAGCGGCGTTGTCTTCTTCGTAGCGTGCCATCGCGCTCCCGGTCGGCGCCGCGGCGCGGCGCCCTGCAGTACCACTCTAACGACGAGCGCTTGCAGCATGTCAGCGTGGCATCAGCTTGATGGCTGTCAAGCCGCACGAAAACTGCAAGAATGCGCCGATGGAGCCGTCAGATCCGCTCGACGCCGTCGACCGCCGCATCCTGCAGGTCCTGCAGGCTCAGGGCCGCATCACCTACGACGAACTCGCCGCCCGCGTGTCGCTGTCGCCGAGTGCGGCGCTCAGGCGTGTGAAGCGGCTGGAAGACGGCGGCGTGATCTCCGGCTATGTCGCCTTGCTGGCGCCCGAGCGGGTCGGCCTGGCACTCACGGCCTATCTGACGGTGAGGCTGGAGAAACACAGCGATTCGCAGGCCCGCAGCCCGCTGGACCTGTTCGCCGCCGCGGTGCAGGCCTGGCCGGAGGTGATCGAGTGCGTCGCGCTCAGCGGCGACATCGACTACCTGCTGCGTGTCGTCGTCCAGGACATGCCGCACTACTCGCGCTTCGTGATGGACACGCTGCTCAAGCACCCGAGCGTGCGCGACTGCAAGACCAGCTTCGTGCTGCAGCGCCTGAAGACGACGACTTCGCTGCCGCTGTAGCGCGGCGCTAGTCGTCTATGTCGCGCAGCAGCGCCAGCGTCGGCTCGGTGCGCATGTTCAGCAGCGCGGCGATGTCGACGACGTCGTCCGGGATGGCGGGGTTGTCCCAGCCCAGCGTCGTGTGCCGGGCGAGGCGTATCGCCAGCAGCACGTTGCGCACCTGAACGGCATCGGCGTGGCGTTCGCTGGTGATCTTGACCAGCAGCGCCGGCAGCCGCCACTGCGTCATCAACTCCTGCTGGAGGTCGGCCAGGCGGATGTTGAGCACCTGCTCCTGCGCGACTGTGCTGCGCAGCGTCGGGTCATCGGTCTGCAGGCGCGTGATCTCGAGCGCGAGCGACGGTGCATTCAGCCACAGCAGCATCTCGGCGAAATCGTGCAGCAGCGCGGCTTCACGGATTACCGCGACATCGTGGTCCATCCGGTGCACCGCGAACGCGGTGGCGAAGTTCGCCGCGCGGTGCGCGCGCACGAGCACGCGGCGGAAACCCTCCAGCGCCTCGGGTTCGCTGGCCAGCCAATCCTCCACCGTCGGCGAGTCGCCGGCCAGGCGGAAGAAGGGCGCGATGCCGAGCATCACGAGCGCAGCCGTGACCGTCTCGACATCGCCGCGGGTCTCGAAGCGGCGCGAACGCGGCGAGCGGGCGACATGCGACAGCAGCTTCAGCGTCAGCAACGGGTCTGCCGACACGGTCTCGGTCAGCAGGTGGGCGTCGACCTCGTCCTCGTGCTCGCGCAAGGCATGCAAGGTCGCCGCGGTTTCCGCCAGCACCGGCAGCGACGCGGTGTTGAAACGCCGCGCCCAGCTGTCCACGTCGCGTGCGGGCGACGCGTACAGCGTGGGGCGGACAGTGGGCGGTGCACTCATGGCAGGGACTCTAGTCGCCTTATCGGCATGAGCAGGTGTCAACTTAAGTCGACGCCCGTGCGAATCACAGCCGGGTCACGCCCGAGATCCGGCCGACGAGTTCGCCGTCGAGATACAGCGCCCCTTCGGGAGCGCCGGCCTCGGCGTAGAACTCGAGTACCGATTTGCCACCGGAGAAGCTGCGTTCGCTTTGCAGCGCGCAGGCCAGTTGTGCGAGCAGCCGGCTGGTGGCGGCCAGAAGCTGTGCCGCGAGGCGGCGCAAGGGTCCAGGCGTCGTCGACGCGAAGACGGGGGCAACGGTTCTCATCGTCGTCTCCTGCGGGCGCGCCGCGGCAGCGGCCGGCCCGCGTTGTAGTCAGGGACTGGGGGGCAGGGTGGCGAGTTCGCGCCGCAGGCGGCGTTGCGCCTGCTGGCGCAGCGCGCCGGAGTCGGCTCGGTGGGCGCCGGCACGGCGCCGGCTGGCAGCCGGTGCGAAGGGGTTGCGCGGCTTGGTGCTCGGGACGATCAGCTTCATCGGGTTCTCCTTCGTGCAGGGGTGAAAACGAAAACGGCCCGGGAATCACTCCCGGGCCGTCGATGCCGCCGCCTGCGGCGTCAGCGAAACGGTGTCCACCAGGGCGGGGCGGACGGGAGCAGGGTCAGGACATCGATGCCGGCCGCGGGGCGCGACTCGTTTGAACGGCCAAGGCAGGCGGCGGTCATCGGCATCGGGTGGAAGGGGAGGGGTCGCTGCAGCGGCTTGCTGATGCAACGGGCTTGCGCCAATGATAAAGACAACGTTATCAGGAGGGCAAGAGCTTCGATCACATCGAGCTAGGGGGCAGAGGCTGCAGCAAGGGATCGGTGCGAACCACGGCGGCACCCGGTCCCGTGCCCATCTCCGGAACGCCGATCTGGCACGACGCGGTGCGCGTGTGCCCGATCGGCTGCACCTGCTGCGGTTGTCGGGAGTGAAAGCCGCCGTGTGGCGGCCGGCTTCAGCGCCGCGGTTTCAGCGGTGCGACGCCGGTCTGCGCCCGGCGCCAGAGCTCGAGGGTCTCGTCCGCCGGAGCCGCTGCCGGCTTCGCCGGCACGCGCGGCCGGCCGGCTGCCGGCGTGGTAACGGGCGGATGCTGCGCCGGGCCGTCAGCCGGCGGCGTCAGCACTTCGCCCAGCAGGTCGAGCAGGCGCGTGCGTGCCCGCTGCGGGTGCCGGCGGTAATAAGTCAGCACCAGGCCGACGATGAAACGTTCGTCTTCGTCACGGGGCAGGTTGTCGGGCAGCTCCGCCGTCTCGGCGGGTGCCGGCGCGGCAACGCGCTCGGCCACGCTGCCGTCGTGCGGCAGGTCCATCCATCCACGTGGTTTGTGGCAGAGCTGTTCGAACTGGCGTGCGAGGCGTTCACCGATCTGGCGTGAGCGGCTCTTGATCTGGCTCCAGTAGCTGGGCTGGATCTGGATGCGTTCGGCAAAACGCCGCTCCAGGCCGCGCAGCGTGGCGGCGTCGGCATGGCGCGCCGTCTGGCGAACGAACTCCTCGAACAGCCGGAGCGCGTTGTCCAGGCGCACCTGTGCGAGATCGGGAGCGGCCGTTTGCATCATCCACGATGATAAAGCCGGCTTCACCGGCCAGCCATCGCGAGCGGCGATCAGCTGCTGGCGTGTATCCGCGGCGCCGCCTTTGCGTTGCGGCTCCGGTGGGACGGTGCCGCCGCCCGCGAGTCGTCAGCTCTCCAGTTCATAGATGATCGGAGCGTCCGACTCGCACTCGAAAGGCTGGCCGTTTTCGGTGCAGGGGAGGAAACGCGCCTGGCGCATCGCGCCCAGCGCCTGCTCGTCCAGGCGCGCGAAGCCCGACGAGCGCCGCAGCGTCACGCTGCGCGGATGGCCGCGCACGTCGACGACGACGTGCAGAACGACGGTTCCCGATTCGTGCAGCCGGCGTGAAGCCAGCGGCAGCGCGACCGGAGGCTCGACGAGGTAGCGCAGCGCGCTCGGCGGCACCTGGCGGGTCGCCGGCGGGGCCGGCGGCGCCACCGGGGCGGGCGCAGGAGTCGCCGCCGGAGCGGGTGCCGCGGCGACGGCCCGCAGCGCCTCGGGCGGCGCTTCACGCATCACCGGCACCTCGGGAACCGGCACGCTGGCCAGCGGCGGCGGCGCGACCTTGGGCCGGACCAACGGTTCCGGCTGAGGGGCGGCTGGCGGCGCCGACGACACGATCTGCACCATCAGCGGCGCGGCGCTCGCCATCGCGCGTTCGAGCACGCCGAACTCCATCGCCGCCCAAAACAGCAGCCCGTGCGCGGCGACGACGCCGAGGCTGAAGACCGGACGGCCTTTGCGCGCCGGCGGCTCCGGCGCCAGGGTCATCGTGTTCATGCGATGACTCTAGCATGAATGCGAACGATTCGTATCTGATCCGCGGGCTCTCGTCAAGAACAGCGTCGCGCCGGCAGACCCCGGCGCCCGCGCGCTCAGCTGCCGCTATCGCCGCGCACGATCCGGGGTGCCGTCTTCAGGCTCCAGACCATCGTCACCGCCAGGATCGTGGCGACGACGCCCAGCGAGACGAACACCGGGATCTTGAAGACGTCGATCAGCATCATCTTCGTGCCGATGAAGGCCAGCACCAGCGCCAGGCCGTAGCTCAGCAGGTGGAACTTCTCGGCTGCCGCGGCGAGCAGGAAGTACATCGCGCGCAGGCCCAGGATCGCGAACACGTTGGAGGTCAGCACGATGAAGGGGTCGGTGGTGATCGCGAAGATCGCCGGGATCGAGTCGACCGCGAAGATCACATCGGTGATGCCGACCAGCGCGACCACCAGCAGCAGCGGTGTCGCGATGCGGCGCCCGTTCTCCAGCGTGAAGAACTTCTCCCCGTCCAGGCTCGAGCTGACCGGCAGCACGCGGCGCAGCAGCTTCAGCGCCGGGTTCGCCTCCATGTCGGGCGTCTCGCCGGCGTGGCGCCACATCTTGATGCCGGTGATCAGCAGGAAGGCGCCGAAGACGTAGAGAAGCCAGTGGAATTGCGCGATCAGCCAGGCGCCGAGCAGGATCATCACCGTGCGCAGCACGATCGCGCCGACGATGCCGATCATCAGCACGCGCTTCTGGAATGCCGGCGGCACCGCGAAGTAGCTGAAGATCATCAGGAAGACGAAGACGTTGTCGACCGCCAGGCTCTTCTCGATCAGGTAGCCGGTCAGGAACTCGAGCGCGCGCGTGTTCGCGACCTCGACGCCGTGTTCACCCTTGAGCGCCCACCAGAACAGCGCGTTGAAGGCCAGGCTCAGCAGCACCCAGACGAGCGACCAGCGCAACGCCTCGCGCACGCCGACCGCGTGCGCGCCCTGGTTGCGCATGACGACGAAGTCGACCACCAGTGCGGCGAGCACCGAGACGACGAAGAAGATCCACAGCCACAGCGGTGCGATGGTGTCCACGCGAGACTCCTTTGAAGGCGACGAACGAACGATTCGCGCCGAAAGGTCTTGCGCGGGGACTGTCCCCGTGCGGGCCCGGGAGCGGGTCCGGCGACAGCCGGGGCTCCGTGATGACGGGGTGCCGCGGCGCCCGGGTGGGCGCGGCTACTCCCCTTTCGACCGGGCGGATTCTAGGAAGCGGCGCTCAATCCCCGTGCGTACCGGGGCCAACGAACAAGGCGGGGCGCCTGCCGGCGCCACCGCCCCTGTGCATCCCGGCGCGGCGTTCCCGCCGCGCGCGGGTTTTCAGTCGTCTTCCTTGACCTCGTGCTGGCTCACCAGAAGCTGCTGCACGTTCGGCGGCACCGGGTCGTAGTGCGACAGCGAGATCGTGTAGCGGCCCTGGCCGCTGGTCATCGCGTTCAGCCGCGACTGGTAGGCCGTCAGCTCGGACATCGGCACCTGGCCGCGGATCACGACGCTGCCGGCGGCGCCGTTGGCGGTGCCGGTGACCAGGCCGCGTTTGGCCGCCAGATCGCCGGTGATGTCGCCCATCGCCGAGTCGGGCGCGGCGATCTCGATGTGAACGATGGGTTCCAGCACGATCGGCCGGGCTTCGCGGATCGCCGCCATGAAGGCTTTGCGGCCGGCGGTGACGAAGGCGATCTCCTTGCTGTCGACGCTGTGGTGCTTGCCGTCGTAGACGATGACGCGCACGTCGACCACCGGGTAGCCGGCCACCGCGCCGGTCGTCAGCACCTCGCGCACGCCTTTCTCGACCGCGGGCAGGAACTGCGTCGGGATCACGCCGCCCTTGACCTGATCGACGAACTCGAAGCCGGCGCCGCGTTCCAGCGGCTCGATCTTCAGGAACACCTCGCCGAACTGGCCGGCGCCGCCGGTCTGCTTCTTGTGGCGGTGGTGGCCTTCGGCGTTGGCGGTGACGGTCTCGCGGTAGGCGATGCGCGGCGGCCGCGTCGTGACCTCGAACTTGTAGACCTCGCGCAGGCGCTCCAGCAGCGTGCGCAGGTGCAGGTCGCCCAGGCCGTAGACGATGGTCTCGTTGGTCGCGGCGACGTGCTCGACCTTCAGGCAGGGGTCTTCGTCGACCAGCTTGCCCAGGATCTCCCACATGCGCTGCTCGTCGCCGTGGCGCTTGGGGCCTATCGCCAGGCCGTGCACCGGCACCGGGAAGTCCAGCGGCTTGAGGTGGATGTGGTCGTCCTCGGCGGCGTCGTGCAGCACGGCGTCGAAGTGCAGCTCGTCGACCTTGGGCACGGCGACGATGTCGCCCGGCAGCGCACGCGCCACCTCGACGTGCTCCTTGCCCTGCAGCAGGTACAGGTGCGTCACCTTGAACGGCTTGCGGCCGTCGCCGACGTAGAGCAGCTGGTTCTGCTGCACCGTGCCCTGATGCACGCGCAGGATGCCCATCTTGCCGACGTAGGGGTCGACCGTGACCTTGAACACGTGGGCCAGCACGTGTTTGCCCGGGTCGACCTCGGGCTGCATCGGCTGCGCCTCGGCGCCTTCGCCTTTCAGGAACTCGGGCGGATTGCTCTCGGTCGGGTTGGGCAGCAGCTTGACGATGACGTCGAGCAGCTCGGCGACGCCGGCGCCGGTGCGCGCCGAGACGAAACACACCGGGATCAGGTGGCCTTCGCGCAGCGCCTGCTCCAGCGGCTTGTGCAGTTCGGACGGGTCGACGTCGCCGTCGTTGAGGTAGCGGTCGACGAACTCGGAGTCGACCTCGACCACCTGCTCGACCAGCGCCCGGTGGGCGGCGTCGACCGAGCCGAAGTCGCTGTCGCCGGCGCGGTTGTAGAAGCAGTCGACGACGCGGGCGCCGCCGTCGGCCGGCAGGTTCAGCGGCAGGCATTCCTTGCCGAAGGCGGCCTGGATCTGCGTCAGCAGCGCCGCCAGGTCCACGCCGGGCACGTCGATGCGGTTGACGACGACCAGCCGGTCCATGCGGCGCATGGCGGCGTAATCCATCATGCGCTGCGCCATCGGCTCGATGCCGGTGGCGGCGTTGATCACGACCGCGGCGGTCTCGACGGCTTCCAGCGCCGGCAGGCTCTGGCCGAGGAAGTCGGCGCCGCCGGGCGTGTCGATGAAGTGCAGGCGCGTGTCGGCGTGCGTCAGGTGCATCACGCTGGCGTTCAGCGAGTGCTGCATGCGCCGCTCGAGCGGGTCGTGGTCGCTGACCGTCGTGCCGCGCTCGATGCTGCCCGGCGTGCCGACGACGCCGCTGCGGTGCAGCAGGGCTTCGGCCAGCGTGGTCTTGCCGGAGGCCGAAGGGCCGACGAACGCCAGCGTGCGGATCGACTCGATGCCTGCGCTTGCGCCAGACAGGGTGCTGGGCATGCTCTTCTCCTTAGCGTGCGGCCGCGGCGCGGCCTGAGTTTTGTCAACGGATAGGCCGGGTTCAGGTTAAGGGATCGCCCCTGGCGACACAAGCTGGTCACGAGAGGCGCGCTTGAGCGCGCGCAAGCGCTGCACCCCCGGGTTCGCCCCCGCTGTGGCGGCGACGCGGCAGGCGCTAGCCTCGCCATGACGATGCTGTCCGAGCCCCCTCGCGCGAGCGCGCCGGCACCGCGCCGCGTGCTGCCGGTCATCGTGCTGGCGCAGCTGGCCGGCACCTCCACCTGGTTCGCCGCAAACGCGGTGATGCCCGAATTGCAGGCTGCTTTCGGCTGGCCGCCGACGGCCGTCGGCACGCTGACCTCGGCCGTGCAGCTGGGTTTCATCGCCGGCGCGCTGCTGTTCGCGCTGCTGGCGGTGGCCGACCGTTTTCCGGCCCGGCTCGTCTTCCTCGTCTGCGCGCTCGCCGGTGCCGGCTGCGCGGCGATGGCGCGGCATCACGCGGCCGACTTCGACGCGCTGCTCGTCTGGCGCACGCTCGGCGGCTTCTGCCTGGCCGGCATCTACCCGGTGGGCATGAAGCTCGCGGCGCTGTGGTTCCCGCGGGGGCTGGGGTCTGCGCTAGGTCTCTTGATCGGCGCGCTGATCCTGGGCAGCGCCAGCCCGCACGCGCTGCGCGCTTTGTCCGCCGGCTGGCCCTGGAGCGTGGTCTTCGACGGCGTCGCGCTGGCTTCGGCCGCAGCCGGCCTGCTCGTCTTCGGGCTCGTGCCCGAGCCGCCGCATCCACGCGCCTCGGGCTCCGGGCTGCCGCTGCGCGCGCTGTGGGCGGCGGCGACCGACCGGCGCGTGCGCGCGTCCATCCTCGGCTACTTCGGCCACATGTGGGAGCTCTACACGATGTGGGTGCTGGTGCCGGCGGTGCTGGCGACCCGGCTCGCCGGCCCGGCGCTGTCGTGGGCGGCTTTCGTCGTGCTCGGCGCCGGCGCCATCGGCTGCGCCGGCGGCGGCTGGGTCGCGGCCCGTATCGGCAGCGCGCGTGTCGCCGGCGCCCAGCTCGCCACCAGCGGCCTGTGCTGCCTGGCCTCGCCCTGGATGCTGGACGCACCGGCGTCGGTGTTCGCCGCCTGGCTGCTGCTGTGGGGCGTCACGGTGGCGGGCGACTCGCCGCAGTTCTCGGCGCTGACGGCGACGAACGCGCCGCCGGCGCTGGTCGGCAGCGTGCTGACGTTGGCCAACAGCATCGGCTTTGCGATCTCGATCGTCAGCATCCAGCTCTTCGTCGCCGCCGCGGCACGCTGGCCGCTGGCGGCGGTGCTGCCGGCGCTGGCGATCGGCCCGGTGCTGGGCCTGTTCGCGCTGCGCCCGCTGCTCACTCGTGGCGCAGGGCCTCGATAGGGTCCAGGCGCGCCGCGCGCCGCGCCGGCACGAAACCGAAGACGACGCCGATCGCCGCCGAGAAGCCGAAGGCCAGCAGGTTGATGCCGAGCTGGAACTCGTAAGGCACCGACAGCAGCGCCGAGATGCCGATCGACGCACCCGTCGCCAGCACCAGGCCCACCAGACCGCCGAGCGCGGCCAGCACCACCGACTCGATCAGGAACTGCGCCAGCACCTCGCGCTCCATCGCGCCGATCGCCAGCCGCAGGCCGATCTCGCGCGTGCGCTCGGTGACGCTGACCAGCATGATGTTCATGATGCCGATGCCGCCGACGAGCAGGCTCACCGCCGCCACCGCGCCCAGCAGCGAAGTCAGCAGCTTGGTCGTGCCCGACAGCGTGTCGGCCACCTGCTGGGTGTCGAGCACGTTGAAGTTGTCGTCGTCGGCGGGCCCGAGCTTGCGGCGCTCGCGCAGCAGCTCGGTGATGCCGGCCTTCACACGTTCGGCGTCGCTGCCTTCCTGGCGCGAGACCAGCAGCGTCTGCACGCGCGTGCTGCCGGTCAGCCGGCGCTGCGCGGTGTTGGCCGGCACGATGATGATGTCGTCCTGGTCCATGCCCATCGCGCCCTGGCCCTTGGACGCGAGCAGGCCGATCACGCTGCAGGTGAACTGCTTGATGCGCACGCTGCGGCCCAGCGGATCGGTCGTGGCGCCGAAGAGTTCGCGCCGCACCGTCTGACCGATGACGCAGACGGCGGCGCCGGCATCGAGCTCGGGCTGCTCGAACATGCGCCCGGCGGCGATCTTCCAGTTGCCCGCCGGGAAGTAGTCGTTGGTGCTGCCGGTGACGGTGGTCGACCAGTTGCGGTTGTCGGCGACCACGGTGACGCTGGCGCGCACCTCGGGCGCGACGGCGGCGACGCCGCCGATCTGGGTCGCGATCGCGGTCGCGTCGGCGAGCTTGAACGAGGGCCCGCCGGTTCCGCCGCCGCCCGGGCCCATGCGCTGGCCCGGTCGCACCATCAGCAGGTTGCTGCCCAGGCTCTGGATCTGCGTCTGCACCGCCTTGGTCGCGCCGTTGCCGACGGTGACCATGGTGACGACGGCGGCCACGCCGATGACGATGCCCAGCGTCGTCAGCACCGAGCGCATCAGGTTGCGCCGGATCGCGCGCAGCGCCAGCAGCAGCGTGTTCAGCAGCATCGTTCGGCCTCCGCGACACGTTCGTCGCCGGCGATCAGACCGTCGCGGAAACGCACGATGCGCTGGGCGTAGGCCGCCATGTCCGGCTCGTGCGTGACCATCACGACGGTGATGCGGTGCTCGCGGTTCAGCGACACCAGCAGCGACATCACCTCGCGGCCCCGTTCGCTGTCCAGGTTGCCGGTGGGCTCGTCGGCGAGCAGCAGCGTCGGCTCGGTGACGATGGCGCGCGCGATCGCCACGCGCTGCTGCTGGCCGCCCGAGAGCTCGGCAGGAGTGTGGTGCTCCCAGCCCGCCAGGCCGACCTGCTCGAGCGCGCGCCGCGCCGCGGCGTGGCGCTGCTTGGCGCCTTCGCCGCGGTACAGCAGCGGCAGCTCGACGTTCTCCTGCGCGCTGGTGCGCGCCAGCAGGTGGAAGCCCTGGAAGACGAAGCCGATGTGGCGGCGGCGCAGCAGCGCGCGCTGGTCGCGGCTCATGCCCGTGACCTCGACGCCGCGGAAGCGGTAGCTGCCGCTGGTCGGCGTGTCCAGGCAGCCGATCAGGTTCATCACCGTCGACTTGCCCGAGCCGCTGGGGCCCATCACCGCGGTGAACTCGCCGGCCGGGATCTCCAGGTCGATGCCGCGCAAGGCGCGGAACGCGGCGCTGCCTTCGCCGTAGGTCTTGGTGATGCCGGAAAGCTCCAGCAGGGTCGTCATCGGAGCACCCTCCGGCCTGCGGCCGATCCCGCCAGGCGGGAATGAGCCCCGGACAAGTCCTGAGGGCTCATGGCGCCGCGCTCGCCTGATCGGTGATCACCGCCAGACCCTCGGCGACGCCGGGGCCCGAGACCTCGGTCTGGCGGCCGTCGGACAGGCCTTTCTTCACTTCCAGCGCCACCGGCTGGCCGTCCTTCAGCACCCAGATCGTGCCCTTGCCGCTGTCGGCGCTCTTGCCCGGGCCGCCGAGCGAGCGGCGGTAGCCGCTCATGCCGGGCGGGCGCGGCATCAGCTTGGACATGATGCCGTCGTTGCCGCCACCGGCGCCCGGCGCGCCGGCCAGGTTGGGCTTGAAGCGCAGCGCGCTGTTGGGCACCAGCAGCACGTTCTCGCGTTCGGTGGCGGCGATCGTCGCCGTCGCCGTCATGCCCGGGCGCAGCGACAGGTCGCCGTTGTCGACCTCCAGGTCGGTCGTGTAGGTGACGACGTTGTCGGTCTTGGTCGAGCCGAAGGCCACGCGCGTGATGCGCGCCGGGTAGTAGCGCCCGGGCTGGGCGGCGACGGTGAAACGCGCCCTCTGGCCGTTGTGCACCTGGCCGACGTCGGCTTCGTCGACGTCGACCGAGAGCTTCATCTTCGTCAGGTCCTCGGCCAGCGTCAGCAGCGTCACCGCCTGCAGCGACGCGGCCACGGCGTTGCCCGGCTCGACGGTGCGCGCGAGCACGGTGCCGTCGATCGGCGAGCGGATCGAGGCCTTGGCGAGATTGGTCTCGTTCGTCGACAGCGCCGTCTGCACCTGGGTCACGCTGGCGGCCGCCGCGGCCAGGTCGGCCTCGGCGCGCAGCGCGGTCGCACGCGCGGTGTCGAGCTCGGCCGCCGACGGCACCTTGCCGCCCGACAGCCGCGCCACTTCCTCGTAGCGCGCGAGGTTGGCGCGCGCTTCGGCCAGCGTGGCCTCGGCCTGGTGGCGCTGGGCGACGGCGGCGGCGAGGCTGGCACGCGAGCCGGCGACCGAGTCGCGCAGCTTGGCGGTGTCGAGCTCGACCAGCACCTGGCCCTTCTTCACGCGGTCGTTGACGTCGACGAAAACACGCGCGACGGTGCCCGAGAGTTCGCTGCCGACGGCCACCGAGCGTGTCGGCTGCAGCGTGCCGGTGGCGGTGACGGTGATCGAGAGCGTGCCACGCGCCACCGGCGAGGTGACGAACCGTGGCGCGGCCTGGCTGGCCGCGCGCTGCTGCGCGACGAACAGCCCGGCGCCGACGAGCACCAGCACCACGCCGGCCACCCAGATCGTGTTCCGGCGCCACCAGGGGCGGTGGGCCTCGGCGCCCAGCAGTGCCTGGACGTCGTTCTTGTCGTTCTTGTCGGTCATGGTCTCGTCGCCTCGGCGGACCAGCCGCCGCCCAGGCCCTTGTACAGGCGCACTCCGGCGAGTGCGAAATCGGTGCGGGCACCGGCCAGCGTGCTGCGTGCCGACAGCAGGCTGCGTTCGGCGTCGAGCAGCGTGCCGAAGTCGATCAGCCCGCTGCGGTAGCGCGCGCGTGCCAGTTCGGCGGCGTTGGCCGCGGCGTCGGCGGCGCGTTCGAGCGCGGCGACACGTTCGCTGCCGCGGTCCAGCGCCACCAGGTTGTCCTCGACGTCGGCGAGCGCGTTCAGCACCGCGGCGCGGTAACTCGCCTGCGTCGCCGCCAGCGTCGCCTGCTGGGCGGCGATCTGGGCGCGTGTCGCGCCACCGTCGAACACCGGCCAGTTGACCCCCGCCAGCACGCTGGCGGCCACGGCGCCGGCGCCACCCAGGCCGGACCAGGTGGCGGCGCGCAGCGCCAGGCTGCCGCTGAGCGCGAAGCTGGGCAGGCGATCGGCGCGGCGCGCGTCCAGCGTCGCCAGCGCCGAACCGACGTTCCATTCGGCGGCCAGCAGGTCGGGGCGGCGGCGCAGCAGGTCGGCGGGCACGCCGGCGGGCATCGCCGGAACCCGCGGCAACGCGGCCGGTGCCGCCGCCAGGCGCGGGCCCAGCGTCGCCGGCGCCTGGCCCAGCAGCAGCGCGAGCGAGTTCTCGGTCTGCTGCAGCGTCGTCTGCAGCGCCGGCAGCTGGGCGCGCGTCTGCTCGAGGTTGGCGCGCGCCTGCTCGGCGTCGACCGAACTCGCCAGCCCCGCCTGCACGCGCCACTGCACCAGCTGCAGCGTCTGCTCCTGGCTCGCCGTCGAGTCGCGTGCGATCGCCAGCTGCTCGCGTGTGCCCTGCCACTGCAGATAGGCGATCGCGGTTTCGGAGGCGACCGAGAGCCGCGTCGCCTGCAGCGTCGCGCCGGCAGCGGCCAGGTCAGCGCCGGCCGCGGCGCTGGTGGCGGCGCTGGCGCCGAAGAAGTCGGCCTCCCAGCTCGCGTCCAGCCCGACCGAGAGCTGGCGCGAGTAGTTCTCGCCCGAACGCACCCGGCCGCCACTGGCCGAGCTGCCCAGCTGCGGCTGACGGCCGGCGTCGGCCAGGTCGCGCAGCGCGCGTGCACGCTCGACGCTGGCGCGCGCCGAGGCAAGGTCGAGGTTGGCGGCGAGTGCGTCGTCGACCAGCGGCGCCAGCAGCGGGTCGTCGAAGCCGGCCCACCAGTCGGGTGCCGCGGCGGCATCGGCCGCCGGGGCGGCGCGGCTCCAGCCCGTGGGCAGCGTCGCCGCCACCTGGCTGCGGTCAGCGGGCGCGGTCGGCGCGACGCTGGCACAGCCGGCCAGCACGGCCGCCCACGCGCAGGCCGCGAGGCGGTAACGGTTTCTTCTGTTCACAGTTGGTTTTGTAAAGCGCAGTCGCCGCCACTCTATGGCGACCATGTAAAGAAACGCTTATTGGAAAGCGACCTCGGCAAAACTGCGTAGCTTGCGGCTGTGCAGCCGGCCGGGCTTTTCCTCGCGCAGCAGCTCGACGGCGCGCATGCCGATGCGCAGGTGCTGGTCGACACGCTCGCGGTAGAAGGTGTTGGCCATGCCGGGCAGCTTGATCTCGCCGTGCAGCGGCTTGTCGCTGACGCACAGCAGCGTGCCGTAGGGCACCCGGAAACGAAAGCCGTTGGCGGCGATGGTCGCGCTTTCCATGTCCAGCGCCACCGCGCGGCTCTGGCTGAAGCGGCGTTCGGGCGTGGTCGCGGCGTTGCGCCCGGGCAGCAGCTCCCAGTTGCGGTTGTCGGTGCTGGCGACGGTGCCGGTGCGCATGATGCGTTTGAGGTCGTAGCCCGAGAGCTTGCTGACCTCGGCCACCGCCTGCTCCAGCGCCAGCTGCACCTCGGCCAGCGGCGGGATCGGCACCCACAGCGGCAGCTCCTCGTCGAGCACGTGGTCTTCGCGCACGTAGCCGTGGGCGAGCACGTAGTCGCCGAGCTGCTGCGAGTTGCGCAGCCCGGCGCAGTGGCCCAGCATCAGCCAGGCATGCGGGCGCAGCACGGCCACGTGGTCGGTGATCGTCTTCGCGTTCGACGGGCCGACGCCGATGTTGATCATCGTGATGCCGCCGTCCTCGGGGCCGACGAGGTGGTAGGCCGGCATCTGCGGCAGCCGCGGCGGCTCGCGGCCGGCCTCGTCGCCGGGCTCGGCGGGCAGGCCGCTGCGGCGCGTGACGACGTTGCCCGGCTCGACGAAGGCGCTGTAGGGCGATGCCGGGTCGGCCATCGCCTCGCGCCCCAGGCGCACGAATTCGTCGATGTAGAACTGGTAGTTCGTGAACAGCACGAAGTTCTGGAAGTGCCCCGGCGTCGTGCCGGTGTAGTGGCGCAGGCGCTGCAGCGAGTAGTCCACGCGCGGCGCCGTGAACAGCGCCAGCGGCTGCGGCTCGCCGGGCGCCGGCTCGTGCGTGCCGTTGGCGATGCCGTCGTCCATCGCGCCCAGGTCGGGCAGGTCGAACAGGTCGCGCAGCAGCAGCCGGCGCGCGGGGTCGAGCGAGCCTTCGAGGTGGTCGCCCTCGCCGACCGAGAAGTGCAGCGGGATCGGCTGGGTGCTGGTGCCGACTTCGAGCTCGACGCCGTGGTTCTCGCGCAGCAGCGTCAGCTGCTCCAGGTAGTAGCGCGCGAACAGGTCGGGGCGCGTCAGCGTCGTCTCGTAGACGCCGGGGCCGGCGACGAAGCCGTAGGACAGGCGCGAGTCGGCGCGGGCGACGGTGCTGGTGCGCACGCGCACGAAGGGGTAGCAGGCGCGCACGTGGCCCGTGAGCCGCTCGCCGGCGACGTAGCGCCGCAGCTGCTCGCGCAGGTGGCCGATGCCGCCGTCGTAGATCTCGCGCACCCGGGCGAGCGCGGCAGCAGGGTCGTCGAAACGGGTGGGGGCGATGAACGGTGCGTTCGTCATGGGCTCTCGGCAAGGCCGGCGGTGCTCCCGCCGCGAGCCGAGTATCACCCGAGGTGGTGACGGCTTGCCGGAGGCCGGCTCAGGCGGCAGCCGGCACGTCCGGCGGCGGCCCGTCGGCAGCGAAGACGCGGTTGCGGCCCTGGCGCTTGGCCGCGAGCAGTTCGTCGTCGGCGGCCTTCAGCAGCGTCGTCTCGCAGCCGGGGCAGCGTTCGGAGTCGGCGACGCCGGCCGAGAACGACAGCGAATCCAGCCGGGCGCCGCCGAGGTCGAAACACTCGGCGCGCCAGCGCCGCAGCAGCGCCGCGACCTTGCGCCGCGCCGCCAGCGCGTCGGTGCGCGGCATCAGCAGGCAGAACTCCTCGCCGCCGTAGCGGCAGGCGACGTCGCTGCGGCGCGAGTTCGTCGCCAGCAGGCGGCCGAAGGCGGCGAGCAGGCGGTCGCCGCTGGCGTGGCCGTGGCGGTCGTTGACGGCCTTGAAGTGGTCCAGGTCGATGATCGCCACCGCCAGCGGCTGGCGCTCGCGGCGCGCCAGCGCCAGCATCTGCGGCAATGTCTCGTTCAGGTGGCGGCGGTTGAACAGCCCCGTCAGCTCGTCGCGCGTGGCCTGCTGGCGCAGGCGTTCCTGCAGCGCCTGGACTTCGGCGACGCGGCGCGAGAGCTGGGCGTTAACGGCCTCGATCTCGCGCCGGCGCGCGTCGTGTTCGTCGACCTGCTGCTGCAGCCGCAGCAGCTCGGTCTGCAGCGCCGCGGCCTGGTAGCGGGCGCGCGAGGCCAGCGCCGACCGCTGCAGGTGCACGTGCTGCCACTGGCGCATCGCCGCCAGCGCGCCGGCGGCGTCGCCCAGGCGTTCGAGCAGGTCGGCGCGTGTCAGCAGGTACAGGCAGCGCACGCGGTGGCTCAGGCCCGGTGCCGGCGGTTCGCCGGCAAGCGCGAGCACAGGCTGCAGCGCTGTCAGCGCATCGGCCAGCCGGCCGCCGGCCTGCGCCAGCAGTGCGCGTGCGACCGCGAGCTCCACGTGTTCGTCGGGGATGTCGGCGTGATAGGCGGCTTCGGCGCGTGCGACGAGCTCGGCGCCCAGCGCCGTCTCGCCGGCACGCAGCGCGGCGATCGCCAGCGTCTCGAAGTGCGAGGCCAGGCGCCCGCGCCCGGAGGCGTCGGCGGGCAGCTCGCAGATGCGGTGGATGTCGGCGATCGCTTCCTGCGTGCGGTCCAGTTCGGTCAGGCCGATGACGCGGTTGATCCACAGCACGCTGGCCAGGCGCGGGTTGTTCAGCCGCCGGCAGCGCTGGATGCCGCTGTCGACGTGGCGCAGCGCCTCGTGGCAGTCGCCGATCTGCAGCAGCTCGTGCGCGAGGTTGCAGTGCAGCACCGCGTCCAGGCCGTGGCCCGGGCCGCGCGTCGGCGCGGCGTCGCGCAGCGCCTCGTACATGTAGGCGAAGGCGAGGTCGCTGCGGCCCTGGGCCGAGTAGCAGCCGGCGATCGCGTTCAGCAGCACGCCGCGCTGCTCGCCGCGCAGCACACGCAGGCCTTCGCCGCGCAGCGACAGCGCGAGCTCCAGCGCATCGGCGAAACGCCCGGCGCGCCAGGCCGCCCGTGCCAGCCCGCTGCCGGCGAGGATGCGGCCGGCAGCGTCGCCGGCCGCGGTGAAGGCCGCCTGCGCCGCGTCCAGCACCGGCACCGCCTCGGCCGGCGTGGCGAAGAAGAGCTGCTGGAAGCCGTGGGTCAGCAGCGCCCAGCCGCGCGCCACCGGGTCGTCGCCGGCGCTGTCCAGCGCCTGTTCGGCCAGCAGCGCCGAACGCGACGAGTCCTCGTGCAGCAAGGCCCAGGCGCTGCGCCCCAGGCGGCGGGCCTGGGCACGCGCCTTCGGACGGACGGCGGCCGCGGTCATGACCGATTATCGGCAGCGTCCACCGCTTTGGGGACATCCGGCCACCGGACCGGGCGGGGCGCCCTCGTGCCCGTCGTGACGTGTCGGCGTCGGTGGCTAAAATGGCTAATCCACGAGGAGGTCCACGATGCGTGTCACGGCGACCGAGGCCAAGAACCGGTTCGGCAGCATCTGCGCCCAGGCCAAACGCGAACCGGTGTTCGTCGAAAAGGCGGGCCAGATCGACACCGTCATCGTGTCGGTCGAGCATTACCAGCAGCTGCAGGCGAACCAGGGGCAGGCCGGGCGCAGCGCGCGCCGGCAGGACTTCGAAGCCGAGTTCGGCGACTGGATCGCGGCGCAGAACGCCTGGGTGGAGGCCAACGGCATTCCCGGCGACGACTTGCGGCCCTGGTGACGCCGTGGCGCAGTACGACGTCTTCGCCAACCCCAGCGCGAGTTCGGCCGCCGGCATTCCGTATGTCGTGGTGATCCAGAGCGACCTGCTCGATGCGCTGGCCACCCGGCTGACGCTGCCGCTGGCACGGCTGGACTTCGCCGGCAAGGTGCCGGCGACGCTGTGCCCGGTCGTCACGGTCAAGGGCCAGCGCCTGAACGCCTTGGCGCATTACGCGTCGCCGCTGCCCGCCCGCTTGCTGCGCCAGCCGGTGGACAACGTGGCCGAGCAGGCCAGCGTGCTGGTCGCGGCCCTGGACCTCGTGCTGTCGGGCGGCTGAGGCCTGAGCGGCGGCATGCCGCCGCTAGGCCCGGGTTCGCGCGCCGCGCCTACATCGAGCGCCGGTACTGCCCGCCGACCTCGAACAGCGCGCCCGTGATCTGGCCCAGCGAGCACACGCGCACCGCGTCCATCAGCACCTCGAAGACGTTGCCGTCGTCGATGACGGCCTGCTGCAGCCGGCGCAGCATCGCCGGCGCCGCGGCCGCGTGGCGGGCGTGGAACTCGGCCAGGCGCGCGAGCTGGCTCTGCTTCTCGTCCTCGGTCGAACGCGCGAGTTCGATGCTCTCGGGCACCGGGTCGCCGGCGGCCGAGCGGAAGGTGTTGACGCCGATGATCGGGTACTCGCCCGAGTGCTTCAGCGTCTCGTAGTGCAGGCTTTCTTCCTGGATGCGGCCGCGCTGGTAGCCGGTTTCCATCGCGCCGAGCACGCCGCCGCGTTCGCTGATGCGTTCGAACTCGGCCAGCACCGCGTCCTCGACCAGTTCGGTCAGCTCGTCGATGACGAAGGCGCCCTGGTTCGGGTTCTCGCATCGAGCCAGCCCCCACTCGCGGTTGATGACGAGCTGGATCGCCAGCGCCCGGCGCACGCTTTCTTCGGTCGGCGTCGTGATCGCCTCGTCGTAGGCGTTGGTGTGCAGCGAGTTGCAGTTGTCGTAGACCGCGATCAGCGCCTGCAGCGTGGTGCGGATGTCGTTGAACGCGATCTCCTGCGCGTGCAGGCTGCGGCCGCTGGTCTGCACGTGGTACTTCAGCTTCTGGCTGCGTTCGTTGGCGCCGTAGCGCTGCTTCATCGCCAGCGCCCAGATGCGGCGCGCGACGCGGCCGAGCACGGTGTACTCGGGGTCCATGCCGTTGCTGAAGAAGAAGCTGAGGTTGGGCGCGAAGTCGTCGACGTGCATGCCGCGCGCCAGATAGGCCTCGACGTAGGTGAAGCCGTTGGCGAGCGTGAACGCGAGCTGGCTGATCGGGTTGGCGCCGGCTTCGGCGATGTGATAGCCCGAGATCGACACCGAATAGAAGTTGCGCACGCCGTGCTGCACGAACCACTGGGCGACGTCGCCCATCACCTTCAGGCTGAACTCGGTCGAGAAGATGCAGGTGTTCTGGCCCTGGTCCTCCTTCAGGATGTCGGCCTGCACCGTGCCGCGCACGTTCTCCAGCACCCAGGCGCGGATCTTCGCCGCCTCGTCGTCGGTGGGCTCGCGGCCGTTGTCGGCGCGAAACTTCTCCAGCTGCTGGTCGACGGCGGTGTTCAGGAACATCGCCAGGATCGTCGGCGCCGGGCCGTTGATCGTCATGCTGACCGAGGTGCTGGGGCCGCACAGGTCGAAGCCCGAATACAGCACCTTCAGGTCGTCCAGCGTCGCGATCGACACGCCCGAGTTGCCGACCTTGCCGTAGACGTCGGGCCGCGGCTCGGGGTCGTGGCCGTACAGCGTCACCGAGTCGAAGGCGGTCGACAGGCGCTTGGCCGGCAGCCCCGCCGACAGCAGCTTGAAGCGCCGGTTGGTGCGGAAGGCGTCGCCTTCGCCGGCGAACATGCGCGTCGGGTCCTCGTTCTCGCGCTTGAACGCGAACACGCCGGCGGTGTAGGGGAAGCTGCCCGGCACGTTCTCCAGCAGCAGCCACTTCAGGCGCTCGCCGTCGTCCTCGTAGCGCGGCAGCGAGACCTTGCGGATCTTGCTGCCCGACAGCGTGGTGTGCGTCAGCGCGCTGCGGATCTCGCGGTCGCGGATCTTCACGACGTATTCGTCGCCGGCGTAGGCGCGCTGCAACTCGTCCCACTGCGCGAGCAGCTTGCGCGCGTGCGGATCCAGGCGTTCCTCGCGCTGCGCGGCCAGGTCGCTGGCGGCCTCGGCGGCGCGCTGGCGCTCGCTCTTCTCGGCGCGCAGCATCGCCGCTGCGGCGTGCAACTGCTGGATCTCTCGCGCCAGCGCCGCCTGCTCCTGCGCGCGGCGTTTGTAGCTGCGCACGGTGTCGGCGATGTCGGCCAGGTAGCGCGTGCGCGCGGCCGGCACGATGGGTGTCTGGTGCGTCGAGTGGCGTGTCGCCGCCGGCGGCAGGCGGCCGTCGGCCAGCGCCAGGCCGAGGGCCTGCAGCCGGAGCTTGAGCGCCTGGTACAGCGCGGTGACACCGTCGTCGTTGAAGCGGCTGGCCATGGTGCCGAACACCGGCATGGTCTCGGGCCGCGCGGAGAAGTCTCCGCGGTTGCGCTGCACCTGCTTGCAGACGTCGCGCCAGGCGTCGGCGGCGCCCTTGCGGTCGAACTTGTTGATCGCGACGAACTCGGCGAAGTCCAGCATGTCGATCTTCTCGAGCTGGCTGGCAGCGCCGAACTCGGGCGTCATCACGTAGACCGGCAGATCGACGTGCGGCACGATGGCCGCGTCGCCCTGGCCTATGCCCGAGGTCTCGACGACGACGAGGTCGAAGCCGGCGGCCTGCACCGCCAGCAGCGCTTCGGGCAGGGCCTGGCTGATCTCGCTGCCGAAGTCGCGTGTCGCCAGGCTGCGCACGAAGACGCGCGGGCCGCGGCTCCAGGGGCCGATCGCGTTCATGCGGATGCGGTCGCCGAGCAGCGCGCCGCCGCTCTTGCGCCGGCTCGGGTCGATCGAGATCACCGCGATGCGCAACGCGTCGTCCTGGTCCAGGCGCAGGCGGCGGATCAGCTCGTCGGTCAGGCTGGACTTGCCGGCGCCGCCGGTGCCGGTGATGCCGATCACGGGCGCGGTCTTGGGCGCGGCGGCCAGCGCGGCACGCAGGCCCGGGTCGGCGCGGCCGTTCTCCAGTGCCGTGATCGCCTGCGCCAGCGCGCGCCAGGCGGCGTCGCCGTTGCCCCGCAGCGCGGCGGCGTCGGTGGGTGCCTGCGGCGACAGGTCGTGGTCGCAGCGCATCACCATCTCGCCGATCATGCCGGCCAGGCCCATGCGCTGGCCGTCCTCGGGGCTGTACAGGCGCGCTACGCCGTAGGCCTGCAGCTCGCGGATCTCGGCCGGCACGATGACGCCGCCACCGCCGCCGAAGACCTGGATGCCGGCGCCGCCGCGTGCACGCAGCTGGTCGACCATGTACTTGAAATACTCGACGTGGCCGCCCTGGTAGCTGCTGATCGCGATGCCCTGCACGTCCTCCTGCAGCGCGGCGCTGACGACCTCGTCGACCGAGCGGTCGTGGCCGAGGTGGATGACCTCGCAGCCCATGCCCTGGAGGATGCGCCGCATGATGTTGATCGACGCGTCGTGGCCGTCGAACAGGCTGGCGGCGGTGACGAAACGAACCTTGTTCGTCGGGCGGTAGGCGGCGAGGGCCTGGTAGTCGGCGGACAGCTCGGTCATGGCGGTCGTCGTGAGGCGGTTGCACGCGGTTGACGTTTACGTCAACGTCACTTGCATCATGCCGCGCCGCCGTCGCCGCGGCAGAGCGAAAGCCTCGGGGTTATCCCGCTCGACAAAATGACGAGCGTCACCTTTGCCGCGCTGCTACGCTCGCGCCCTCGTGCCGTCCGCGGCCACTGTTTCGCACCATGACTTTTCTCGCCATCGACATCGGCAATACCCGCCTGAAGTGGGCGCTCTACGCGGGGCCGCGTCCGGGTGCCCGGCTGCTGGCGCACGGGGCCGCTTTCCACGAAACCATCGACACCCTGGCCGACACCGACTGGAAGGCGCTGCCGGCGCCGGCTTCGATGCTGGGCTGCGCCGTCGCCGGCGACGTGGTGCGCCGGCGCACCGAGCAGCAGCTCGAACTCTGGGACATCGACCCGCGCTGGATCGTGCCGGCAGCGCACGAGTGCGGCGTGGTCAACGGCTACGAGCACCCCAGCCGGCTCGGCGCCGACCGCTGGGCGGCGCTGGTCGGCGCGCGCCAGCGCGTGCTGGCCGAAGGCCGGCCGCGGCCGGCGCTGGTGGTGATGGTCGGCACCGCGGTCACGGTCGACGCGATCGACGCCGACGGCCACTTCCTCGGCGGCCTGATCCTGCCCGGGTTCGGCCTGATGCTGCGTGCGCTGGAGATGGGCACCGCGGGCCTGAAGGTGCCCACCGGCGAGGTCGTCGACTTCCCGACCAACACCAGCGACGCGCTGATGAGCGGCGGCGCGGTGGCGCTGGCCGGCGCGGTCGAACGCCAGCACCGGCGCCTGCTGCAGCGCACCGGGGCGTCGGCGCTGCTGCTGATGACCGGCGGCGCCGCCGTCAAGCTGGCGCCCATGGTCGACCTGCCGTTCGAGATCGTCGATACGCTGATCTTCGAAGGCCTGCTGGCGATGCAGGCCCACCGGCTGGCGCTCTAGCGCGCCCGCGCTAGAGGATGTAGCGCGACAGGTCTTCGTCGCGCGCGAGTTCGCCCAGGCGGCGGTCGACCTCGGCGGCATCGACCGTCACCGTCTGGCCGTCGCGGTTGGGTGCGTCGAAGCTGACCTCGTCGAGCAGGCGCTCCATCACCGTGGCCAGGCGGCGCGCGCCGATGTTCTCGGTGCGCTCGTTGACCTCGAAGGCGATCTGGGCAATGCGGCGCACGGCCTCTGGCGCCAGCTCCAGCGTCACGCCTTCGGTCGCGAGCAGCGCCTGGTACTGTTTGACCAGGCTGGCGTGGGTGCTCGTCAGGATGGCCTCGAAGTCGTCGACCGACAGCGAACCGAGCTCGACGCGGATCGGGAAACGCCCTTGCAGTTCCGGGATCAGGTCGCTGGGTTTGGCCAGGTGGAAAGCGCCGCTGGCGATGAACAGGATGTGGTCGGTCTTGACGATGCCGTACTTGGTGCTGACCGCCGTGCCTTCGACCAGCGGCAGCAGGTCGCGCTGCACGCCCTGGCGCGAGACGTCGGCGCCGCCGTGTTCGGAGCGCGAGGCGACCTTGTCGATCTCGTCGATGAAGACAATGCCGTTGCCTTCGGCATGGGCCAGCGCTGCGGCGCGGATCTCCTCCTCGTTGACGAGCTTGCCGGCCTCTTCCTCGACCAGGCGCTCCAGCGCTTCGGAGATCTTCAGCTTGCGCACGTTGCGCTTGCCCTGGCCCATCTGCGAGAACAGGCCCTTCAACTGCTCGGCCATCTCCTCCATGCCCTGGGGGCCGAGGATTTCGAGCGAGGGCTTGGCCTCGGCAACCTCGATCTCGATCTCCTTGTCGGCGAGCGAGCCTTCGCGCAGGCGCTTTCGCATCACCTGGCGCGCGGTGTTGTCGCCGCTTTCGCGCAGGTCGCGCGGCGGCGGCACCAGGGCGTCGAGCACACGTTCCTCGGCGGCGTCCTCGGCCTTGGCGCGATGGCGGCGGATGGCGCGTTCGCGCTCCTGCTTGACGGCGACCTCGACCAGGTCGCGCACGATGGTGTCGACGTCCTTGCCGACGTAGCCGACCTCGGTGAACTTGGTCGCCTCGACCTTGACGAAGGGCGCGTCGGCCAGCCGCGCCAGGCGGCGCGCGATCTCGGTCTTGCCGACGCCGGTCGGGCCGATCATCAGGATGTTCTTCGGCGTGATCTCGCCACGCAGCTTCTCGTCGACCTGCTGGCGCCGCCAGCGGTTGCGCAGCGCGATCGCGACCGCGCGTTTGGCGGCGTTCTGGCCGACGATGTGGCGGTCGAGCTCGGAGACGATCTCCTGCGGGGTCATCGAATGG
>NZ_NRRU01000075.1 GCF_016583785.1 Rubrivivax gelatinosus | reverse complement strand
GCCGCATCGCGCCCGCTTCCTCCCACTGAAAGAGTGCAGAACATGAGCAAGCTCACGGATACCAAGGCCGGCCGCCACGACGCGTCCGCGCCGGAAACCACCGCTTCCGCCAAAGGTGCCTCGAATCTCAACCGCCGCCGCATGCTGGTGCAGGCCGGCGGCATGGCCGGCCTGATGGCCGCGCTCAGCACCTCGGCGCCGGCCGTCGCGGCCGCGCCGAAGAGGCGCATCGTCGACATCTCGATGGCCATCGAGAACGACAAGCCCTCGGATCCCCCGGGCCTGGGCCCGAAGATCGTCTACCGCGGCCACGAGGAGATGGCGGCGGTCATGGCCGGCTTCTTCCCGGGCCTCAAGCCCGAAGACCTGCCGGGCGGCGAGGGCTGGGCGATCGAGGAGGTGACGCTGAACACCCACAACGGCACCCACCTCGACGCGCCCTACCACTACCACTCGACGATGGACGGCGGCAAGCGCGCGCTGACCATCGACGAGGTGCCGCTGGACTGGTGCATGCGTCCCGGCGTCAAGCTCGACTTCCGCCACCTGCCCGATGGCCACGTCGTCACGGCAGCGCAGGTCGAAGCCGAACTCGCGCGCATCGGCCACAAGCTGAGCCCGCTGGACATCGTGCTGGTCAACACCTCGGCGGCAGCCAGGTACGGCTCGATGGCCTACGTCAACAGCGGCTGCGGCATGGGCCGCGAGGCGACGATGTACCTGCTCGAGCGCGGCGTGCGCGTCACCGGCACCGATGCCTGGAGCTGGGACGCCCCGTTCAGCCACACCATCAAGCGCTACGCCCAGACCCACGACAAGAGCCTGATATGGGAAGGGCACTTCGCCGGCATCGACATCGGCTACTGCCACATGGAGAAGCTGCTGAACCTCGAGTCGCTCCCGGCCACCGGCTTCGAGGTCGTGTGCTTCCCGGTGAAGGTCCGCGGCGCGTCGGCCGGCTGGACACGCGCCGTCGCGATCCTGTCCTGATCGCCGGAGAGAAACGAATGGACCACGATCTTCTCTCCCGTCGCCTCGTCGGCACCTGGCTGCTGGAGTCCTTCAGCCTGGACAGCGACGCCGGCACGCAGATCTTCCCGATGGGGCGCGCCGCGAGCGGCTACGTCAGCTACAGCGACGACGGCTGGATGTCGTTCCAGGTGTCCGCCTCGGGCCGCCAGCCCTACGACGTGCCGATGCAGGACGGCGGCAGCACCGAGCAGACGGTGGCCGCGGCGCGCAGCTTCCTGGCGTACGCCGGCCCCTACACGGTCGACGAGGTGCAAAGCACCGTGTCGCAGCAGGTCGAGCAGTGCCTGGTACCGAACTGGGTCGGCGACCTGCACGTGCGCCACGTGACGCTGGACGGCGCCGGCGGCCTGGTGCTGGCCAGCGACCCGTTCCCGATCGGACCGACGCCGCACCGCGTGGTGCTGCGCTTCCAGGCCCGCCCGGCGACCCGCTGACGACCTGAGGCCAGCGCGGGGCGCCGCGAAGCCCCGCGCCGTCCCGTCGCCATCCAAGACGTGAACCAACGCGCGAACGCTTCGGCGGGCGCGCGAGGGGAGGGCTGCGCCCGAAACAGCCAGCCACTCCCCTGCCACAAGACTGAGGAATCGACATGACCACGATCCACAAGCTTCACTTCATCGCCGCGCTGTGCGTGGCCGCAGGCTGCAGTGGCGCCTCCGCGCAGAGTACCGGCAACGTCATCATCTCCGGCGTCGTCGACGCCTATGCCGGCACGCGCCAGCTCGCTGGCGGCGAGCGCGTCACCAAGGTCGACAGCTCCGGCATGTCGACTTCACAGCTCAACTTCTCGGGCACCGAGGATCTGGGTGGCGGCCTGCGCGGCGAGTTCGCGATCGGAATGTTCTTCCGCCCCGACGGCGGCGAGCAAGGGCGCTTCGACGGCGACGTCTTCTGGAGCCGTTCGGCCTACGTCGGCATCGCCAGCCCGCTGGGCACCGTGCGCCTGGGCCGCCAGGGCACCCCGACCTTCCTGAACTACATCCGCACCAACGCTTTCGACGACTCCACCGTACTCGGCCCGGTGTTCATGCAGACCTGGGTTGCCGCGATCGCGCAGGGCACGCAGTTCCTGGGCACCGGCGCGCCGCCGGCACGCCGCACGCTGACCGCCCCGTTGGGTACCTCGGACACGACCTGGAACAACGCCGTCGCCTACATCTCGCCGTCGATCGGCGGCACCGTGTTCCAGGCGCAATGGGCGCCGGGCGAAGGTGGCGGCGTCGGCTCGCGCTACAGCGTCAACGTCTTCCACAGCGGCGGCCCGCTGATGGTCGGCTTGAGCACCGAGCACATCGGCGACAAGTCGGTGCCGGCGGCCGGCCCGGCGGCGGCGGTGATCTCCAGCCAGACCAACTGGGAGCTCACCGGCGCCTACGCGTTCCGCTTCGGTCGGCTCAACGCGGGCGTGCTGCGCACCTCGCGCGACTACGAGTCCATCGCCGATGACAGCATCCTCACCGTGCACGTCGGCGCCAGCATCCCGGTCGGCCGCGGCACCGTGTTGGCGGCGGTGGCCAACAGCCGCCAGCGTCCGGACGTCGGCTCGAAGATGACGCGCACGACGACCAGCGTCGGCTACAGCTACGCCTTCAGCAAGCGCACCGACGTCTATTCCGTGGTCATGAACGACCGCTTCACCGACCTGGACAGCGGCAACTCGGTCGGCCTGGGCATTCGCCACCGCTTCTGAGCGGCGTGACGCCAGGCCGGTGCCCCGCACGCCGGGGCGCCGGCCTGGCCGGCCGTCGAAACGAGACCTTCCCAACGGGGTGAGCAGCATGTATTCCGACCCAGTTGTCGTCGACCTCGAGTCGCGGCGTCACGAAACCACATCGGCGGCGGATTCGCTGCACCAGGCGCTGCTGGCCCGCTGCCGCGGGTTCGCGCCGCTGCCCACTGCAGTCGTCTATCCGGGCAGCGAACTGGCGCTGCGGGCCACGTTCGACGCGGCACAGGCCGGGTTGATCGTGCCGATGCTGGTGGGGCCGGTGCGCGAGATCCGGGCGCTGGCAGCCAGCGAGGGCGTGGCGATCGACGGCTGGCGGCTCGTCGATGCCGGCTCGCCGCGGGACGCGGCCGAAACCGCCGCCCGGCTGGCACGCGACGGAGAGGTCGGCGCGCTGATGAAGGGCTCGTTGCACACCGACGAGCTGATGAGCGCGGTGGTGCGCAAGGACAACCAACTTCGTACCGCGGCGCGCATCAGCCACGTCTTCGTGATGCATGTGCCGAGCTATCCACGGCCGCTGCTGATCACCGACGCCGCGATCAACATCGCGCCGTCGCTGGAGGACAAAGCGCACATCCTCCAGAACGCGATCCACCTCGCGCAGGCGCTGGGCGTGGCGACGCCCAAGGTCGCGATCCTGTCGGCCGTCGAGACGCTGAACCCGAAGATCCCGTCGACGCTGGAAGCGGCGGTGCTGTGCAAGATGGCCGAGCGCGGCCAGATCACCGGCGGCGTGCTCGACGGCCCGCTGGCCCTCGACAACGCGATCTCGCTCGACGCCGCGCGCACCAAAGGCATCGACTCGCCGGTCGCCGGCCAGGCCGACATCCTGATGGTGCCCGACCTTGTGACCGGCAACATGCTGGCCAAGCAGCTCTCCTTCCTGGCCGGCGCCGACGCGGCCGGCATCGTGCTCGGCGCCAAGGTACCGGTGATGCTGACCAGCCGCGCCGGCAGTCTGCGCTCGCGCCTGGCCTCCTGCGCGATCGCCTCGCTGGTGGCCGCCGCGCGCTGCGCCGCCTGAAAGGAGCCTGCCGTGGCCCAACACTCCGCCTGCCTCGTTCTCAACGCAGGTTCGGCCTGGGTCACACGCACCTAGGGCATCGCCGCGGTCTTCGAAAGCGTTTGAAGCCGCGATCGCGGCAGGAGCGACCCGTGTTCATCGACTACGACAAGACCCTCAAGGACATCGAAACCGAACTGGCGCGTCTCGGCGCCGCGCTGGGGATGGACTGGGCGGACGAGACGCGGGTGCGATCGCTCGCCCGCGAAGTCCTGGCTCAGTGGAAGAGCGGAGCGCCAGCGCCGCGCCCGCACGCCGACCGCCATCTGATGCTGCGCTACACCCTGTGCGGCCTGGTCGGTCTGCTGGCCGTGACGATGCAAGCGGCACCGGCCTCGTCCGATGAGGCGCGACCCGCGAGCGAAGCGTTGGCGCGCGCCTTCTCGTCGCTGCAGGGCTGAGGCGCCAGGCCCTTTGCCGGAGTTGCCATGAAGCTCTGTTCGTCCTTCCGTTCCAAGGTGTTCGCGCTGACCGCGATGGCGGTGGCCGGGCTGTGCCTGCTGAGCCTGGTCTCGGCCTGGCAGTTGCGCCGCCAGCTGCTCGAGGACCGCCGCAGCGAGATCCTCGCCGCCGTGCAGACCGGCGTTTCCGTCGTCGATGGCTTCCGCCGCCGCGCCGAGGCCGGGCTCATCAGCGTCGACGAAGCCAAGGCGGCCTCGGTGGCCGCCTTGCGCGAGGCCCGCTGGGGTCCGCAGGGCCAGGACTACTTCTTCGTGTGGACGCTGGACCAGGTCAACGTGATGCACCCGGCGCGGCCCGACTGGGCCGGCCAGCGCCTCGTCGGCAAGGTGCTCGACAGCCGCGGCCTCGACGTCATCAAGATGCTGATCGACCCGGTGCGCGCCAGCCCCGATGGCCGGGCGTTCGTGCAGATCATCTCGCCCAAGCTCGGCCAGACCGATCCGCTGCCCAAGCTGAACTACCTGCAGCGTGTGCCGGCCTGGGACTGGGTCGTCGGCTCGGGCCTGTACCTCGACGACATCGACGCCAAGGTGAGGGCGGCGCTGGCGCGCACGCTCGCCATGGCCGGCGCGGTGATCGTCTTCCTCGGCCTGGGCGGCTACTGGATGGGCAGCGCCGTTCTGCGCCAGATCGGCGGCGAACCGACCGCGGCCGTGGCCGCGATGAAAGCGCTGGCCGCAGGCGACCTGACGGTATCGGTGGCGACGCTCGAACCCGGCAGCCTGATGGCCGAACTCGACACCACCGTCGCGTCGCTGCGCGCGACGATCGCCAGTGTGTGCACCTCGATCGACAGCATTTCGACGGCTTCTGGCGAGATTGCCGCCGGCAGCGCTGACCTGTCGGCGCGCACCGAGCAGACAGCGTCCAACTTGCAGCAGACCGCCTCAGCTATGGAACAGCTCACCGGCACGGTGCAGAGCAGCGCGCAGTCGGCACTCCTGGCACACGAGATGACCGGTCAGGCTGCGGCTTCGGCCGTCGGCTGCCGCCAAGCGGTCGCCCGGGTCGTCGAGACCATGGGCGCGATCAACGATAGCTCGCGGCGCATCACCGAGATCATCAACGTCATTGACGGTATCGCCTTCCAGACCAACATCCTCGCGCTCAACGCCGCGGTCGAAGCCGCGCGCGCTGGCGAACAGGGCCGCGGCTTCGCGGTGGTCGCCGGTGAGGTGCGCATGCTGGCGCAGCGCAGCGCCCAGGCGGCAGGCGAGATCAAGGCGCTGATCCAGGAGTCGGTGTCGCGTGTCGAGGTCGGCGGCGCGATCGTGGCCGGCGCCGGCGAGGCGATGGGCACGCTGGAGCAGGCCGTGGCGCGCGTCTCCGCGACGATCGCCGACATCAGCGCCGCAGCAACCGAGCAGTCCGCCGGCATCGGTGAGGTTAACCGGGCAGTCGCCGAGCTCGACCGCGCGACGCAGCAGAACGCGGCGCTGGTCGAAGAGTCGGGCGCTGCTGCCGAGAGCCTGAAGGAGCAAGCACGCCGGCTACGCGAGGCGGTGCAGCAGTTCCGTCTCTGAGGCCGACACGCCAATGACGGAGGTTCGATCGGACTGCGGTCCACGCCGCTCGCGCCCTGGCTGCGACACGCGCTGCGGCTCTGGCGATCTGATCCAAGACTGGCACCAGCCTCAAAGCCGCCTTGTGCGGTTGGTGGTCACTACCGAAAATTCACTTTAAAACTGGTAGGCCGTGTTGGACTTGAACCAACGACCAAAGGATTATGAGTCCTGCACGGCGCCCCTCTGCGAGCACTCGCCAGACGCCATCCGCCCAGGCACCGCCTGCCATCCAGTGCGATTCGCTGCCACCGGGTGATACGATTCCCGCCTACATGTAGTGCCTACATGGAGACGGGGACGCAGGATGCCGAAGCTCACCAAACGCCTGACCGACAACCTCGCCCGCACGCTGCCGGCGCCTGCGGAAGGCTTCGCGCTGTACTGGTGCCGGGACACGCCTGGGCTCGCGCTACGCGTGACAGCTGCAGGCGCACGGGCCTACGTCGCCGAGCGCAGGGTCGACGGCAAGACCGTGCGCCGCACCCTGGGGCGCGCAGTAGGCGCCGCCGCCATCAGCGCCGACGCCGCGCGCCGGCTGCAGATCGAGGTGTCCAGCGAGTTGCAGCAGGGCGTCGACCGCGCCGCGGTCAAGGCACTGGAGCGCAAGGCCGAGAAGGCCGACGCGCTGACCCTAGCCGACGCGCTGCGCGCCTACGTGAAGGGCAAGCGGCGCGGGAAAGACGGTCTCGCCCTCAAGGCGAGCACGCAGGCCGAGTATCTGGCGATGATCGAGCCCGACCGCTGCACGACACGCGGGAGAACGGCCAGAGCGGGGGCGCTGCACGATCTGGCAGACAAGCCCCTGCGCAAGCTCTCGGGCGACGACATGCGCGAGCTGCACAAACGCCTGGCGCCACGGGGGGCGCGCCGACAAACCTACGCCCTGCAGGTGCTGCGCGCCGTCCTGAACTGGCATGGCGTGCAGGTGCACGACTCGCCGCTGGCGAAGTCGACCGCCGGACGCGACCGCATCATCCTGGCCCCGACGAGCGGCAACCCTCGGCCCATCCCACCCGAGAAGCTCGGGGCGTGGTGGCGCGCCGCCTGCGCCCTTGCGGGCGACCCCGCGGCCGATGGGCTGCGCTTCATGCTGCTGACCGGTGCGCGGCCGGGCGAGGTGTTCGGGGGCGTGCAGGGTGCCGGCATCTTGGCGCGCGACGTGGATCTTGACGGCGGGCGCGTGGTGCTCCACGACACCAAGAACCGCAAGGACCACACCCTTCTGCTCTCGCGTCAGGCGCTCGACGTGCTGAAGCCGCACGCTACGGGCAAGAAGCCCGGGGCGCGGGCCTTCCAGGCCACGCCGCACGCGACCATGCGCGCGATCAGCGCCGAGGCCGGCGTGCAGGGGCTGTCGCCGCACAAGCTCCGGCATACGTTCGCAAGCATCGCGGCCGAACTGGTGTCGGCGTTCGCGGTCAAGGCGATGTTGAATCACTCGGCCGGGGGCGACGTGACAGCGATGCATTACGTAGGCCAGTCCGAGGCGCAGCTTCGCGCCGCCTGGCAGACCGTGGCCGACTTCATCGCCGCCGTGCGCTGAGTTGCTATTGCGCGCGACATAGGTGGCATCTGTTATAGAGTTCCGCCTATCGCGCGTTCCGCCGTAGCGGCATAAGCAGCCCAGGCGGGCGCGGTCCACCCGAGCCAATGGCCGGGTAATGCAGGCCGGGCCTGCGGCGTGTTGCAAGCGCCGCCGCAGCCGCCAGCGTGCATGCGGGCCCAGAACGTGTTGCGCCGCGGTAGGCGTAATGCGGCGCGCGTAGCCCCCTTGCGAAAGCCGCCGGCCGGCACAACCACACTCGTCGGCCAGCGGCCCCGCTGAAAAGGGCTGCGCCATGAACGCAACGAAACCTGTGCTCGAGCCCCTGCTGGTCGACGAGCACACCCTTGCCGCCGCGATCGGTATGTCGGTCGCGTGGCTCCGCGCTGACCGCCGCGGCAAACGCCTTGTACCCGTCGTGCGCCTGGGCTCGGCGGTGAGGTACTCGCCTTCCGCCGTGCGCGCCGCGCTCGCTGCCAGGCAAGAAGGTGGTGGCCGATGAAGCCCAACAGCAGCCATGCGCCGCGCATCGGGCGTTTCGAGGATCCCGCGGTCGACCTCTGGCCGATCTCGCGCCGATGCACCGATCCACTTCCGGCGCTCGAGCCATTGCAGCCCGGCGAAGCACCTGCGGATCGCTGCTGGCGGCACGTCGTACTGGCGTTGTTCGATGCCCGCATTTGGGCCAGTGAAACCTTTAGCAGGTGCTAAATGCAATTAGCAGTTTGCCAAATTGGGGACACAGAGCCGTGCCCTTGCCTCTGCCTAAATCCGCACAATGACGAGCATCAACACCGAAAGGGCAACCATGACCACCGAACCGAAAGCCGATGACCTTCTCAAGTTGAGCGAACTCGCCAGGCGCGGAGTCGCCTGCGAGAAGACGCTTCGCGGATGGATTGCCGCCGGCATCCTTCCTGCGGCCAAGACCCCTGGCGGCCACTATCGGATCCGGCGCGCTGACGCCGAACGCCTGATGCACGGCGGTGCGCGATGAGCCCCGAACTCGCCCGCACTGCCGCCTTGCGCGAGGCGACCCAGCAGAAGGCCCGCGCGATGCTGGCGGCGAAGGCCGCAGCGCCGCCCAAAGAGATCGGCCGCTCGACTGCGGGGGCAGGGCGAGCGGCCGACGATGCGACGAAAGGAATGGCTGACACTGCCGATTGTGGCGGGGCTGCGTCCCCGCAAGGGCACGCCGCCGTCACGTTCACGACCTTCGCCAACATCGGCACCACAGCCGGCAAGCGCCGTACGCTGACCTGGGCCGACTTCGTGCAGGTGCTGCGCGCGCCGAGCGAGCGCGCCGCCAAGGACGAATGCCCGCTGTTCAGGCCGGGCACCGCGGCGGGCGACGTGCGCGACGCTGGCACTCGGGTCGAGCGGCTGCACATGCTCGTCGCCGAGCACGACGGGGAGGCCGTCGAACCCCAGGCCGCCGCGGACCTGCTGCGCGCGTGCGGCGTGCGGGCCGTCGTTTTCACGACCGCGAGCCATCGCGTCATGGCGCCGCCGCGCTCGAACGGCGGCCCGCGCTGGCGCGTCGTGGCGCCGCTGGCGCAGCCCGTCGAGCCTGCGGCCTATCGCAGCCTGGTGTCGAAGCTGAACGGCCTGCTGGGCGGGTGCCTGGCGCCTGAAAGCTGGGAAGACTCGCGGATCTGGTTCTTCGGTCGCGTCGAGGGTGTCGAGTACCAGGCGTACGCCGTCGAGGGCGAGGCCTTCGATGATCTGGACAGCCTGGCCGGGTTCGATGAGCGGCCTTCTGGCCGCCCCCGCGCAGTCGATGCGCCCGCCCCCTGCGCGCCCGACAGCTTCGAGCGCCAGACCATCGCCGCCGAGGTGACGCGCAAGACGCTGCACGAACTGCGCGAGGCCCTGGCCGTCGTGCCCTGCGACAAGCGCGAGGACTGGATCGACGGCCTGCACGCCCTGGCGTTCGTGCGCGACAACACCGAGTTCTCTGACGAGGCGCGCGAACTCGCCGACGAGTGGATGGCCCGCAGCGCCAACCACCAGGCCGGCGACGAGCGCCAGTTCGACACGGTTAAGCACGTCGACCGCATCACCCACAAGTCGGTCTTCGCCTGGGCTGACGAGCGTGATCCGACTTGGCGCGATCGTGCTGCGGCTTCGTGGGTCGATGCCGATGTCGTGGTCGACCTTGGCGCAGCGCCCGAGGCTGCGCCGGCCGAGCCCGTGCCGGATGCCACGCCGAGGCCCCTGGCGGCCTTCCCAGCGCCGTTTCGCGGGGTCCTGGCTGCTACGGTAGCCGCGGGCCTGAACGTCGCGCCCAAGCCCCAGCCTGAACTCATGACATTGGCCGTGCTCGCCGGCATGGCTGCAGCCTGCACCCGGCGCCTGCGCCTGCCCGGTGACGGCCGGCTGAACCTGTACGCGGTCGGACTCGCCGAGACGGGCGCCGGCAAGGATGCACCGCGCCGCGTGGGCGTCGACCTGGCACGCCTCGCGGGTGCCGCCTTGCTCGGCAAACCGGCCAGCGGCCAGGGGCTCGAGGACGCGCTGCAGTCCGACCGGGCGATGCTCTGCGAGGTTGACGAGGTCGCGCACATGCTGGCCGCTGTCAACGACCGAGGCGCCCCGGGGCACATGAAAGAACTCGGCGGGAACTTGCTGAAGCTGTTTAGCGCCTCGAACAGCGTCTACCCCTGCCGGGTCCGGGCGAAGGCCAGTGACTCGGCGCCGCCGCCCCGCGTCGTGCTGAACCCCTGCCTCAGCCTCTTGGGGTTCACAACCCCCGCGAGTCTCGGGTCAGCGGTCGGCGCGGCCAGCGTCGAGGACGGTCTGCTCGGCCGCGTCCTCATCGCCACGGGCCGCAAGGGTGTCCAGCCTCGGCTGGTGCAGGGCAGTCTGACCCTGCCCGAGGTCGCCCAGGCCGCGGCACGGCGGATGATCGACGCCCAGGCCGCCGCGGCGTTCGGCGGGCCCGAGGCCACGATCGGCATCACCATCACGCCGGAAGCCGACTCCCGCATGCGCGCCCTGCTGCTGGGCTTTGCGGCCGACGCCGACGCGCCGCAGGCGTCCGCCTTTTCGCGTGCAGTGCTGCAGCGCAGTTTCGAGAAGGCGATGCGGATCGCGGGCGTGCTGGCGGCCTGGGATTCGCCGGAGGCGCCGACGATCAGCGTCGAGCACCTGGCCTGGGCCGAGCACGCGGTGCGCGCCTCAAACGCGGCGCTGGTTGAGTTCATTGAGGAACACATGCACGCCGGGCAGACCCAGGCGAACGCGGCCCGAGTGCTCGACGTCTTGGTGCGCGTGCTGTCCGGCGAGCTGAAGCCCGACCGGGCGTGGGAGGCGCGGGCCGTCGCGCAGGGGTGGGCGCCGGCAAGCCTGGTGCTGCGGCGAACGAAGCTCGCAGCGAAGGAGATGACCGACGCCATCCAGCACCTGCGGACCGCCGGTGAGATCGAGGTCGGGCAGGAGAGCCGGGACGCCGCCAAGGGCGGTGCTCGGGCCGTGCAACTGCTCAGGCCGGCGGGGTGCTGAGATGGCCCGCCAGTTCCCCGGTTCCCGCCGATTCCGGGAACACGGAAAGCCGCGCCAGCAATGGGCTTTAAGAGTGTTCTTCTCTGTTCTCCCGCTCTCTCTCTCCCTCTTGCTCGCTCTTTCCTTGTGGGGGTGTGTAGAAGGGAACGGGCATGCCGGGAACGCGCAAACCCGCGCCAGCATTGGGCCGCAGCGTTCCCGGCCACGGCAGAGAACCGGGAGAACCGGGGAACCGAAAAGCGCTTCGCCGCGCCACCCTACCCGAAACCTGCAGGCGGCAGCAGATTCGGCAGCCCCGCCGACTCCCGCCGACTCCCGCCGACTCCCGCCGACTGTCGGCAGCCCCGCCGCCGTACGCCCCTGTGCGCGATATATGTGCCGCACGACACATTGCAACTCTCTACCAACATCCAGCCAGTGATTGTCAAACACTATGAACGCTGACCATCCTCTGCCCTTCGGGAAGTACCGGGGCTTGCTCGTCTCGACCGTCGCCCGTGACGCCCCGGCCTACTTGACCTGGTTGGCAACCAAGCCCAAGGCGCGCGGGAACCCCGGACTGCTCGCCGCCTTGGCCGCCCACCTGCCCGCCGCGATCGTCGGGGCCGCCGAGGCCGACCGTCGATACCGCGAAGCACAGGACGCCGAGGCCGAGCGCTTCCGCGCCTGGCGCCGGTCGCGCATCGAAGCCCGCCAGGCTGCGAAGCGCCCCGCCGTGCCCGCCGTGCCCGCCGCCGACGACGACGACGAGGCCATCGCATGAGCCCCGCGGACACGCCCAGCGCCCCGCAGGTTGCACGATCAGCACCGCCGGGCCACCTCCCTACCATCCCCGTGCCGCTCGACGTCCTGCGCCGCGCTGAACGGCTCGCAGGCGCGGCCGGCGCACACGCCCTGCGCCTTGAACTGGCGGCGCTGCTCTCGCGCCACCGGCCGCGCCCGGCCGTGCGCTGGGCCTGGCTCGACGCGACCACGCACACGCTCGACGGCCAGCAGGTGCACGCCACCACAAAGGCGCTGCCGCTGGCCTTCTTGCTGCTGCTGGGCTTCCGGCACGGCGTCGACCCTTTGCCCGTCGCCGCGGTCTTCCCGAGCGCCAGCGCCGCGCTGCAGGCGCTGGATCGTGCTGCCCGCGCTGCCGGGCGCTTCTCACCGGCCATCGAGGCGTGCGTGCGCTCGATCGGCGTGCGGAGTGGGGTCTTCGTTCTGCGTGCGGCCCTTCCCGCAGACCTCGATCTCGACCCCGCGGCCCTGAGGCAAGCGCTTGGCGTGAACGCGGCATAAACGGCGCGCTGACGTGCTGACGTGCCGTGACGATGCCGGCACCCCAACCACCGAACGAAAGCACGCACCATGGCCTCTCGCACCGCTACCAACACCGCCCCGCCGATTCACACGTCGAGGGGTTCGCTCACCACCTGGACCGGCCTGCTCAATGGCGACGACGGCGCCGCGGTCGACCCGTCCCTCTGGGCTCGCGCATCGCTGCAGGTCACCGGCACGTTCGGCACCGGCGGCACGGTCAGCCTCGAAGGCAGCAACGATGGCGGCACGACCTGGGTCGTGCTCAAGGACGCCGCGGGCGCCGCCATCACGCTGACCGCGGCCGGACTCGTGGTGCTGCAGTCGACGGCCTTCCGCGCCGTTCGCCCTCGCGTCACGGCCGGCGACGGCACCACCAACCTCGTCGCCCGGCTGTACGCCGCGGGCCTGGAGTAACGGCCATGCTCATGAAAGCCACCCGCGCCGCCCTCGCCCGTCTCTGGGCCTGGGCCACGCCGTCCGAACCGCGCCGCGCCGCGCTCGTCGTGGGCGCGTTGATCCTGCTGCACGCGCTGCTGCCCTCGCACGGCGCCGAGGAGTGAGCCCATGTCCACCACCGCACCCATCAAGGCCAAGCTCGCCGAGCTGCAGACCGCGCGCGCGCAGGCCCAGGCCGACCGCCAGCGCCTGGCGCTCATGCTCGCAACCGCCGAGGCCGACAAGGCGCCCGACATCGACCGCCGCCTCTCCGAGGTCGAGGCCGAACTGCAGCTCTATGACAGGGACGCGGCCCGCCTGCACGCGGCCCAGCGCGCCGCCGAAGCGGCCGACGCCGCCGAGACAGTCGAGGTCATCGAGGCCCGCCTGGTGGCCGGCGTGAAGCAGGCGACCGACCCGAGCATCCTCGATGCCGCGAAGGCGCTCGACAAGGCGCTGGCCAAGCTGCAGGACGCCGCGCAGGTCTTCATCGAGGCCGGCGCTGCACGCCGCGCTGGCGTGAGCCTCGCAGGTCGTGCGCTGGCCGACCTCGTACCCGACGCCCGCAGCAATGTGAACGACGGCGTGCAGGCTGTCGCGCACCTGGCCGACGCCTCAGGCGCCCAGCCGTTCGTGCTGGCCGCGCTCGACGCCGTGCTGTCCACGCTGGGCCTGCGCGGGCGGCTCGAGTACACCGCACCCGCCGGCACGCTGCTGGACAACGTCCAGCGCGCCCACGACGACCTGGCCGAGCGGCTCGCCGGCTGGACCTCGGCCAACCTGCGCGCTCTCTGCGCCCCGAAGGAGCAATGACCATGAGCTACAGCACCTTGGCCGAACTGCTGGCCGCCAAACCCAACGCCACCCTCAGCGATCACGCCGCCCTCATCGAGCCCATCGCCGGCCGCAAGGCCGCTGCGATCAGCGCCTTGGCCTCGGCCCTGGCCGAGGAGACCGCCTTGCAGGACGCCGTCGTCACGAAGGCGCAGGCCGTGCTCGTGAGCAAGGGCTACACCGGCACCGTGCTGATGGAGGCAGTCCATTCGCTGCGCTCCGCGCTGTTTGACACGGCCGCACTCACGTCCGAACGTCTGCGCACGGCGTGTGCCGGCACGAAGCTCGGGACCGCCGTCGCTTGGGCGCCGGTCGCCGAAGACAAGACCGGCCTCGTCACCGACGCCCAGGCCCGCATCGCGGCCGTGCAATCCACGCTGAACCGCTGGGGGGCTTGAGCATGGACTTCGACGAAATGGCCGCGCGTCTGTATGCCAACAGCACGAGCCGCCCTGAGGCTGGCCAGCCCACCGCGGCGGCAGCGCCCCCGGCCGTGAGCACCAAGGCCGGCGAGATCGACGTGAACAAGGCCGAGGCGGCGCTGTACGGCAAGCCCCAGTTTGGCGTCGACGGGCTCGATACGACTTACGCGGCCACGCAACGAGCGATGATCTCGGCCAGCGTCGAGCAACTCGGCCTTGAGCCCGGCGAGGCCCAAGCCGCAAGCACCGAGTGGGCCGGGCGCTTCCGCCAGGCCGGTATTGCCTCGGACGTGGCAACCGGCCTCACCAGCGTCGCCACGGGCGTGCTGTCCGGCGCGATCAAGGTCGACCCGCTGGCATGGAAGAACGCCGCCCGGGCCGAGATGGCCACCGAGTTCGGCGCCAACGCCGACGCGGCGCTCGCAGCCGCGCGCGAGATGGTGGCCGCCGACCCGCCGCTGCAAGCTTGGCTGCAGGAGACCGGCCTCGGTGACCATCCCAGGGTCGTCAAGGCCGTGGCGCGAGCGGCCTGGGCGCAGTGGAAGGCGGGGAAGCTGCGGACCTGACCTACGGCCTGAGGTGCGAGGGCGCGCGACTCGCCCTCGCTCCGTTCATTCTGCTAGCTGCACACCTTCTTCCATTCGTACATGCGGGTATAGGGGTTCAACACCTGAACTTGGCGGCATGACGTCGTACCGAGCGGCGGCAGCGACGGCTGCGGTACCGGTTGAATCGACGGCGGCACGACGGGGCATACCTGCGGCGCGCAGATTGGCTTCAAGTCCAGACTGCTCGAGCACAGCGATCGCACCTCGCCGTTGACGCATCGGCAGACGCAGTCTGCGTAAGCGGTCGCGGTAAAGAACAGCGATACCAAGCCCGCGGCCAGAGCCACACCCTTTTTCATGAGAACTCCCTGTTGTTGTTTGAGGATGTAACTGTGACATCGCGTCGATCTGCTCGGCTTCCCCGGGATGAGCGCTTGGTTGCTGAACGACGACACTGAAGACGAGATGCGTACGACCGTGTGGCGCCATACGATCGGCGCATGTGCAATCGCTACGTCTCGCCCGACGAAGGCGACATTGAACGCTTTTGGCACATCGGCCGCAGGCAGCCTTGGCGCGGCGGTGAAGTGTTCCCCAGGGCGCTCGGTCCGTTCATCCGCGCAGACCGCGAGTGCACCGAACCGGCCCGTGAGCTGGTCGTCGGACAGTGGGGCCTCGTGCCCTGGTTCGCCAAGATGGCGAAGCTGACTTACTCGACGAACAACGCCCGCTTCGAGGAGATCGCGCAGAAGGCCTCCTACAAGGACTCATGGGCCAAGGGGCGGCGCTGCATCATCCCTGCGGTCAGCTTCGATGAGCCGTGCTGGGAGACCGAGCGCAACGTGTGGTGGCGTTTCCGGCGCGCCGACGGCGGGCTTTGGGGCCTGGCCGGGCTCTGGAACACTTGGGCCGACCGCGCCACCGGGGAGATCGTCGAGAGCTACACGATGTTGACGCTCAACGCCGACGCCTGCCCGCTGATGTCGCGCATGCACAAGCCCGACCCGAAGCTGCCGCCCGACCAGCAGGACAAGCGCTCAGTCGTGCCGATCGAGCGCGAGGACGTCGACGCCTGGCTGTTCGGGGCGCCGGCCGACGCGGCGGGGCTGGTGCAACTATCTGCACCTGAGACGTTTGGGGCCGGGCCGGCGGGCTAGGGCGCCGGGACGGTTGCTCCTCGCCAGAAGGCGCGCGTCCGGAGGCCAAGGCCCCCACTGTCCCGGCGCGGCCAACATGCTTGCATGGCGGATCAACAGACGCGCCACCCATCGTCAGGATTGGTGTCGTTCCGCAGCGACAACATCCCCGGCCAATCGAGAAGTCATGCCATTTCACGGGCACTCACGAACGTGTAGACTTTCGGGGCTATGAAAGAGAAGCTGTTCCTCTCAGCGACCAAGTCTGCCCAGCACCGCCTCACCAAGGTGGCGGTCAAGCGTGCGCGGGTTGCGTCGGCTGACCGAGCCCGATTTCTTCTCGAAGTGAAGACCACGCGACCGACTGAAGAGTCGCAGCGTGAAGCCCAACGCCTCGTTGAGCGCGTCCGCGCCGCGAAGACAGCGACTTTCCTACAGCAGTATCGCGTTTCGGCCTGATGGCGCTCGCCGGCAACGGCTACGGGCTTCTCCCCGTCGTTGAGGTCGCCCATCAAGTGCTGGCAGCCTTCGACTGCGGCAAACCACATCTCAACGCGTTCCTTCAAGAGTCCGCACAGCTGCACCGTGAGCGGCTCGGGCTCACGACTGTTGTGTTCCACAGGGATGTGCCGGAGCGCGTGGTGGGTTACTTCACCCTTTCCAACGACGCGCTGCCGCTGACAACGTCGGAAGTGGGTGAGTTGGGTCTACAGGACTCGGTCCAGCTCAGCGCGTATCCTGCAGTGAAGCTCGGCCGGTTAGCTGTGACGTCGGACCTGCAAGGCTGCGGAGTGGGCAAGCAGGTCATCGGCCTTGTGCACGGAGAGATCCTTGACTCGACCTCTCTGTCGGCGGCTCGCCTCGTCATCGTCGATGCAGACAACGAGCAGAGAGTGGTGCAGTTCTACGAGCGGATGGGCTACCGGCGCTCGCTCTGGGCCGAGCGCAAAGCCCAGACAAGCGGACCCAGAAAGGCAGTAACCCAACAGACGGTAAAGATGGCGCGGGACATCCTGGCGCCCTAGAGCCGTTCAGCGGACAACACCTTGCCAGTGCTGACGACCCGGCGCACTCGAGGCTACGCTCGGTAGCGATGATCCTTTTTGCGAGCGTAGCCTCGAGTGCGCCGGGTCGTCAGCAAAAGACCACACCTTGCAGAGGGCCATCGAAGCAGTCCATCAAGGAGGGGACGCGGAGGGCCCCCCGGAGAGTTATCGCCCAGTGGCGACGGCAAGATGTTCAGCTTTTGCGCGCCTCGCTGGCCTCTTGCAGATTGATGAACGCCAACAATCACCTTGATTGCGGGTACACCAAACTAGTAGCACATGCTGCATACACCACTTGGTGGCACACTTGCGACGTTCTCGGCGAAAGCCGGCTTGAGTCTGAGGCTTGGAACATAGCCACAGCGGCCCGGACAGGCGATCACAAGCTAATCCGGGCGTCAGTAGAGAGGCCCCATCCGGGGCCTTTCGCCTTTTGAGCCATGGCTCTGCCTTACAGCCCGCGCCCGGGCGAAGTCCTCATCTGCAGGTTCGACGAGGCCGCCGTGGGCGCCGAGATGGTTAAGCCGCGTCCGGTGATAGTCGTCTCTCGCAAAGACTCGCACCATGGCCGCAAACTGGCCACGGTCGTCCCCTTGTCGACCACCGAACCCACCCCGGCTCAGCCGTGGCACCACTGCATCGGCGTTTACGAGATCACCGGCTGGCATGGCTCGCCCGACCCAGTCTGGGCCAAGTGCGACATGGTTGCCACGGTCAGCTTCCTGCGACTGAACAAGCCGTATCGAAACACTAGGCATGGTCGGCAGTTCGTTGAGCACACTCTGCCACCACAACACCTCGACGCTGTGCGCGCAGCTCTTCGGGCCTACCTTTCGCTGTAGCTCGGTAGTCATGCGGGACCGTACCACCAAAACCGAAGCCGGCGCGAGCCTCGCCAGAAGCGGCAGTCAAGCGCGGACGTAGAGGCAGCGGCGGCCGCGAGCCGTCCCGCGTTGCCGGCGCATCCGGCTCGTCCTCAGCACCTGGCTCGCGTACCCAGAATGCGCAGCCATCGGCCGGTGTCGCTCGCACTCTCGGCATGTCCCGGACGCAGAGCGCTGCGCTGCCGTCAGCGCGCATCTCGCCAAAGTGTGACAGTGCCAGCAGGGGCGCCTCTCAGCAGCCCAAGGGTTGAAGTCCGACATAGGCCACAGCATCGCAGCCGGTTGGCTCATGGCGCGATCCCGGGCAACACCGGCATGCAGGAACAGGCCCCGGTCGGCACTTTGGCACTCGCACCGCACTGTCCTGCGGCTGAACCGCCCTCGCCGCCTTCATGAGCGCCTACACACCCCACCAGAAAAGACGAATGGGTTAGCGACATTAATCGCTAACCCATTGCCTTTATTGAACTTTTAACTGGTAGGCCGTGTTGGACTTGAACCAACGACCAAAGGATTATGAGTCCTCTGCTCTAACCAACTGAGCTAACGGCCCCCGTGCACGAGAGCCGCGATTCTAGGAGGCGCCGGCCTCGGGCGGGAGGGCGGCGCGCACGGCGTCGTCAAGCGCCCCGAGCGCGACGTCCAGATCGGCCTGCTGCACGCGCAGGCGCTCGGGGTCGGCGCCGACGCGGATCGCCTGTTCCAGCGCAGCGGCCAGCGCGCTGACGCTGGCCGCGCCGATCTGCGCCGCGCCGCCCTTGAGCGTGTGCGCCGCCAGCCGCGCCAGCGGCAGATCGCCGGCGGCCAGCGCGTCGGCGATGCGTGTGGCCGAGCTGGTGCGGCCTTCGGCGAAACGCCTCAGCAGCCGCTCGTACAGCCCACGGCGGCCGCCAGCCAGGCGCAGGCCGGTCTCGATGTCGAGCACACCCGGGTCCGGCGGCGCCGGCGGCGGCGGTGGCAGCGCCGCCACGGGCGCCGCGTCGGCCGGTCGCGGCGGCACGGCGCGCGCCAGGCAGGCCAGCAGCCGCGCTGCCAGGCGCTCGGGGTCTATCGGCTTGGCGATGTGGTCGTCCATGCCCGCGTTCAGGCAGCGCTGCACGTCGTCGAGCATCGCGTTGGCGGTCATCGCGACGATCGGCAGCCGCTCGCCCCCGGGCAGCGCGCGGATCGCGCGCGTCGCGCTCAGCCCGTCCATCTCGGGCATCTGCACGTCCATCAGCACCAGGTCGTAGCGCTCGCTGCGCACCTTCTCGACCGCGATGATGCCGTTGGCGGCGACGTCGACCACCAGGCCGAGCTCGGCCAGCAGCTCCACCGCGACCTGCTGGTTCAGTTCGTTGTCCTCGGCCAGCAGCACCCGGCGGCCGCGCAGCAGCGCCGGGCCGCCCTCGGCCGGCTGCGGCCCTGCCGACGGCCGGCTGCCGGGCGCGGCCGGCCCGAGCAGCAGATGCATCAGCATGTCCAGCAGCCGCGACGGCGTCACCGGCTGGCGCAGCACCGCGGCGGTGTCGGCCTCGCCGTCTTCGGCCGCGGGCGTGGGCCCGGCGACGACCAGCAGCGCCGGCGGGTTCTCCAGTTCGAGCTCGCGCAGCGCGCGTGATGGCGGGGCGCCGGCGGCCTCGACCATCTCGCGTTCGACGACGACGACGTCGAACGCCTCGCCCTCGCGCTCGGCCGTCTGCAGCGCCTGCAGCGCCGGCCGCCAGGCGTCCAGGGCCACGACCTGCATGCCGAAACCACGCAGCATCGACACCATCACCTCGCGCGCCCGCGGGTGCACGTCGGCGACCAGCACCCGGCGCCCGCGCAGCGCGGCGTCGCCCCAGTTGCGCCCGCTGCGCCCGGCGGCCACACCCAGGTGCGCGGTGAACCAGAAGGTCGAGCCGACACCCAGCGTGCTGTCGACGCCGATCTCGCCACCCTGCAGCTCGGCCAGGCGCTTGGCGATGACCAGCCCCAGCCCGGTGCCGCCGTAGCGCCGCGTGATCGAGCTGTCGGCCTGCTGGAAACTCTGGAACAGGCGCGCGCGCTGCTCCTCGTCCAGGCCGATGCCGCTGTCCTGCACCGCGCAGCGCAGCATCACGCAGTCGTCGGTGCGGCGCAGCACGTGCAGGCGCACGCAGACGCTGCCCTGCTCGGTGAATTTGACGGCGTTGCCGCACAGGTTCAGCAGCACCTGGCCCAGGCGCAGCGGGTCGCCGATCAGGCGGCGCGGCACCTCGGTGCCCAGGTCGACGACGAATTCCAGCCCCTTGGCCGTGGCGCGGCCGGCGAGCTGGTCGCCAACATCGCCCAGCACGTCCTCGAGGTCGAACTCGCGGCGCTCCAGGTCGAGCTTGCCGGCCTCGATCTTGGAGAAGTCGAGGATGTCGTTGATGGTCGCCAGCAGGCTGCGGCCGGCCGACTGGATCTTCTGCAGGTAGTCGCGCTGGCGCGGCGTGAGGCCGGTGTTCAGCGCCAGCGCCGTCATGCCGATGATCGCGTTCATCGGCGTGCGGATCTCGTGGCTCATCGTCGCCAGGAAGCTGCTCTTGGCGGCGCTGGCGGCCTCGGCCAGTTCCTGGGCTCGCTTGAGCGGCGTGATGTCGGCCAGCGTGACCACCATGCCGTCGCCCAGCAGTTGGCCGCCGACGAGCAGCACCAGGTCGACGCCGTCGCGCACACGCACGCGGCACTCGAACTCGCGCAGGCGCCCGCCGCCATCGCCGCCGGCCAGCGCCAGCGCCTCGTGCCAGGCGCGCTGCAGCGCGTCGCGCGCGGCTTCGTCCACGCCCACCCGGCGCCACCAGTCATCCAAGGTGGGCAGTTCGTCGGCGTCGACGCCGAAGAGCTCGCGGAACGCCAGGTTCACCGACTCGACGGCGTCGCCGCGCAGGTAGAGCATCGGCACCGGCGCGGCGTCGGACAAGGCGCGCAGCCGCCGGACACGTTCGGCGGCCACCTCACGCTCACGCGCCCGGCGCAACTCTTCCTCGGCGGCACGGCGCTGGGTGATGTCGCGCGAGATCATCAGCACGCGCCCGGCGTCCTTGCGCGTCGTCGACAGCTCGAACCAGCGGCTGGCGCCGTCGATCGGCAGCTCGATCGTGCGCCCGTAGTCGGCGCCGTCCTGCAGCGCCGCGGCGATCGAGCGCATCACGGTGGCGGCGGCCTCGGGCGGCAGCACCTCGTCGACGGGGCGGCCGACCAGGCCGCCGCGCGGCTCGAACACCGGGCGCACGGTCGCGCCGGCGTAGACGTCGAGGTAGCGGCCGTTCGCGTCCAGCTCGAACAGCAGATCGGGGATCGCCGCCAGCGTTGCCGCCAGGTCGGCGCGCACCAGCTCGGTGGCGCCGTGTGCCTCGCGCAGCTCGGTCAGCGCCTGCTGCAGCTCGGCGGTGCGCGCGGCGACGCGGCGCCGCAGCGCGACGTTCCACAGCAGCAGCGCGGCCCCCGTGGCCAGCGCGGCGGGGGCGATCCACCAGAGCTCGTCGACGTACGAAGACCCGTGCAGCGGCGTGCCGAACCAGGCCAGCCGCAGCGCCTCGTCCTCTTCGGGAGCGATGGCCGCGACGCCGCGCTCGACCAGCGCCAGCGTCTGCGTCTCGCCCTTGCGCACCGCGCGGTGGAAGTGGCCGGTGTAGAGCTGGAACGCGCGCTTGAACTCGCGCTCGGCACCGAACTTGTAGAGGTAGAAGTTGGCCGGCGCCTGGTCGAGGCAGAACAGGCGCACCTCGGCACGTTTGGCCCCGGCGATCAGCGCGTCGTAGTTGCGATAGACGACCTGGGTGTCGATGCCCTCCTCGTTCAGCTTGTCGACGCAGGCGTCGCCGCGCTGCACGCCGACGGGCAGGCCCTTGAGCGTGGCGACGCTGGTCACGCCGTTCAGGCCGACGTGGCTGTAGATGTTGACCGGCAGCTCGGCGTAGGGCTTGGAGAAGTCGTAGAGCGGCTCGCGCGGCGGCGTGCGGTAGATCAGGTCGATGACGTCGGCCTCGCCGGCCAGCACCCTGCGCTGGGCCTCGCTCCAGCCGGTGGCGATCAGCTCGACACGCACGCCGGTGCGGCGCTGCCAGAGCTGCCAGTAGTCGACGAGATAACCCTGGACGTGGCCGTCGGCGTCGCGAAAGATGAACGGCGGGTAGTTCTCGTCGGTGACGACGCGCAGCACCTTCGGGGCCGAGCCCTCGGCTGCCGAGGCTGCAGCGGCCGCGGCACCGAAGGGAGCGGCGGCGGCCAGCGCGAGCAAGACCAGGCCACGCCAGCACGCGGACAAGGCGGCCCGGCAGCGGAGGCCCGAAGCGGCAAATGGCAACCGAACTCCCCTAGCGGACGTGCCGGTGAGCGCACGCCCTCAGAACCGCCCCGGCCCGCGTCTGGCGCGCGGGTCGTACCGGGAAAGAAGGATGCCGTCACGCTGACGTTGACACACCCTGAACGGCTTATACCGGCCTGCCGCCGCCGAGGTCTAGCGGGTGCCCCCCGATGCGAAGGACTAACGCGGGGTCTGCGCTTCGAAAACCGCCGCAGCGTGGAGTTCAGCGCATCGACAGCGCGTTGCCGACCAGGCGCGCGGTGATGTCGACGAGCCGGATCATGCGGTCGTAGGGCATGCGCGTCGGCCCGATGACGCCCAGCGTGCCGACGATGCGGCCGTCGATCTCGTACGGGGCGGTGACGACCGACAGCTCCTCGAAGGGCACGACCTGGCTCTCGCCGCCGATGTAGATGCGCACGCCCTCGGCGCGGCTGCTGACGTCGAGCAGCCGCATCAGCTCGGTCTTCTGCTCGAAGACGTCGAACAGCCGCCGCAGCCCGAGCATGTCGTGGCCCAGGTCCTGGACGCTCAGCAGATTGTGTTCGCCCGAGACGACGACGTCGTCGCCGCGTTCGGCCAGTTCCTCGCCGGCCTCGACCGCGGCCTGCATCAGCTGCGCGATCTCGCCGCGCAGCGCGTCGACCTCGTGCTTCAGGCGCTCGCGCACCTCGTCTATGCCCAGGCCGGTGTAGTGCGCGTTGAGGAAGTTGGTGGCTTCGACGAGTTCGGTCTGGCTGTGGTCGCGCGCGGTGAAGATGACGCGGTTCTGCACGTCGCCGTCGGGGGCGACCAGGATCACCAGCACGCGGCGCTCACCCAGGCGCAGGAACTCGATGTGGTGGATCACGCTCGCCTTGCGCGGCGCGCTGACGACGCCGACGAAGCTCGACAGGTTGGACAGCAGCGTCGCCGCCTGGGCGATGACACGCTGCGGCTGGTCGGGGTGCAGCTGCTCGCGCGCGGCGGCCAGCTCCGAGGCCACCGTCTGCAGCTCGATCGGGCGCGCGGTCAGCATGGTGTCGACGAAAAGCCGGTAGCCGCGCGCCGTCGGCACGCGGCCGGCACTGGTGTGGGGACTGGCGATCAGGCCTAGTTCTTCGAGGTCGGCCATCACGTTGCGGATCGTCGCCGGCGACAGGTCCAGCCCGGAGGCGCGCGACAGCGTTCGCGATCCCACCGGCTGGCCGTCGGCGATGTAGCGCTCCACGAGGGCTTTCAGCAGCGTCTTGGCACGGTCGTCGAGCATGGTTTCGGATTGTAGAGAGCGCATTTCCCTATGGTGTAATGCGCCGCATGCCGGCCCCCTTCCGCCATGCCGCAATCGTTGGAAAGTTCCAGGCACAGGGCATAGGCCCGCTGCTGGAGGAGATCACACGTTTCCTGCTCGAGCAGGGCGTCGAGGTCGTGTTCGAGCGCGAGACCGCTCACGCCACCGGCATCACCGAGTTCGGCGCGCTCGACGCCGGCGAGCTGGGCCAGCGCTGCGAGTTCGCGATCGTCGTCGGCGGCGACGGCACCATGCTCGGCATCGCACGCGAGCTGGCGCGCCACAACCTGCCGCTGGTCGGCATCAACCAGGGCCGGCTGGGTTTCATCACCGACGTGCCGGTGGGCCAGTACAAGGAAGCGCTGGCGTCGATGATCGCCGGCGACTACGAAGAAGAGCACCGCTCGATGCTCGAGGGCCAGGTCTTCCGCAACGGCCTGCCGATCCACGAGGCGCTGTCGCTCAACGACGTCGTCGTCGACCGCGGCCAGACGGCGAGCATGGTCGAGCTGCGTGTCGACGTCGACGACGACTTCGTCGCCAACCTGCGCTGCGACGGGCTGATCATCGCCACGCCCACCGGCTCAACCGCCTACGCGCTGTCGGCCGGCGGGCCCATCCTGCACCCCGGCATCGCCGGGCTGGTGTTCGCGCCGATCGCCTCGCACACGCTGTCCAACCGGCCCATCGTGCTGCCCGACGACGCGACGATCCGCATCACGCTGGTCAACGGCCGCGACGCCTCGGCGCATTTCGACATGCACAGCCTGGCCAGCCTGCAGCACGGCGACTGCGTGCAGGTGCGGCGCTCGGCCTACAAGGTGCGCTTCCTGCATCCGCGCGGCTGGAGCTACTACGCGACGCTGCGCCGCAAGTTGCGTTGGTACGAGGGTGTGGTGTGATGGCCCCCCCCCGAAGCGCCTTCGGCACCTCCCCCCCAGGGGGGCACCGCCAGCGGCCCGGCAAAGCCGGTTCCGCGGCGGCCGCTTGGGGGCGCACGCGGTCCGCCTCCGTTCTGTCATCCTGCTCATCGAAACGTTGACATGCTGCGCCGACTTTCTCTTCGCGACGTCGTCATCGTCGAGCGCCTGGAGATCGAGCTCGACGCCGGCTTCAGCGTGCTCACCGGCGAGACCGGTGCCGGCAAGTCCATCCTGATCGACGCGCTGCAGCTGGCGCTGGGCGCACGCGGCGACGCCGCGCTGGTGCGTGAAGGCGCGCCACGCGCCGAGGTCGCGGCCGAGTTCGACGCCCCGCCGGCACTCGCTGCCTGGCTCGACGAAGCCGGTTTCGCCGCCGAGCCGACGCTGCTGCTGCGGCGCACGATAGACGCGCAGGGCAAGAGCCGCGCGTGGGTCAACGGCAGCCCGGCGACGGTGGCCCAGCTGCGCGAAGCCGCGGAACACCTGGTCGACATCCACGGCCAGCACGCCTGGCAGAGCCTGACGCGCCCTGCCGCGGTGCGCGCGCTGCTCGACGCCCAGGCCGGCGTCGATGCGCGCCCGCTGGCCGCACGCTGGCAGGCCTGGCGCCAGGCGCTGGCGGCTTTGCACGGCGCACGCGCCCAGCGCGACACGCTGGAGCGCGAACGTGAGCGCCTGGCCTGGCAGATCGGCGAAGTCGACAAGCTCGCGCCCGGCGATCACGAGTGGGACGAGCTGAACGCCGAGCACCAGCGCCTGGCGCACGGCCAGGCCCTGCTCGACGGCGCGCGCGCCGCGCTCGACGCGGTGTCCGAAGGCGAGCTGTCGGCTGACGCGCTGGTGTCGCGCGCCATCGACGCCATCGACGAGGTGCAGCGCTACGACGCCGCATTCGCCGGCATCACCGAGGTGCTGCGCGGCGCCCAGGCGCAGCTGGAAGACGCCGCGCACACGCTCGGCGCCTACCTGGCGCGGCGTGAACCCGACCCCGAGCGCCTGGCCGAGCTCGACACCCGGCTGTCGGAATGGGTGTCGCTGGCACGCCGCTACCGCCGTCAGGCGCCCGAGCTGCCGGCGCTGCTGGCGGGCTGGAAGGCCGAGCTGGCGGCACTCGACGCCGCCGCCGACCTGGACCAGCTGGAACGCGCCGCGGCCGAGGCCGAACGCGGCTGGCGCGACGAAGCGAAGAAGAGCAGCCGGGCCCGCGCCAAGGCGGCACCGAAACTCGCCGCGGCGGTGACGCAGGCGATGCAGCAACTGGGCATGGCCGGCGGGCGTTTCGAGGTCGCGCTCGTGCCGCAGGACGAGCCGCAGGCCTTCGGGCTGGAGTCGGTCGAGCTGCGTGTCGCCGGCCATGCCGGCAGCACGCCGCGTGCGATCACCAAGGTGGCTTCGGGCGGCGAGCTGTCGCGCCTGGCGCTGGCGATCGCGGTGACGACCGCGGCCACGCCTTCGGGCGAGGGCGCGCAGACGCTGATCTTCGACGAGATCGACGCCGGCGTCGGCGGCGCGGTGGCCGACAGCGTCGGCCGGCTGATGAAGCAGCTCGGCGGCACGACGCAGGTGCTGGCCGTCACGCACCTGGCGCAGGTCGCCGCCTGCGCCGACCACCATTTCGTCGTCGCCAAGGCGCTGCAGGGCGCGGCCACGGTCAGCGATGTGCAGCCGGTGTCCGGCGAGGCGCGTGTCGCCGAGGTCGCGCGCATGCTCGGCGGCGAACGCCTGACCAGCACCAGCCGCGCCCATGCCGAGGCCATGCTCGCGGGGAACGCAAGATGAGCCCCGGGGCTCGTTCCCGCCTGGCGGGTCCGGCCGCAGGGCTAAGGGTGCCCCAGTGAGCGCTTTCGTCGACCCGCCGCCCGGCGAGTGGGCGCCGCTGCCCGAAACCGGGCGCGACGAGGTCGTGCTCGTCACCGGGATCTCGGGCTCGGGCAAGTCGATCGCGCTGCACGCGCTGGAAGACGCCGGCTACTTCTGCGTCGACAACCTGCCGCCGGAGCTGCTGCGCGACTTCATCCGCCTGGAGCACGAGCGCTGGACACGCCGCGTCGCGGTCGCGGTCGACGTGCGCACCATCGGCTCGCTGCCGCTGCTGCTGCCGCTGATCGACAGCCTGCGCAGCGACGGCATCAAGGTGCGTTCGCTGTTCCTGGACGCGAGCACCGACGCGCTGGTGCGCCGCTTCTCCGAGACCCGGCGCCCGCACCCGCTGTCCTCGGTGCCGGCCGGTGGCGACGCCGCGCGTGCGCTGGTCGAGGCGATCGAGCTCGAACGCGAGCTGCTGGCCGAGCTGCGCGAGAAATCCACCGTCATCGACACCAGCCAGCTGCGCCCCGGCGTGCTGCGCGCCTGGGTGCGCGGGCTGGCGGGCGCGCGCGAGTCGGCGCTGACGCTGGTCTTCGAGAGCTTCGCCTTCAAGCAGGGCGTGCCGCTGGACGCCGACTACGTCTTCGACATGCGTGCGCTGCCCAACCCCTACTACGTGCGCGAGCTGCGCCCGCTGACCGGCCGCGACGCGCCGGTGGCGGCCTACCTCGAAGCGCAGAGCGACGTGCGCGAGATGCTCGAGCAGATCGCCACCTTCATCGAACGCTGGCTGCCGGCCTTCGAGGACAACCAGCGCAGCTACCTGACGGTGGCGCTGGGCTGCACCGGCGGCCAGCACCGTTCGGTCTACGGCGTGCAGTGGCTGGCGCAGCGTTTCGACGGCCGGCAGGCGACCCTGATCCGCCACCGCGAGCTCGACGCCCGTGGGTGAGATGACGGCCCCCGGCCGCCTGGCGGCCGCCCCCCGAGGGGGCTCCGGATCCGACCGGGAGACCCGGATCGGATCCGGCCCGCTTGCCACCGCCGCTCCCCCTGCCCGCCGTTGGCGGGCTGTCCCCGAGGGGAAGGCCGGCGCAGGCGGCCTGGCGGCCGTTCCCCGACAGGGCTCCGGATCCGACCGGGAGACCCGGATCGGATCCGGCCCGCTTGCCACCGCCGCTCCCCCTGCCCGCCGGGGGCGGGCTGTCCCCGAGGGGAAGGCCGCCTGCGC
>NZ_NRRU01000074.1 GCF_016583785.1 Rubrivivax gelatinosus | reverse complement strand
CCGCCGACCGCGAGCGCCGCTCGCACGCGCTGCTGGCGCTGGCGACCGACGCCTACTGGGAACTCGACGCCGAGCACCGCCTCGTCGCCGCGATCCACCAGCGCAGCGCCGAGCAGCCGCTGGCGCCCGGCGACAGCCTGGGCAGCGTGCCCTGGGAGCTGCCGCAGTTCCTGTGCGACGCCGAGACCCTGGACCTGCTGCGCGCCGACCTCGACGCCCGTTCTCCGTTCCGCGACCGGCTGGTCCACTGGCAGGCCGGCAACGGCCGCCGGCTGTCGCTGCTGCTGAGCGGCGAGCCGCGGCGCGACACACGCGGCAACTTCCTCGGCTTCTGGGGCGTCGCACGCGACATCACCGAGGAACTCGCCGCCCGCGAGGCGCTCGCGGCCACCGAGACACGCTACGAGGAGCTGTTCGCGCGCATCCCGACGCCGCTGGTGCTGCACCGCAAGGGCCGGGTGCTCGACGCCAACCCGGCGGCGCTGGCGCTGCTGGGCTGCGACACGCTGGAGACGCTGCTCGGCCACGAGCTGCTGGGCGCCTACGAAGCCGGCGAGTCGCGCGAACGCGAGCGCCGCCGCTTCGACGAGCTCGACGACGCCCCGGTGGGTGCCGCGCTGGCAATAGGCGACTTCAGGCTGCAGCCGCGCGGCGGCGAGCGCCTGTCGGTGCGCGCGATCTCGGTGCGTGTCGACGCCGAAGGCGGGCCGGCGACGCTGTCGATCTACGCCGACGACACCGAGCGCCACGCCGCCGAGCAGACGCTGCGCCGCTCCGAGGCGGTGCTGACGCACCTGTTCGCCAGCAGCCCCGAGCTGATCACGCTGACCGACCTGTCGACCGGCCGCTTCACGATGGTCAACGACACCTTCGCACGCGTCACCGGGTTCCCCGCCGCCGACGTCGCCGGGCGCACGCCGATCGAGATCGGGCTCTGGCTGCACGAGGACCAGCGCCGCCGCTTCGCCGAGCAGATGCAGCGCAGCGGTACCGCCAGCGACGTGCCGGCCGAGTTCCGCGCACGCGACGGCCGCGTGCTGTCGATGCTGGTCTCGGGCACGCGCTTCAGCGTCGAGGGCCGCGACTACCTGGTGGTCAACGCGCGCGACGTGACCGAGGCCGAACGCAGCCGGCGCGAACGCGAGGCCATCCTGGACAACGCCTCGATCGGCATCGCCGTGACACGCGACGGCCGCTTCGTGCTCGCCAACCGGCGCTTCGAGCAGATGTTCGGCTGGCCGCCGGGCGGCCTGGTCGAGCGTGCCGCCACCGCGGTCTGGCCGGGCAGCGACGAGATCGTCGAGATCGCGCGTGGCACGCTGCCGGCGCTGGGCCGCGGCGACCCGGTGGAGATCGAGCGCAGCGGCTTGCGCCGCGACGGCTCGACCTTTCTCGCCCGTATCGTCGTCAAGGCGGTCGACCCGCTGGACCCGGCCCGCGGCGGCGCGCTGTGGATCGTCGAGGACGTCACCGAGCGCCGCGAGTTCGAACGCAAGCTCGCCGCCGCGCGCGACGCCGCCGAGGCCGCGAGCCGCGCCAAGAGCGCCTTCCTCGCCAACACCAACCACGAGTTGCGCAACCCGCTCAACGGGATGATCAACCTGGCCAAGCTGGCGCGCGACCCGAAACTCGACGAGGCACTGCGCCGCCAGTACCTGGACCACATAGCCGAGAGCGCGCAGTCGCTGGCGGCGATCGTCTCCGACATCCTGGACGTCTCCAAGATCGAGGCCGGCCGCATGGAGCTGGCCAACGAACCCTTCGACCTGGTCGAGCTGCTGCGCGGCGCGCAGCGTGTCTACACGACGATGGCCGCGGCACGTGGGCTGGCGCTGGAGTTCGACATCGGCCCCGGGCTGGACGGCAGCGTCGTCGGCGACCCGCTGCGTGTGCGCCAGATCGTCACCAACTTCATCGGCAACGCGCTGAAGTTCACCGGCGAAGGCCGCGTCAAGCTGGTCGCGCGCCGCGTGCCCGGCGGCCGCGTGCGGCTGGAGGTGCACGACACCGGCCCCGGCATCGACCCGGCGACGCAGGCGCGGCTGTTCCGCCCGTTCACGCAGGCCGACGAGTCGACCACGCGGCGTTTCGGCGGCAGCGGCCTGGGGCTGTCGATCTGCCGCGAGCTGGCGACGCTGATGGGCGGCGAGGTCGGCGTCGACAGCGAACCCGGCTCCGGCAGCGTTTTCTGGGCCGTGCTGCCGCTGCCGCGCAGCCTGGCACCGGTGGCGACGGCCATGCCGCCGGCCGCGGCCGCCACCAGCCCGGCGGCACCGCGTGAACTGGCCGGCGCGCGTGTGCTGATGGCCGAGGACAACCCGGTCAACATGATGATCGCGGTGGCGCTGCTCGAGCGCTGGGGGCTGAAGGTCGAGCAGGCGCTGGATGGGCGCCAGGCGGTCGAGGCGGTGGAACGCGCCGCCGCCGCCGGCCGGCCTTTCGACCTGGTGCTGATGGACGTGCAGATGCCGGTGATGAGCGGCTACGAAGCCACGCGCATGCTGCGCTACCGCGAAGCCGGCCAGCGCCTGCCGATCATCGCGCTGACCGCCGCCGCGCTGGTCAGCGAACGCGAAGCCGCGATCGCCGCCGGCATGGACGACTTCCTGACCAAGCCCATCGACGCCGACAAGCTGCGCGAGACGCTGCAGCGCTGGCTTCAGGCGGCGGACTGAGGCAACAGCCCTCGCGCGTGAAATCGCGCTCGGGCCGTCGGCAGGCGTACGCCGCCTTCCGGCGCCGTACGTCCGGCCTCAGTCCAGCGTCACCTCGGTGCGCACGGTGCCGGCACGGTCGGCGCTGGCGGTGAGCGCGATCGCGGCGCCGCGCGGGCCCTGCACCACCCATTCGACGACGGCACGGTCGGCGGTGATCTCGCGCTGCGGCAGGAAAGCCTGCAGCGACTGGCGCGGCGCGTGGCCGTCCAGGTGCGGGCCTTCGATGCGCTCGCGGCCCGAGATCAGCGTGCAGGCCGGCGGCAGGTGGATCTGGAACACGGTGCCGCGCACCGTCTTGCGCTCGAGCGCACGCTTGGTGACGTTGGACGGCAGATAACCTGCGTTGGCCACCGCCAGGCGCACGCGCCAGGTGTCGGGGCCCAGGGCACGCACCTCGGCACGCAGCAGCTCCAGCTTGGGCAGCGACAGCGCCAGCTGCGTCAGCCAGGCCGGGAAACGCGCCGCCTCGCGCTCGCGCAGCGCCGGCGGCGGGTTGCGCCAGAAGTTCATGCGGTCCCAGCCGCCGAGTTCGACCATGCCCAGCTGCGGGTGGCGGAACGGGTACCAGTCGACGTGCGCCTGGCCGCCGCACTGCTCGTCGCTCCACTTCAGCAGCTTCAGGTCGTCCTCCGCCGGGTGGTCGCGGTACCACTCGATCCACTTGTAGTCGGTGATGCCGGCTTCCTTGTTCGGCGCCCAGATCTCGACCGTCCAGAAGAGTGCGCCCAGGTGCTCGTAGACCCAGTCCTGGGTACCGGTGATGACTTCCTTCGGGTGGTACTTGAAGTCGTGGAAGCTGCTGATCGCCGGGTAGCCGGTGAGGCGCGCGCCGATGTCGGACAGGCGCTTGTAGATCCACAGGTCCTCGGGCGTCATGTCGTCGTCGGACTGGGTGCCCATCGGCCGCAGGATCACGCCGCTGTGGGTGTGGAAGCTGACCGCGGCGCCGACGTTGGGGTGCTGCACGAGGAAGTCGACCATCGCCCGCACCTCGGGCTCGCTCGCCGGGTAGGGGCCGGCGCCGGTCTGCTCGAACTCCTGGCGCCAGTAGGCGGGGAAGTTGCGGTTCAGGTCCAGGCCTTCGGGGTCGCGGTTGGCGCTGATGCGCACGCCGTCGAAGTGTTTCAGCGTACCTTCTGGGATGAGTCGGTAGTAGTCACCGCCGAACTCGCCGGGTTCGCGCGCGACCATCAGCCGCGGCTCGGCGGCGTGTTTCTTCCAGGGGCCGTGCGGGTCCGGCACGCGCATGTAGAGGATGCGGCCGTCGCCGTCGACGTCTTCCACCGTCAGGCCGTCGACCGGTTCCTCTTCGTACGGGTAGGGCCGGGTCGACGAGCGGATGTGGCGCGGCCGGTCGGCGAGCGCGAGTTCGGCGCCGTCGGGGTTCAGCCGCGGGCAGATGTAGACGGCACGCGTGTCCAGCAGCTGGCGGATCTTCTCGTCGCCGGCGTCGTAGCCGGTGACGAGCTGGTGCAGCCAGTACAGGCAGGCGGTGCCGGCGGTCAGTTCGGCGGCGTGGATGTTGCCGTCGACCCAGAACGCGGGTTTGTCGCGGTCGGCGCCGGTGTCGGCGTTGCTCAGCACGACGAGCTGGATCTCGCGCCCTTCGTGGCTGCGGCCTATGGTCTCCAGGCGCACGAGCCCGGGGCGGGCGGCGGCGTAGTCGGCCAGCAGGCGCGAAAGCTCGGCGTGGCGGTAGAAGACGTCGAAGCGGGGAACGGGTACGGGCGGCATGGGCGGGCGCGGCGGCTCAGGACCGCGGCATTGTGGCCTGCGCGCCGCGCTCGCGCGCCCCTCAGGGCCGGTGGCGCTCGCCGTGCACGAAGACGCGCAGTTCGCCCGGCGCGAACGCCGTCCAGGGCTCGCCCGCGGTCAGCGGCTCGGTGGCGACGACGGCGACACGGTCGCCGGGCTGGGTCAGCGCGGCGAAGTCGACCGTCAGGTCCTCGTCGGCCAGCGTGGCCGCGCCGAAGGGGTGGCGGCGCTCGAGCGAATGCAGCTGCGTCGAGCAATGCGCCCACAAGGCCTGGCCGTTGGACAGCAGCAGGTTGAAGGTGCCGTGGCGCGCCGGCAGCGGCAGCAACTCGGCCAGCGTGCGGCTCAGTTCGTCGACCGAGGGCACGTCGGCATGCGCCTTGTCCAGCTCCTGCATCAGCCAGCAGAAGGCACGCTCGCTGTCGGTGTCGCCGACCGGCGTGAACGCACCGTGCAGCCGCGGGTTGAAACCCTTCAGGTCGCCGTTGTGCGCGAACACCCAGTAGCGCCCCCAGAGCTCGCGCACGAACGGGTGGGTGTTCTCCAGCGCCACCCGGCCCTGCGTCGCCTTGCGGATGTGGGCGACGACGTTCAGGCTCTTGATCGGATAGTGCTTGACGAGTTCGGCCACCGGGCTGGAGCGCGCACCGTGGTGGTCGATGAACTGGCGCAGGCCGCGGTCCTCGAAGAAGGCGACGCCGAAGCCGTCCTTGTGTTCGTCGGCGCGGCAGGCCAGACCGGCGAAGCTGAACATCACGTCGGTCGGCGTGTTGGCGTTCATGCCGAGCAGCTGGCACATGGTCAGAAGGTGTGGAAGAACCTGGCGTGCCCGCGACGGGGTGCAGCCGGGTGTCGGGCAAGGCGCGTCGCGCAGCCGGTACTCCATGTACCGGCAAGCGGCGCAACGCCGCCCGGCGCCCGGATGTGCCCCGTACCGCAGGGGCGAGCCGACAAGCGACCCCGAGGCGGTGCCGGCCGCGCTGCGATCAGCGCCGAGACGTCGTCGCGCCGTCGCACGTTCGGGGTCGCTTGGTGGATCGACGCGGGCATGGCGGGTTCTTTCACACCTTCTTACTCGAACATCAGCTTGGTGATGCCGCGCCAGGTCAGCAGGCGGCCGGGGTTCTGGCGCTCTTCGAGCACCGCGCTCATGCGCCGCAGGATGCGCGGGCTGCGGCGCGCGCGCCAGACGACGAGGTCGGCGAGCCACGGCCGGTGGTTCACGTGCGAAGCCTTCTCGTAGAGCTCGAAACGCGGCTTCAGCCCGGCGAGCGCGGCTTCGTAGCGTGCGCGCACCGCGGCGTCGTCGCCGCCTTCGAGCAGCGCGGCAGCGGCCAGCAGGCCGGTCTCCATCGCCTTGCCTATGCCTTCGCCGGAGAAGGCGTAGGTGCTGCCGGCGGCTTCGCCGGTGACGAGCAGGCCGGGGCGCGACCAGCGCGCGCCGCCGAGCGAGCAGCGCAGCGGCGCACCCTTCAGCTCGCCCTGGGGCGCACCGTGCCGCATCAGCTCGGCCGCCGGCGCATGCACCTCGCAGAAGGTGTCGAGCATGCGGCGCAGGTTGATCTCGCGCATGCGCGCGCGACCGCCGAGCTCGGTCGCATGGCTGCCGGTCAGGCCGACGCCGATGTTGAAGACGCCGTCGGGGCCGGGGAAGATCCAGCCGTAGCCGCCGCACAGGCGCGGATGCCAGACGATCTGCAGCTCGCGCAGGCGCTCGGCCAGCTCCGGGTGGCGCACGTAGCCGCGCAGCGCGACGCCGCTGGGCGCGCGGCGCTCGCAGACGCCGGCAGCGGCCAGCGCCGTCGCGGATGCGCCGGTGGCGAGCACGACCCAGCGCGCCGCGATCTCGTGTTCGCCGCCCGGCCCCTTCAGGCGCGCGCCGACGACACGCTCGCCGTCGGCCAGCGGGGCGATGAAACGCAGCGGCGTCGCCAGCCGCGCGCCGGCGCTGCGTGCGGCGCGGCAGAGGATGTCGTCGAGCTGCCGGCGCGGCAGCACCGCGAGCTGGCCCGGCACGTCGACATGGCCGCCACGCGGTGCGACGCAGCGCACGTGGGCGGCGCGCAAAGCCTGGTCCATCACCTCGTCGTGCACGCCGAGCACACGCAGGGCCGCGTGCGCGTCGGGGATCAGGCCGTCGCCGCAGACCTTGTCGCGCGGGAAGTCGTGCTGGTCGACGAGCAGCACGTCGCGCCCGGCCTGCGCAAGCGTGCGTGCGCAGGCGCTGCCGGACGGGCCGGCACCGACGACGAGCACTTCACAGGCATCCGCAGGCACGGTGGAAGACACCCGATCGATTGTAGGCAGCGCCTGCAGCAGCACCCCGCTTGCGCGCACTCAACACGGGAGGCCTCTTCGGGCGCAAGATGGATGCGGCTGCGTCGCTGAGCCTGTGCGAGGAGAAGACGATGTCCACCCACCTGACGGCGGGCCAGCAGGCCCTGCTCGAAGCCGCGCTCGTGCAGCGCCAGCATCAGCTCGACCGGCGGCTCGAGGACCACCACCGCGGCCTGTCGCGGGTCGAACACGCGCGTGAGCTGCGCGAGCAGGACCACGACGACCAGCCGCAGCGCGAGGACGAACGCGACGTCGACATGGCGCTGTCCGACCTGGAGCTGCGTGAAGTCGGTGCGGTCAGTGCGGCGCTGCGCCGGCTGCACGCCGGCGACTACGGCCGCTGCGCCGACTGCGACGCCGAGATCCCGTTCGACCGCCTGAAGGCCGAACCCTGGGCGCTGCGCTGCGTCGCCTGCGAGGGCCAGCGCGAGCGCGCGCCGCGGCCTTAGGACGCCGCCTTCACCTTCAGCCGCCAGGCGTGCAGCAGCGGCTCGGTGTAGCCGGAGGGCTGTTTCGTGCCCTTGAACACCAGGTCGCTGGCGGCCTGGAAGGCGGCGCTGTCCTTGGCGTGGCCGGCCATGGCGCGGTAGGCCGGGTCGCCGGCGTTCTGCGCGTCGACGACCTTGGCCATGCGCTTGAAGGTGGCGCGCACACGCGCCTTGTCGACGACGCCGTGCTCCAGCCAGTTGGCGATGTGCTGGCTGGAGATGCGCAGCGTCGCCCGGTCTTCCATCAGGCCGACGTCGTGGATGTCGGGCACCTTGGAACAGCCCACGCCCTGGTCGACCCAGCGCACGACGTAACCCAGGATGCCCTGGGCGTTGTTGTCCAGCTCCTGCTGGATCTCGGCCTCGCTCCACTTGGCCTTCTTGACGACCGGGATCGTCAGCAGGCCTTCGAGCAGCGCCTCGCGTTCGGCGTCGACGTCGGTCTTCTCCAGCGCCTTCTGGATCTTGAAGACGTCGACCTGGTGGTAGTGCAGCGCGTGCAGCGTCGCCGCGGTCGGGCTCGGCACCCAGGCGGTGTTGGCGCCGGCCAGCGGGTGGGCGATCTTCTGCTGCAGCATCGCCGCCATCAGGTCGGGCATGGCCCACATGCCCTTGCCGATCTGCGCCTTGCCGCGCAGCCCGCATTCCAGCCCGACGAGCACGTTCTGGCGTTCGTAGGCCTGGATCCAGGCGCTGGTTTTCATGTCGCCCTTGCGCAGCATCGGCCCGGCCTTCATCGCGCTGTGCATCTCGTCGCCGGTGCGGTCGAGGAAGCCGGTGTTGATGAAGGCCACACGCTCGGCGGCGGCGGCGATGCAGGCCTTGAGGTTGACGCTGGTGCGGCGCTCCTCGTCCATGATGCCGAGCTTGACGGTGGCGCTGGGCAGGCCCAGCAGCGCCTCGACGCGGCCGAAGAGTTCGCTGGCGAAGGCCACCTCGGCCGGGCCGTGCATCTTGGGCTTGACGATGTAGATCGAGCCGGCGCGCGAGTTGACGATGCCGCCCGCGCCGTGGCGCTGCAGGTCGTGCAGCGCGATCGTCGTCGTCACGACGGCGTCGAGAATGCCTTCGGGGATCTCGCGCTGCTCGTCGCCGAACAGCACCGCCGGCGTCGTCATCAGGTGGCCGACGTTGCGCACGAAGAGCAGCGAGCGGCCGTGCAGCACGACCTCCTCGCCGTTCGGGCCGGTGTAGCGGCGGTCGGGGTTCAGGCCGCGCGTGAAGGTCTTGCCGGCCTTGGTGACCTCTTCGGTCAGCGTGCCCTTCAGAATGCCGAGCCAGTTCGAGTACGCCAGCACCTTGTCGGCGCCGTCGACGACGGCCACCGAGTCCTCGAGGTCGAGGATGGTCGACAGCGCGGCCTCGACGACGAGGTCGGCGACGCCGGCCGGGTCGGCGGCGCCGATCGTCGTGCCGCGGTCGATGCGCAGGTCCAGGTGCAGGCCGTGGTGCCCGAACAGCAGCGACGACGGGCTCGCCGCATCACCCTGGAAGCCGACGAACTGCGCCGGCTTCTTCAGTGCCACGGTCCTGCCGTCCTTCAGCGTCACGACGAGCTGGCCGCCTTCGACGCGGTAGCCGGTGGAGTCGACATGCGAGCCCTTGGCCAGCGGCACGGTGCGGTCGAGCACGTGGCGCGCGTATTCGACGACCTTGGCGCCGCGCACCGGGTTGTAGGCGCCGGCGCGTGTGGCGCCGTCGGTCTCGGGCAGCGCGTCGGTGCCGTAGAGCGCGTCGTACAGCGAGCCCCAGCGTGCGTTGGCGGCATTGAGCGCGTAGCGCGCGTTCGTGATCGGCACGACGAGCTGCGGGCCGGCCTGCTGCGCGAGTTCGCTGTCGACGTTCTTCGTCGTCGCCTTCACCCTGGCCGGAACCGGCACCAGGTAGCCGATCTTCTCGAGGAAGGCGCGGTACTTGGCCATGTTCTTGATCGGCCCCGGATGCTTGGCGTGCCAGGCGTCCAGTTCGGTCTGCAGCCGGTCGCGCTCGGCCAGCAGCGCGGCGTTCTTCGGCGACAGGTCGGCGACGATGGCGTCGAAACCGGCCCAGAAGGCGGCGGGTTCGATGCTGGTGCCGGGCAGCACCTGGTCCTCGATGAAGCGGGCCAGCAGCGTGTCGACGTGCAGTCGGTGGAAAGTCGTGCGCATGAGTCAGCGTTTCAGGAAGGGAAGAAGGACAGGACGTCGCGCAGGCTGCTGCCGGTGCGCGTCGGGGCGGTATCGAAGGGCTCGGGCGGCAGGCCGGCACGGTTCACCCACAGCGTCGTGAAGCCGTACCAGGTGGCGCCGAGCGCGTCCCAGCCGTTGCTGGAGACGAAGAGGATCTCGCGTGCCGCCAAGCCCAGCGTGGCCGGCGCCAGCGCGTAGGCCGCCGGGTCGGTCTTGTAGCGCTGCGCCGGCTCGACGCTGATCACGTGCTGCAGCAGCGGCGCGAAGCCGGCGCTGCGCACCGCGACCGCCAGCATCTCGGGGTCGCCGTTGCTGAGGATGGCCGCCGGCACGCCGCGCGCTTTGAGCGCCTCCAGCACCTCGCGGTTCTCGGGGAAGGCGCTCAAGTGCCGGTACTGGTTCATCAGCCGGTCTTCGGCGGCGGCGTCCAGCGCCAGCCCCAGGCGCTGCGCGGCATAACGCAGGCCGGCACGCGTCAGTTCCCAGAACGGGCGGTAGCGGCCGCTCATCGACACCAGGCGCGTGTAGTCGATCTGCTTGTCGCGCCACAGCCGGGCGAGCGCGTCGCCGTGGCCCGGGAACAGCTGCTCGGCCAGCAGGCCGACGCTGTAGACGTCGAACAGCGTGCCGAAGGCGTCGAAGACGACGGCGCGGGGCAACGGAGGGCGGCTTGACATGGAAGGCCAATCTAATCGCAAGACCGGCGGCGATTGAGTACGCCAAAGTTCCAAGTGCTGTGCAGCGGACGCACGAAAGCGGGCGGATTCGAACCTTGTTGAAACAGGCTGGCTATAAGATGGCCATCCACTTAGACCCCTGGCATCACGAATCGCGGCCATGGCCCGCCTGAAACAGATCGAATCCTTCGTCGCCGTTGCCACCAAAGGCAGCCTGACCGCCGCGGCCAACGCCGAAGGCGTGGCGCCGGCCGTGATCGGGCGGCGCATCGACGCGCTGGAGGAGCGTCTCGGGGTCAAGCTGATGCTGCGCACGACGCGGCGCATCACGCTGACGCACGAAGGCAGCGCCTTTCTCGAAGACAGCCAGCGCGTGCTGGCGGACCTGGCCAACGCCGAAAGCAGCGTCAGCGCCGGCGGCGTCAAGGCCAGCGGCCATCTGCGCATCACCGCGCCGGCCGGCTTCGGGCGCCGTCACGTCGCGCCGCTGGTGCCGCGTTTCCTGGCCGAACACCCGGACGTGAGCCTGTCGCTGAACCTCAGCGACCGCGTCGTCGACATCGTCAACGAAGGCTTCGACTGCGCGGTGCGGGTCGGCGACCTGCCCGACTCCAGCCTCGTCAGCGTGCGCCTGGCCGACAACCGCCGCCTGTGCGTGGCGACGCCGGCCTATCTGCAGCGTGCCGGCGTGCCGGCGACCCCGGCCGACCTGGCGCGCCACGAATGCCTGACGCTGTCGTCCGACGCCAGCCAGACACGCGGCTGGGGGTTCATCGTCGACGGCCAGGTCGAACACCTGCGCCCCAGCGGGCGCCTGGACTGCAGCGACGGCCAGGTGCTGCACGACTGGTGCCTGGCCGGGCTGGGCATCGCCTGGCGCAGCACCTGGGAGGTGCAGCAGGAAGTGGCCAGCGGCCGCCTGGTGGCGGTGCTGGAGGCGTTCGCCGCGCCGCCCAACGGCATCTACGCGGTCTTTCCGCAGCGCCGGCTGCTGCCGCTGCGCGTGCGGCTGTGGATCGACTTTCTCAAGCACAGCTACGGCGACCCCGGCTACTGGGCCCGGGCCGCCGGCTGATGCTTCAGGAGGCCTTCTTGCCCGACAGGCACTCGCTCATGAACGCCTTGCGTGCGTCGCCGGTCTTGCCGGTGGCTTCGGCGTTGCAGGACTTCATGCGTTCCTGCTGCGTCTGCTTGGCGGCGGCAGGCTTGGCCGACAGGCATTCCTTCATGAAGGCCTTGCGTTCGTCACCCTTCTTGCCGGCGGCATCGGCGTTGCAGGTCTTCATCTTGCTTTGTTGTGCCGTCTCGGCCGCCAGCAGCGGGCCGCAGGCCAGCAGCGCCGCCAGTGCGGCGGCCATCGTGGTCATCTTCATGTTGTATCTCCTTGATCGGGCATCGGGGCCCCAGTCAATTGGATCAGAGCGCCAGGCCCCGGGCCAGGGGGAGCCGTGCACGTTTTCGAATTCGCCGCTTGTGGCCTGGCGCCGCGGGCCGGAAGATAGGCGCCCATGATCTCGTTGGAGGGGGTGCCGTCTTCGCTGGTGGCACGCAATCAGAGCTGGGTGCGCCAGCAGGCCCAGACGCTGGTCCGGCATCTGCCGGCCAACGTCGAGAAGGCGGACCTGATCCAGGTCGGCCTGATCGCGGTCGCGCAGGCCTCGCTCAGCTTCGTCTGGGAAGGCGACCGCGAGTCGCCCGAGGCACGCGAAGCCTTCGCGCGCTACGCGCGCCAGCGCGTCAAGGGCGCGATGATCGACGAGCTGCGCCAGATGGACGTGCTGACACGCGCCCAGCGCCGCAAGATCAAGGTGCTGCAGATCGCACGCGAACGCTGGCGTTCGACCAACGGCGGCGAAGCCGGGCTGGCCGAACTGGCGCGGCTGTGCAAGATGGACATCGAAGAGATCGCGCTGCTCGAGCAGCTGGCGCAGGCCAGCCAGCAGCGCAGCAGCAGTGGCGGCGGCGACGAGGACGAGCCCGAGTTCGCCGAACGCCACCACCCGGCGACCGAGAAGGACGAGGTCGAGGCGCGTGTCGACACCGCGATCGTGCTGCGCCGGCTCGAGGCTTTCTTCGCCCAGCTGCCCGAACGCGAGCGCCAGGTCATAGACGCCTACCTGGGCGTCGGCATGTCGCCGGTGGAACTGGCAGCCTCGCTGAAGGTGACGCCGTCGCGTGTCTCGCAGATGTACCACGGGCTGCTGCGGCGCATGGCGGTGCGCTTCGGCAACGTGCCGCACCAGCGCGCCACCGACCGCGCCCGCCGCCCGGGCCGCGCCGACATGGAGGCGTTGGTCGTGCAGCGCGAGCAGGAACTGCAGTCGCACCCGGAAGCCGGGCCGTGGGGCGAGATGATGGAAGACGTGCTCGTCTCCCCCGCCGAACGTTTCGGCATCCGCATCGACGTGCCGCCTGGGACGCGCTGGTAGGTGCGGAACGGGCACGCGCCGGAGGCACGTGCTCGTTTAAGCGCTCTGGTAGGCGCGTTCCCCGCACGCGCCGGGAGGCGCCAGCTACAGAATGCGCCGCGGATGCGCCATCGACTCGTGCGCGGCATGCAGCCGCCGCACCAGCACGCTGATGAAGGCCTGGTCGAAGCGGTGGCGCGTGTCCACCGACAGCTGGCCCAGCGTCTGCGGCGTGAACGCGATGCTGGTCAGCGGCTCCGACACCAGGATGTCGGCGCTGTGCGTGCGCAGGTCCTCGCTCGGCGCCAGGTAGGCCATCTCGCCGACGGAAGTACCCGTGCCCAGGCGCGCGACGCGCTGGCCGTCGCGGTAGACGTCCACCTGGCCGGCGGCGACGATGTGGAAGGTGTTGCCGGTGTCGCCCTTGCGGTACAGCGCGTGGCCGTACGGGAACCGCTGCCACTTCGCGCGGTGCACCACTTCCCAGAGCTCGACGTCGCCGAAACGCGAGAAGAACTCGAGCTTGCGCAGCAGGCTGAAGCGCTCGGAATCGAGCACGTGCTGGGCGTGGCCCTGCGGCACCTCGCGGTTGGCGACGAGTTCCGAGAGCGCCTGCGCGAACGCCGCCCAGTCGGCCGGCCTGTCGTCGCGCTTCTTGGCCAGCGAGCGCAGGATCAGCGCCTCGAGCTTGGCCGGCACGCCTTCGCGCAGCGACTGCAGCGACGGCGGCTCGGCGCGGTAGATCTGGTGCATCAGCGCCGGCTGCTGCTGGGCGTCGAAGGGCGGGCGCCCGGCGATCAGGTGGAACAGCACCGCGGCCAGCGAATAGATGTCGGCGCGGCAGTCCAGCGTGTCGCCATCGAGCTGCTCGGGCGACATGTAGGCGAGCGAGCCGACGCGGTAGATCTGGGTGCGCTCGGTGTCGAAGTTGAAGACGCTGCCGAAGTCGGTGATCTTGACGTCGACGACCTGATCGCCGTCGAACACCGCCAGCAGGTTGGCCGGCTTGACGTCGCGGTGGATCAGGCCCTGGCGGTACATGTAGTCCAGGGCCATCGCGCACTTGAAGCCGATTTCGACGATCTGCTCCAGCGGCAGCAGCGCGTCGGCGCGGCAGAAGCGGCGCAGCGTCGCGCCCGGCACGTACTCCATCACCAGATAGGGCGCCTGGACGTCGGCGACGGCGTCGAGGATGCGCACCACGTTCGGGTGCTGCAGCCGGCCGACGAGCGCGGCCTCGGCGGCGAAGAAACGCTGCTGGAAATGGCTCTCGCGCGAGTCGGCGACGACGGCCGGGCGCACGCGCTTGATCGCGACGTCCTCCTCGCGGAAATCATCGCGCGCGCGGAAGACCTCGCTGGTCGCGCCTTCGCCCAGACGCTCGAGCACGCGGTACTTGCCGATGCGCTCGGGCAGTTCCGGATCCAGGAACGGGGGCGTCGTGGTGGTGGCTTCTGGCATCTTCATGCGCCGGGTGGATCCGGCGGCCGATGTTGCCACCTTCGGCAGCAGCCCGCGACACTGAAGCCACCCCAGCCCCAAAAGTAGAATCGGCCGATGATCCAAGCGAAGCAAGAGCTGCTGCAGGCGCTGGCCGTGGCGCTGGGCGAACTGGCCCCCGGCGCGGCCCCCGTCGCCGCGTTCGAGTCCCCTAAGCAGGCCGCCCACGGCGACCTCGCCGTCACCGCCGCGATGGCGCTGGCGCGCACGCTGAAGAAGAACCCGCGCGAGCTCGGCCAGCAGCTCGTCGCGCTGCTCGAGCAGCAGCCGGCGTTCCAGCGCTGGGTGCAGGCGATCGAGATCGCCGGCCCGGGCTTCATCAACCTGCGCCTGAAGCCGGCGGCACGCCAGGCCGTCGTCGCCGAGGTGCTGCAGGGCGGCGAGGCCTTCGGCCGCAAACCCGCCAGCGGCCAGCGCGTGATGGTCGAGTTCGTCTCGGCCAACCCGACCGGGCCGCTGCACGTCGGCCACGGCCGCAACGCCGCGCTCGGCGACGCGCTCAGCAACCTGCTGGCCGCGCAGGGCCACGAGGTGCTGCGCGAGTTCTATTACAACGACGCCGGCGTGCAGATCCAGACGCTGGCGCTGTCGACGCAGTGCCGGATCAAGGGCCTCAAGCCCGGCGACGACGGCTGGCCCGAGTCGGCCTACAACGGCGACTACATCGCCGAGATCGCCGCCGACTTCGTGGCGAAGAAGACCGTGCAGGCCGACGACCGCACGTTCACGGCCTCGGGCGACCCCGAGGACCTGGCCGGTATCGCCCAGTTCGCCGTCGCCTACCTGCGCCGCGAGCAGGACCTGGACCTGAAGGCCTTCGGCGTTCGTTTCGACCACTACTACCTCGAGTCGAGCCTCTACGCCGACGGCCGCGTCGAGGACACCGTGCGCCGCCTGGTCGCCGCCGGCAAGACCTTCGAGGACGGCGGCGCGCTGTGGCTGCGCAGCACCGAGTACGGCGACGACAAGGACCGCGTGATGCGCAAGTCCGACGGCAGCTACACCTACTTCGTGCCCGACGTCGCGTACCACATCGCCAAGTTCCAGCGCGGCTACACCCAGGTCATCAACGTCCAGGGCACCGACCACCACGGCACCGTGGCGCGTGTGCGCGCCGGGCTGCAGGCGGCGGGCGTCGGCATCCCGGCCGGCTTCCCCGACTACGTGCTCTACAAGATGATCACGGTGATGAAGGGCGGCCAGGAGGTGAAGATCTCCAAGCGCGCCGGCAGCTACGTGACGCTGCGCGACCTGATCGAATGGACCAGCCGCGACGCGGTGCGCTTCTTCCTCAGCAGCCGCAAGTCCGACAGCGAGTTCACCTTCGACATCGACCTGGCGCTCAAGGCCAACGACGAGAACCCGGTCTTCTACGTCCAGTACGCCCACGCCCGCATCTGCTCGGTGCTGGCGCAGTACCAGGGCACGGCCGACTTCGAGCACGCCGACCTGGCGCTGCTGACGGCGCCGTCGGAGTACGCGCTGATGCTGCAGCTGGCCGCCTACCCCGGCATGCTGGAGCGCGCCGCCGCCGACCTGGCGCCGCACGACGTCGCGTTCTACCTGCGCGAGCTCGCCGCCGCCTTCCACAGCTACTACGGCAGCGAACGCTTCCTGGTCGACGACCCGGCGCTGGCACGCTCGCGCATGGCGCTGCTGGCCGCGACGGCCCAGGTGCTGCGCAACGGGCTGGCGGTGCTCGGCGTCTCGGCGCCGGAGTCGATGTCGCGCGAACTGCCCGCGGCCGCGGAGTCCCAGGCATGAAGCACCAGCGCGGCGGCTTCGCGCTCGGGCTCATCGTCGGCCTGCTGGCCGGTCTGGCGATCGCGCTCGCGGTGGCGCTCTACATCACCAAGGCTCCGGTGCCCTTCATCGACAAGGTGCCGCAGCGCACCGTCGAGCAGGACAACGCCGAGGCCGAACGCAACAAACGCTGGGACCCGAACGCGCCGCTGGCCGGCAAGCAGCCGTCGCTGCCGGCACCGGCGTCGGCCGCAACCGACGGAGCTCCGGCACCCGCGCCCGCGCCCGCGCCGGTACCCGCCTCCACGCCGACCCGGGCCGCGAGCCCCAGCCCGGCACCGGCGGCGCAGCACGGCACGACACGCGATCCGGCGGCCATCCTCTCCGGGCAGTCCACCGAGAAGGCGGCTGAAGCGTTCGTGTACTTCGTGCAGGCCGGCGCGTTCACGCGCGCCGAGGACGCCGAGCAGGAGCGCGCGCGCCTCGCGATGCTCGGCTTCGCGGCCAAGGTGAGCGAACGCGAGCAGGCCGGCAAGACGATGTTCCGGGTACGCACAGGCCCCTACGCGACACGCGAAGAGGCCGAAGGCGTGCAGGGGCGGCTGCAGGCTGCCAGCATCGACGCCCGGCTGGTGCGCGCCGAAAAACCGTGATCACGGAACCCGGCGCCCATCGCGCCGGTCCACGTCCCGTCAACGATCACTCGAAAGGACTCACATGAAGCGGCGCGATTTCTCGATCCACCTGGCCGGCACGGGCCTCGGGCTGGCGCTCGCCGGCTCCGCCCGGGCGCAAGGCGGGCCGGTCGAGGGCACGCAGTACGTGCGGCTGCAGACGGCGGCGCCGGTCTCGCTGCCCGAGGGCAAGAAGGTCGAGGTGGTCGAGTTCTTCTGGTACGAGTGCCCGCACTGCTACGAATTCGAGCCGCTGCTCGATTCCTGGAGCAAGCGCGTGCCCGCCGACGTGGCGTTCCGGCGCGTGCCGGTGGGTTTCACCGCGCGCCACCAGATCGGCCAGAAGATCTTCTACGCGCTCGAGGAGATGGGCCAGGTCGGCGCGATGCACCGCAAGGTCTTCACCGCGATCCACGCCCAGGGCAAGCGCTTGCTGTCGGAGTCGGACATCGTCGCCTTCATGGTCGCCAACGGCCTGGACGGCGCCAAGTTCACCGAGTCCTTCCGCTCGTTCAGCGTCGCGACCAAGGCCAACCGGGCGAAGCAGCTGTCGGAGGCCTACAAGATCGACGGCGTGCCGGCGATCGGCGTCCAGGGCCGGTACTACACTTCCGGCGCACTGGCCGGCGGTCACGACCGTGCGCTGGCCGTCGCCGACTACCTGATCGGCCGCGCCCGCCAGGGCGCTTGAAGCGGCCGCAGCGCCGGGTCTTGATCCGGCGCATCGCGCACGCAACACCGGGCAGCAGGCGCTGTCCGCCGGCACGAACTTGCGGATAGAATGATTGCAAGTTTCGTGCCGAATATGACGCCCAGCCCCCAATCGATACGCCGAGCCGCCGCCCTGATGCTGGCGCTGCTCAGCAGCGCCGTGTGGGCCGAACGCGCCGACCGCGAGCGCCAGATGGTGGTCGAAGCCGACCGACCGGGTTCGGTCGACCTGCAGCGCCAGGTGGTCGAGTTCAACGGCAACGTCGTCATCACCCAGGGCACGATGGTCATCCGCGCCGACCGCGTCGAGTTGCGCGAGACCCAGGCCGGCTACCGCGCCGCCACCGCGATCGGCACGCCCAGCCACCAGGCGAGCTACCGCCAGAAACGCGACGGTGTCGACGAGTTCGTCGAGGGCGTCGCCGACCGCATCGAATACGACGGCCGCGCCGACACGCTGCGTTTCGTCGGCAACGGCTCGGTGCGCCGGCTGCGCGGCGCGATCGTCGCCGACGAGATCACCGGCTCGCAGATCGTCTGGGACGCTTCGGCCGAGACCTTCAACGTCGCCGGTGGCGAGACCACGCCGGCCAACCCGAGCGGCCGCGTGCGTGCGGTGCTGAGCCCGCGCAGCGACGCCGCCGCGCCGGCATCGGCGCCGGCATCCGCGGCGCCGCTGGCTCCGGCCCGCACGCTCGGGAGCAAGCGCTGATGGACGTCGCGGCCACGACCAGCCGGCTCGAAGCCGAACACCTGCAGAAGAGCTACGGCGCGCGCCGCGTCGTCAAGGACGTGCACCTGTCGGTGGCGGCCGGCGAGGTCGTCGGCCTGCTCGGGCCCAACGGCGCCGGCAAGACGACCACCTTCTACATGGTCGTGGGCCTGGTACGCGCCGACGAGGGCCAGATCCGCATCGACGGCCGCTCGGTCGAGCGCCTGCCGATCCACCAGCGTTCGCGCCTGGGGCTGTCCTATCTGCCGCAGGAAGCCTCGATCTTCCGCAAGCTCACCGTCGAGGAGAACATCCGCGCGGTGCTCGAGCTGCAGCTCGGCCCCGACGGCCGGCCGCTGAAGGCCGCGACCATCAACGAGCTGCTGGACAAGCTGCTGCACGACCTGTCGATCGAGAAGCTGCGCGCCTCGCCGGCGCCGGCGCTGTCGGGCGGCGAACGCCGCCGCGTCGAGATCGCACGCGCGCTGGCGACACAGCCGCGTTTCATCCTGCTCGACGAGCCCTTCGCCGGCGTCGACCCGATCGCCGTCATCGAGATCCAACGCATCATCGCCTTCCTCAAATCGCGCGGCATCGGCGTGCTGATCACCGACCACAACGTGCGCGAGACGCTCGGCATCTGCGACCGGGCCTACATCATCAGCGAAGGCAGCGTGCTCGCCGAAGGCACGCCCCAGGCCATCATCGAGAACGCCGAGGTGCGCAAGGTCTACCTCGGCGAAAATTTCCGCATGTGACATGAGCCCCCCCCGTAGCGCCTTCGGCGCTCCCCCCCAGGGGGGCGCCTCCAGCGGACCGGCGGAGCCGGATCCGCGGCGGCAGCTTGGCAAACGCCGCCTGTTCCCATGAAGCCGTCCCTGCAGGTCCGCCTGTCGCAGCACCTGGCACTGACGCCGCAGCTCCAGCAGTCGATCCGCCTGCTGCAGCTGTCGACGCTGGAGCTGCACCAGGAAGTCGAGCAGATGCTCGAGCAGAACCCCTTCCTGGAAGTCGACGAGGAGGCGGCGACGCCTTTCGACGCCGTCGCCGAACGTGCCGCGACCGACCGTGTCGCCGAGCGCGAGGAATCCACCGACGCCGCCGCCGAACCCGCGGTGGCCGAGGTCAGCGGCGACGATTTCGGCACCACCGAACGCGACGACTGGGAGAACGGCACCGAACGCGACGACTTCGACGGCATCCGCGAGACGCCGCCGTCGGGCGTCAGCGACAGCGACGACGAACTCGACGCGCAGGACCGCCGCGCCGGCACCGGCACGCTGCAGGACCACCTGCGCGCGCAGATCGCCGGCATGCGCCTGTCCGGCGAGGACCTGGCGGCGCTGCACGTGCTGATCGAGTCGCTGGACGACGACGGCTACCTCGCCGACCCGGTCGAGGAGATCGCCGCGCGCCTGGCCGAGATGCTCGGCATCGAGGACGAGGAAGAGCGCGAGCAGCTGGCCGAACGCCTGCAGTGCGCGCTGCGCTGGCTGCAGAGCCTGGAGCCCACCGGCGTCGGCGCACGCTCGCTGTCCGAATGCCTGACGCTGCAGCTGCGGCGCCAGGCGCGCTGCGAAGCGCGCGAGGTGGCGATCCGCATCTGCGAGCACCACCTCGAGCTGCTCGCGCGCCGCGACGTCAAGAAGCTGACCGCCGCCACCGGTGCCGGCGAGGACCTGCTGCGCCAGGCGCAGACGCTGATCGTCGGCTGCGAGCCCAAGCCCGGGCGGCCGTTCTCGCCGGCCGAGTCCAACATCATCGTGCCCGACGTCGTCGTGCAGAAGGCGGGCCGCGGCTTCAAGGTGCTGCTGAACCCCGACGTGATGCCCAAGCTGCGCATCAACGACCTCTACGCCCAGGCGATCCGCGGCCAGCGCGGCAACAGTGCCGGCGGGCTGTCGTCGCGGCTGCAGGAAGCGCGCTGGTTCATGAAGAACATCCAGCAGCGCTTCGACACCATCCTGCGCGTGTCCAAGGCCATCGTCGAACGCCAGAAGGGCTTCTTCACCCACGGCGCGATCGCGATGAAGCCGCTGGTGCTGCGCGAGATCGCCGACGAACTGGGCCTGCACGAGAGCACGATCTCGCGCGTCACCACCGCCAAGTACATGGCGACGCCGCAGGGCACTTTCGAGCTGAAGTACTTCTTCGGCAGCTCGCTGAACACCGAGGCCGGCGGCAACGCGTCCAGCACCGCGGTGCGTGCGCTGATCCAGCAGCTGGTGTCGGCCGAGGACAGCGCCAAGCCGCTGTCGGACAGCCAGCTCTCGCAGATGCTCGAGGAGCAGGGCATCCAGGTCGCGCGCCGCACCGTCGCCAAGTACCGTGAAGCGCTGAAGATCGCACCGGCCTCGCTGCGCCGCGCCATCTGATCCTCCGCCTGCGCTGCACTACAGTGCGGCGTTCCACCGCCCGCGCCGCCTCACCATGACTGTTTCGCTGTTCCTCCCCTGCGCCGGCGGCGTCGAAGCCCTGCTGGCCGAAGAAGCCGCCCGCATCACCGGCCGCCCGACCGAAGCCACACGCGGCGGCGTCTGGGTCGACGGCGACGAACGCGCGGCGATGGCGCTGAACCTGGAAAGCCGGCTCGCGCAGCGGGTGCTCTGGCCGCTGGCCGACGGCGCCTACCACGACGAACACCAGCTCTACGAACTCGCGCGCCGCGTGCCCTGGGGCGACTGGATCACGCCGCGGCAGACGCTGCGCGTCGACGTCGCCGCCCAGCGTTCGCCGCTGAAGAGCCTGAATTTCGCCGCCCTGCGCGTGAAGGACGCCGTCTGCGACAGCCTGCGCGAAAGCGCCGGCGAACGCCCCAGCGTCGACACCCGCCACCCCGACCTGGCGCTGCAGCTCTACGTCGGCCCGGAACACGCGACGCTGTACGCCGACACCTCGGGCGAGGCGCTGTTCAAGCGCGGCTGGCGCGACGAACGTGCCGGCGGCGTCAAGGGCGAGGCGCCGCTGAAGGAGACGCTGGCCGCGGCGATGCTGGCCGCCGCCGGCTGGCACGGGCGCGCAGAAGACGGCGCGCTGCTCGACCCCTGCTGCGGCGCCGGCACGATCGCGATCGAGGCCGCGCAGATCGCCTGCGGCATCGCCCCGGGCATCAAGCGCCGCTTCGCGTTCGAACGCCTGCTGCCGTTCCGCGACCAGCTGGGCGCCTGGCGCGAGCTGCAGCAGGCGGCGCGCGACCGGGTGCATGCGCCGGCGGTGGCGGTGTTCGCCGGCGACGTGAGTTTCCGCATGACCGACTTCGCGACGCGCAATGCGGCCAGCGCCGGCGTCGGCCAGGCGATCACGTTCAAGACCGCCGACGCGCTGCAGCGCCCGGCGCCGGCCGCACAGGGCACGCTGATGCTGAACCCGCCCTACGGCGAACGCATCGCGCCCAAGGGCAGCGGCAGCAGCCGCGCCGACGCACCCGGTGCGGCGCGCGAAGGTTTCGACGGCGGCGGCTCGTCGGCCGAATTCTTCGGCGCGCTGGCCGGGCACTGGAAACGCCAGTACGCCGGCTGGACCGCCTGGGTGCTGAGCCCGGAGATGAAGCTGCCCTCGCTGATGCGGCTGAAGGAGAGCCGGCGCGTGCCGATGTGGAACGGGCCCATCGAATGCCGGCTGTTCCGCTTCGACATGGTCGCCGGCTCGAACAAGGAGGCCGCATGAAACAGCTGCGCATCGATTTCGTCAGCGACGTCGTCTGCCCCTGGTGCGCCGTCGGGCTGGCCGCGCTGGAAAGCGCGCTCGAACGCCTGGCGGGCGAGGTGCAGGCCGAGATCCACGTGCGGCCGTTCGAACTCAACCCCGACATGGCGGCCGAGGGCGAGGCCATAGACGAACACCTGCAGCGCAAGTACGGCGGCGCACCCGAGCAGTTCGCCGCGGTGCGGCGCACGCTGGCCGAACGCGGCGCGGCGGTGGGGTTCAGCTTCGGCGAACGCACGCGCATCTGGAACACCTTCGACGCCCACCGGCTGCTGCACGGCGCTTCGCTGCAGGGCCGCGGGCTGGAACTGAAGCGCGCCCTGCTGGCGGCTTATCACGGCGAAGGCCGCAACCCCGGCGACCACGCCGAGCTGGTGCGCATCGCCACGTCGGTGGGCCTGGACGCGGCCTGGGCGGCGGCGCTGCTGGCCAGCGACGAACACGCCGAAGCCGTGCGCACCGAAGAACAGCGCTGGCTCGCGCTGGGCATCCACTCGGTACCGGCGGTGGTGGTGAACGAACGCCACCTGATCTCCGGCGGCCAGCCGCCCGAGGTCTTCGAGCAGGCGCTGCGCGAGATCGCCGCCGAAGGCTGATCAGCCGGCGCCGCGCGCGATCGGCGCCAGCCGGTCGAACCAGGGTGAGTCAGCCTCGAGCTCGGCCGCCAGCTGCAGCAGCGTCGCCTCGTCGCCGATGCGGCCGACGGCCTGCACACCCAGCGGCAGGCCTTCGGGCGTCCAGTGCAGCGGCAGGTTCATCGCCGGCACGCCGGCCAGGTTGGCGAGCTGGGTGAAGGGGTAGGGCGCCAGGTTCTGGATGAACAGGCGCTCGACGGTCGCGCCCAGCAGCCCCAGCCGCGCCAGCGGGCCGAGCAGGCCGGTGGCGATCAGCATCGAACTCGCCCAGGCTTGGGCCGGTTTGGGGTCCAGCGTGCCGTGCAGCAGCGCCGGTTGCGCCAGCGTCGGCGTCAGCCAGACATCGTGCTGCCCGAAGAACGCGGCCAGCGTGCGCGCGAACACGTTCCACTGGCCCAGGCTCAGCGTCAGCGCGCCGGCACCGAAACCGCGGCCGTAGGCGGCCATCACGCGTGTCAGCGGCTCGAAGTCGGTGTCGCGTGCACCCTGCGAACGCGCCCAGGCGATGACGGCCGGGATCTGCGCCGCGTACAGCGCGAGATAACACGAGGCCACCGCGGCGCCGTCGATGGCCGGCGCCTTCTCTTCGACCCGGTGGCCCAGCGCCTCGAGCCGGCGCGCGGCGGCGACGACCGCGGCCACGGCCTGCGAGTCCACCGGCGTGCCCAGCGGCGACGCGGTCGAGAACGCCACGCGCAGCCGCGGCAGCGGCCGGTTCAGCGCGGCGACGAAGGGCTCGGCCGGCGCCGCCGCCGCGAAGGGGTCGCCGGGCTCGGCGCCGCAGAGGACGTCGAGCGCAAGCGCGCTGTCGCGCACGCTGCGCGAGATCACGCCTTCGCTGCAGGCGCCGAACCAGACCTCGCCCAGGCCCGGGCCGTTGGAGATGCGCCCGCGCGAGGGCTTGAGCGCGAACAGCCCGCAGGCCGCCGCCGGGATGCGCAGCGAGCCGCCGCCGTCGTTGCCGCCGGCCATCGGCACGACACCCGCGGCCACCGCCGCGGCCGAGCCGCCGCTGGAGCCGCCGGCGTTGCGTGCCGGGTCCCAGGGGTTGCTGACCGGCCCGAAGAGCCGGCTGTCGCTGACGCCTTTGAGGCCGAGTTCGGGCAGGTTGGTCTTGGCGAAGACGACGGCGCCGGCGTCCAGCAGCCGGCGCAGCACCGCGGCATGCAGCGTCGGCACGACACGCTCGAACGCGCGGCTGCCGTAGCTGGTGGGCACGCCGGCGACGTCGGCGACGCTGTCCTTGACGACGAAGGGCACGCCGGCCAGCGCGCCGGCGGGCGCTCGCGCCAGCTGGGCCTGAGCCAGCTCGGGCAGCGGCCGGGTGATGAAGTTCAGCAGCGGCTGCACCCGTTCGGCCTGGGCGCGTGCCAGCGCCAGCAGCTCAGGCGGCGAGACCTCGCCGCGGCGCACCCGTTCGGCCAGCGCGCTGGCGTCGTGGCGCAGGTATTCGTCGTGCCGCATCGTCGCTGGCGGCCTGCGCCGCGGGTCCTGGTGGCGCCGATTCTGACCGGCGCATGCCGGCGCGACAGGCGGTCAGACCCGCAGCCCGGCCCAGGCCAGCAGCGCCAGCGGCGCGGTGTCGGCGCGCAGCACACGCGGCCCCAGCCCGACCGCGGCAAAACCGGCGGCTTCGGCCTCGGCTTCTTCGGCCGGCGACAGCCCGCCTTCGGGGCCGCTCAGGCTGCAGAACGCTGCATCGGCGGCCAGCGCCTCGGCCAGCGGCCGCGCGCCAGGCCTCGGGCTCAGCAGCAGCCGCGTGCCCAGCGCCTGCTGCGCCGCACCGTCGGCCAGCCAGCCGGCCAGCGGCCGCACCGGCAGCAGCTGGGGCACGCGTGTGCGCCCGCACTGCTCGCAGGCGGCAACGGCCACCGCCTGCCAGTGCGCCTGCTTGCGTTCGGCGCGTTCGCCGTCCAGGCGCAGAACCGAACGTTCGCAGACCAGCGGCTGGATGCGCGCGACACCGAGCTCGGTCGCCTTCTCGACCAAAGCGTCCATGCGGTCGTTGGCCGGCATGCCGAGGGCCAGCGTCGCCGCGAACGGCAGTTCACGTTCGACCGCCAGCGGCGCGCCGACGCGCACCGTGACCTCGCTGCGGCCCATCGCCGCGACTTCGGCCGGCCATTCGGCGCCGGAGCCGTCGAACAGCAGCAGCGCATCGCCGGGCTGCAGCCGGCGGACCTGGACGTGGCGCGCGGCGCCGGGGGGCAGCGCCAGCGTCGTGCCGGCGGTCAGCGGGGTATCGAGATACAGGCGTGTGCTCATCGCGGCGCGCAGTGTGCCCGAGGCCGGCAGCGGCGTGCCGCCGCCCGGATCAGACAGTGGCGCCGAGCCGGCGGCAGAAGGCACGTGCGGCCTCGGCGCCGGCGCCTTCCTGGAGTTCGGCGACGAAGCGCAGGGCCAGGCGGCGCAACTCGTCGGGCCCGCCGCTGCGTTCGACGTCGAGCACCATGCGGTAGCCCTTGACCAGGCCCAGCCGCGGGCGCGCCTCCGCCGTCAGCAGGTCGTAGAGCGTGCGTGGTTCGAGCCGCTGCAGCGCGGCGTCGAGCGCGCCTTCGGGCGGCAGCGACGCCGCCGGTGCCACGGCGCGGGCCGCTGCCGCCGCTTCGGCGACATAACCGAGTGCGAGCAGGCGCTCCAGGTCCTGGGCCTGGGCGCCGGCGACGGCGGCCAGCCAGGCTTCGGCCGGACGCGAGGCGTCGACGATCAGCAGCAGGTTGCGCGCCGCACGCGAGAGTTCGGCGTCGCGACGCCGGATCGCCTCGCGGCCGGCGTCGGTCTTGTGCAGACGTACGCTCAACGGGTTCCCCTGGTGGCCCGGTCGCCCGGGGCGCGCGGCGGGCCGCGCCGCGTCAGTTCCGCAGCTCGCGCCGCAGGATCTTGCCTACCGGGGTTTTCGGCAGATCGGTGCGGAACTCGACCACCTTGGGGCGCTTGTAACCCGTGAGATTGGCCTCGCAATAGGCGCGCACGTCGGCCTCGCTGACCCCGGCGTCCTTCTTGACGATGACCACCTTGACCGCCTCGCCGGCCTTGGCGTCGGGCACGCCGATCGCGGCGCATTCGAGCACGCCGGGCATCTGCGTGATCAGGTCCTCGATCTCGTTCGGGTAGACGTTGAAACCCGAGACCAGGATCATGTCCTTCTTGCGGTCGACGATGCGGAAGTAGCCGCGTTCGTCGACCATGCCGACGTCGCCGGTGCGGAAGAAGCCGTCGGCGGTCATCACCTTGGCGGTCTCGTCCGGGCGCTGCCAGTAGCCGGCCATCACCTGCGGGCCGCGCACCGCGATCTCGCCGGCGGCCCCGGGCGCCACCTCGCGGCCCTCGTCGTCGAGCAGGCACATCTCGGTGCTCGGCAGCGGCAGGCCGATGGCGCCGCTGTAGGCCTCGGTGTCGACCGGGTTGCAGGTCACCGACGGGCTGGTCTCGGACAGGCCGTAGCCCTCGCAGATCGGGCAGCCGGTCTTCTCGAGCCAGAGCTTGGCGGTCGCGTGCTGCACCGCCATGCCGCCGCCGACGCTGATCTTCAGGTGGCTCCAGTCGACCTTGTCGAAGTCGGGGTGGTTGGCCAGGGCGTTGAACAGCGTGTTGACCGCCGGGAAGCTGTGGAAGCGGTGCTTGGACAGCTCCTTGAGCGTCGACGGGAAGTCGCGTGCGTTCGGGATCAGCACGTTGCAGCCGCCCATGCGCATCGCCAGCATCATGTTCGCGGTGAAGCCGAAGATGTGATACAGCGGCAGCGCGCAGACGGTGACGATCTGCTCGCCGGCCGGGATCTTCTTCAGCGCCGGCTGGTACCAGGCCTCGGACTGCAGCACGTTGGCGACCAGGTTGCGGTGCAGCAGGATCGCGCCCTTGCTGACGCCGGTGGTGCCGCCGGTGTACTGCAGCACGGCGATGTCGTCGGGGCCGATCTTCAGCGTCGACAGCGGCTTGTTGCGGCCGCGCGCGAGCGCGTCGGGGAAGCGCACCGCACCCGGGATCTCCCAGGCCGGCACCATCTTCTTCACCTTGCGCACCACGTGGTTGACGACCGCGCCCTTGATCAGGCCGAGCATGTCGCCCATCGCCGCGACGATGACCTTCTTCGTCGGCACCGCGTCGTAGACCTTCTGCAGCGTGTGCGCGAAGGTCTCGAGGATGATGATCGCCTTGGAGCCCGAGTCCTTGAGCTGGTGCTCCAGCTCACGCGGCGTGTACAGCGGGTTGACGTTGACGATGACGTAACCCGCCCGCAGGATGGCCGCGACCGCCACCGGGTACTGCGGCACGTTGGGCATCATGATCGCGACGCGGTCGCCGCGCGCCAGGCCCAGCGACTGCAGGTAGGCCGCGAGCGCGCGCGAAGCCTCGTCGACCTCGCGGAAGCTCACGGTGCGACCCATGAACTTGTAGGCCGCGAGCTCGCGGTACTTGGCGAAGCTCTCTTCGAGCAGCGCGACGAGCGACGGGTAGAGCTCGACGCTCACCTCGGCAGGCACGCCTGCGGGGTACTGCTTCAGCCAGATCTTCTCCATGCACCTTGTCTCCGTGGGACGCAGGATTCTGTCGGGACCCTTACGTCTGCGTCATCCGGGATTCCGAGCAGGTCTCACCTGCCCGGGGGGTGGGGGAGAAGCCCCGTGAAGCCGGCCGCATGCGGCCGGCCCGGGTTCACTCGACCGACTTGACCATCTCCTCGACCACCTTCTTGGCGTCGCCGAAGACCATCATCGTCTTGTCCATGTAGAAGAGTTCGTTGTCGAGACCGGCGTAGCCCGAAGCCATCGAACGCTTGTTCACGATCACCGTCTTGGCCTTGTAGGCCTCCAGGATCGGCATGCCGTAGATCGCGCTGCCCTTGACGTGCGCCGCAGGGTTCACGACGTCGTTGGCGCCCAGGATGATCGCCACGTCGGCCTGGCCGAACTCGGCGTTGATGTCTTCCATCT
>NZ_NRRU01000073.1 GCF_016583785.1 Rubrivivax gelatinosus | reverse complement strand
GCTCGACACGGCCGGCAGCCGGCCGCAGCGCCGCGGCGACGAGCTGCAGCAGCGTCGTCTTGCCGGCGCCCGACGGGCCGATGACGGCCACCGCCTCGCCCGCGCCGACCGAAAGCGTCAGCCCGGACAGCGCCGGCGGCGCGTCGGCGCGGGCCGCCGGGTGGCGGCCGGCGAGGCCGTCGAGCGCGACCCGCATCCGGCGCTCAGATCAGGCCGGCGGCACGCGCCGCGGCCTCTATGCCCTTGTAGTTCTCGGGCTGGGTCGGCACGAAACGCGTCGCGCGCTGCAGTTCCAGCACCTCGCGGCCTTCGGCCGTGTCGCGCGACAGCGCCAGGAACGCGGCCTTGATCTTCTCGCGCAGCGCCGCCGGCATCTGGGCGTGCACGGTCCAGTTGTAGTCGTAGTAGGGCGGCGTCGTGTAGACGACGTGCACACGCTGGGTGTCGACCTTGTTCTCGGTGACGAGCTTGTCCCAGACCGAGATGTTCAGCGCCCCGGCGGCCACCTTGCCGGCGGCGACCGCGGCCACGGTGGCGTCGTGCGCGCCGCTGTAGGCAACGCGGCGGAAGTCGCGGTCGGGCTCGATGCCGGCCTGCATCAGGAAGCTGCGCGGCATCAGGTGGCCCGAGGTCGAGCTCTGCGAGCCGAAGCTGAAGTCGCGGCCCTTGATGTCGGCCAGCGTGCGGATCGCCGGGTCGGCGCTGACGAAGACCGAGCGGAACTTCTGGTCCTCCTCGCGCTGCACCAGCGGCACGACCTGGCCGCCGGAGCGGATGCTGGCCTGCACGAAGGTGAAGCCGCCGAACCAGGCGAGGTCGATCTTGCGGTTGACCAGGGTCTCGACGGCGGCGGCGTAGTCGGTCACCGGCGTGTACTCGACCTTCATCGCCAGCTTGCTCTCGAGATACTTGACCAGCGGCGCGGCCTTGCGCGCGAGCTCGGTCGGCGACTCGTCGGGGATCGCGGTGACACGCAGCACCTGCTGGGCGTGGGCACCGGCGGCGGCGACAGCGGCGGCGAGGGCGGCGACGCGCAGCGCGCGGGACATCAGGCGATGGATCATCGGCTCTCCGGTGGGCGGCGAATGGGGGCGCGATTATGGAAGTTCGGCCCGGCCCGCGCAGGCGCTCGGTTTCCCGGGGCGGACTATGCTCGTCGCCGTTTCGCGATTCGAGAGCCCGACCATGACCACCCCCACCACCGAACCCCGCCTGACCTCGCTGTCGCACGGCGGCGGCTGCGGCTGCAAGATCGCCCCGGGCGTGCTGAGCCAGATCCTGCGCGGCAGCAGCGCGATGCCGATGCCGCCCGAGCTGCTGGTCGGCCTGGAGACCAGCGACGACGCCGCGGTCTACCAGCTGAACGACGAGCAGGCGCTGGTGGCGACGACCGACTTCTTCATGCCCATCGTCGACGACCCCTTCGACTTTGGCCGCATCGCGGCGACGAACGCGCTGTCGGACGTCTACGCGATGGGCGGCAAGCCGATCCTGGCGCTGGCGCTGGTCGGCATGCCGATCGCGGTGCTGTCGACCGACACGATCGCGCGCGTGCTCGACGGCGGCGCCTCGGTCTGTCGCGCCGCCGGCATCCCGATCGCCGGCGGGCATTCGATCGACTCGGTGGAAGCGATCTACGGCCTGGTCGCGCTCGGCCTAGTGCACCCGCAGCGTGTGCGCCGCAACGCCGATGCGCGAGCCGGCGACCTGCTGGTGCTGGGCAAGCCGCTGGGTGTCGGCGTGATGTCGGCGGCGCTGAAGAAGGGTGCGCTCGACGGCGCCGGCTACGCCCGCATGATCGAGACGACGACGAAGCTGAACACGCCCGGCCCCGACCTGGCGGCGCTGGACGGCGTGCACGCGCTGACCGACGTCACCGGCTTCGCGCTCGCCGGCCACGCGCTCGAGATGGCACGCGGCTCGGGCTGCGACGTCCTGATCGACTGGGCCGCGGTGCCGCTGCTGCCGGGGGTGCGTGAACTCGCCGCCGCCGGCTTCGTCACCGGCGCTTCGGGGCGCAACTGGGCCGGTTATGGCGCCGAGGTGAGGCTGCCCGAAGGTTTTGCGCCCGAAGCGCGTGCACTGCTGACCGACCCGCAGACCAGCGGCGGCCTGCTCGCCGCCTGCGCGCCCGAGACGCTGGACGCGGTGCTGGCGGTGTTCCACGAACACGGGTTCGACGCCGCCGCGGTGGTCGGCCGCGTGCAGGCGAAAGCCGAGGCGGCGCCGCGGCTGCTGCTGCGCTGAGGGCTGCGGCCAAAAAAAGACGGGGCCACGAGGGCCCCGTAACTCGATCTTCCTGGCCGCCCGGCGCCGGAAATCGCCGGACAGCGGGAGCATTCTGCGGTCGCCGCCGCGGCCCGTGCCAGCGCCGCCCGTCATGCCCCCGGCGGCACTGGGCTCAAGCCGCTCTCAGTCGCGGTAGCTCTGGTGCACGTAGCTGCCGGGGGCGTCGCCCAGCACGTCGGCCTTGGCGGGCGTGCGCGCCTTGGCGAGTTCGCCGCTGGCGTGCTCCAGCAGCCACTGGTGCCAGGCCGTCCACCACGAACCCTGCAGCCGCGGCGCCGCCGCGGCCCAGGCGTCCGGGTCCAGCCAGGGGCCGTCGGCGGCGCGTGTCGCGATGCGGTAGCTGCGCCGGGCGTGGCCGGGTTCGCTGACGATGCCGGCGTTGTGGCCGCCTGTGGTCAGCACGAAGGTGATCTCGGTGTCGGCCAGGCGGTTGATCTTGTAGACCGACTTCCAGGGCGAGACATGGTCTTTCTCGGTGCCGACCACGAACATCGGCACGTGGATGTCGGACAGCGCCACCGGCCGGCCCTCGACCGGGAAACGCCCTTCGGCGATCTCGTTGCGCAGGTAGCAGCGGCGCAGGTATTCGCTGTGCATCGCGGCCGGCATGCGCGTGAGGTCGGCGTTCCAGGCCATCAGGTCGTTCGGGCTGTCGGGCTCGCCGAGCCAGAACTCGCGCAGCCGCCGCGACCAGACCTGGTCGCGCGAGTGCAGATAGGCGAAGGACCCCGCCATCTGCGGCCCGGTGAGGAAACCGCGCTCGGCCATCATGTCCTCGAGCAGCGTGACCTGCGACTCGTCGATCAGCACGCCCATCTCGCCGGGTTCGGCGAAATCGGTCTCGGCCGCCAGCAGCGAGACGCTGGCGAGTTCGGGCAGCAGTTCGGCGCGTTCGATGCGGCCCGGCCGCGCCAGCGCCGCCGCCGCCAGCGCGAGCAGCGTGCCGCCCAGGCAGTAGCCGCAGGCGTGCACACGCTGCCCCGGCAGCAAACGCGCGATTTGCGCCAGCGGGTCGAAGACGCCGAGCGCCAGGTAGTCCTGCATCGCCAGCAGCGCGTCCGACTCGTCCGGGTTGCGCCAGCTGAGGATGAAGACCGTGTGCCCCTGCTCGACCAGCCACTTGACGAAGGAGTTGTGCGGCGACAGGTCGAGGATGTAGTACTTCATGATCCACGACGGCACGATGAACACCGGCTCGGCCTGGACCGAAGCCGTCAGCGGCAGGTACTGGATCAGCTCGACGAGGTGGTTGCGCCAGACCACGCGCCCCGGCGTGAGCGCGACGTCGACACCCGGCCGGAACGCCGCCTCGTGCGCGTGCAGCGGCTCCAGGCCGTGCTGGCGGCGCCAGTCGTCCAGGGCCTGCGTCGCGCCGTCGACGAGGTTGGCGCCGCCGCGTTCCAGCGTGCGCTGCAGCACCTCGGGGTTGGCCAGCCCCAGGTTGGACGGCGCCAGCATGTCCAGCCACTGGCGCGCGAAGAAGCGCGTCACCTCGCGGTGGTGCGGGTCCATGCCGCGCAGCTCGGTCGCGTCCTGCCACCAGCGTTCGGCGGCGTGGTGCGCGTGCACCGCCGGCGCCCAGGGCCACTGCTTCCAGGCGCTGGCGGCGAAGCGTGCGTCGCCATTGGCGGGCTCGGTGCCACCCAGCGCCTCGCCCCAGGTCTCGATCGCGGCCTGCTGGGCCCGCAGCGCCAGCAGCGCCGCCGTCGCCGGCTGCGCCGCCAGGTGCAGCGCCCAGTCCTGGAAGGCCAGCGCCAGCGAGATCGGCGACAGGCCCGAGAACCAGGGCGCCACGGCGGCATGCAAACGGCTGTCGAACTGCTGCGCGGCGGCACGTGCCGGGTCCAGCGCGGCCGTGGTCGCGGCAGCGGTGGCGGGGTCGGGGTTGGGCATCGGGGTCCTCACAAGGGCGGCGACGCCGGCGCGTTCAGCCGGCGTCGAGATGGGCGAAGGCGGCGTCGGCGGCGACGCGGCCTTCGTCGGTCGGCACGATCCAGGCTTCGACCGTGCTGTCGGCGGCATGCACCGGCATCAGCACATCACCGGTGGCGGCGAGGTTGGCCGCGGCGTCGAGCTTCAGCCCGGTGAAAGCCAGGCCGGCGGCGACGTCGGCCCGCAGCCGGGCGTCGTGTTCGCCGATGCCGCCGGCGAACGCGATCACGTCCAGGCCGCCGATGGCGGCGATGATCGCGCCGCTTTCGCGCAGCACGCGGTGCGTGAACAGCTCGATCGCCTCGGCCGCCGCCGGCTCGGTGCTGGCGCGCAGCGTGCGCATGTCGGCCGAGATGCCGGAGACGCCCTTCAACCCCGACTCGCGGTAGAGCAGGCTCTCGACTTGCTCCAGGCTCCAGCCGGCGCGCCACAGATACAGCAGCACGCCGGGGTCGAGCGCGCCGCTGCGTGTGCCCATCATCAGGCCGTCGACGGCCGACAGCCCCATCGAGCTGGCCATCGAGCGGCCGCCGACGGCCCCGCACAGGCTGGCACCGTTGCCCAGGTGCGCCATCAGCAGCCGGCCGGCGGCACGCGGCGTCGCCGCGGCCAGCGTGCGGCTGACGTAGTCGTAGGACAGGCCGTGGAAGCCGTAGCGGCGCAGGCCCTGCTCGTGCAGCGCACGCGGCAGCGGCAACCGGCGTTCGACCGCGGGCATGGTCGCGTGGAAGGCGGTGTCGAAGCAGGCGATCTGCGGCAGCCCGGGCAGTGCGGCGCGGATCGCCTCGACCCCTTCGAGGTTGTGCGGCTGGTGCAGCGGCGCCAGCGGCTCGAGCGTGTGCAGATAGGCCAGCAGTTCGTCGTCCAGCGCACGCGGCGCGGTGCAGCGCCGGCCACCGTGCACGATGCGGTGCGCGACGGCTGCCAGCCGCAGCCCGCTGGCGGCCAGCAGCGACAGCAGCTCGGCCAGCGCGGCGTCGAACGAGCCGCTGCCCGCCGGCACGACGAGATCGTGCACCGGCTCCCGGTCCAGCCGCCAGCGCGGCGCACCACCCGGCTCCAGGCCCTCGAACAGACCGGTCCACAGCGCCGGGCCGCTGCGCTCGTAGACGCCGAACTTCAGCGACGACGAGCCGGCGTTGACCGCCAGCACGGCGTCGCGCAGGCCGGCGCTCATTTCGCCTTGAACGCCGCGATCGCGCGCGCGACGACACCGGCCAGCGCCGCCGATGCCATGCGCGAGATCGGCGCGTCGGCCCGGCTGGTGAGCGCGATCGGCACGCGTGCGCCGAGCACGACGCCGCAGCTGGCGGCGCCGGCCAGGTATTCGAGCTGCTTGCCGAGCATGTTGCCGGCTTCCAGGTCGGGCACGACCAGGATGTCGGCATTGCCGGCGACCGGCGACTCGATGCCCTTGATGCGCGCGGCTTCGACCGAAATCGCGTTGTCGAAGGCCAGCGGGCCGTCGAGCAGCGCGCCGGTGATCTGGCCGCGGTCGGCCATCTTGCACAGCGCCGCGGCGTCCAGCGTCGACGTCAGGCGCGGCGTCACCGTCTCGACCGCCGACAGCAGCGCAACCCGCGGCTCGGGCACGCCGAGCGCGTGCGCGAGCTCGATGGCGTTGCGCACGATGTCGGCCTTGTCGGCCAGCGTCGGCGCGATGTTGATCGCGGCGTCGGTGACGAGCAGCGGCTTCGGATAGGCCGGCACCTCGAAGCGGTAGACGTGCGACATGCGCCGGCCGGTGCGCAGCGAGCTTTCGTCCAGGATGGCCTTGATCAGCTCGTCGGTGTGCAGGCTGCCCTTCATCACCATCTGCACCGCGCCGCGTGCGGCGAGCGCGGCCGAAGCCACCGCCGCCGCGTGGCTGTGCGGCACATCGACGATCTCGATGCCGTCCAGCGACAGCTTCATCTGCTCGGCCAGCGTGCGCAGGCGCAGCTCGGGGCCGACCAGCACCGGCTCGATCAGGCCGTGGTCGCGTGCGTCCAGCGCGCCGCTGAGCGAGCCTTCGTCGCAGGGATGGACGACGACGCAGCGCACCGGCGGGTGGCCACGCAGCGTCTGCACCCAGGCCTCGAGCCGGGCCTCGGGGTCGAACAGGTGCATGGTCGGCATCACCTGGCGCGGGCGCACGACCTTCTGCGTCGGCGCACGCACCAGCGCTCGGCCGGTGACGACCTGCTCGCCGCGCTGGTTCAGCACGACGCAGTCGAGCGCGACGTTGCGCGTCGCGTCTTCCTTCTCGACCACGGTCAGGCCCACGGTCAGCGTGTCGCCGACGTGCACCGGGCGGTGGAAACGCAGGCTTTGCTCGAGGTAGATCGTGCCAGGGCCGGGGAACTCGGTGCCCAGCAGGCTGGAGATCAGCGCACCGGCCCACATGCCGTGCGCGATGACGCCTTTGAAGCGCGTGCCCTCGGCGTACTCGGCGTCGACGTGCGCCGGGTTCATGTCGCCGGAGACGAGCGCGAAGGCGTTGATGTCGTCCATCGACAGCGTGCGCATCATCTGGGCGCGCTGGCCCGGACGCAGCTCGTCGTAGGTCAGGTTCTCGATCAGCCCTTCCTGAGCACCCATGGGGATCCGTCCTCGGTGGTCGTCTCGGCGATGCGCCCGGCCGCAAACGCGGCAACGCGGCGGCGCCGGCGCGGGTGGCACACGGCGCAGCGGCCGACCGGTCGAGACCCGGTGCGGCCGACGGACCCATTCTGGCGGGCCGCGGCTGCGCCGTGTGAGGCGATCAGCCTAAGGCCACGCGGGCAGCGACGGCCAAGGGCGTTTTGCTGCAGTGCACATGATGTGCATCAGGCCCCGAGCCCCCCCGGACCCGGTGCCGGATCAGAAGCTGGTCCAGTCGTCGGCTTCGGCGGCAGCGACCGTCGCTGCCGTAGCTGCCGTGGCTGCGGTCGCCACAGTCGCCGCGGTGGCAGCGGTCGGGCGCGGGGGCGCAGCCGGACGCGCGGGCGCCGGCAGCGCGGGCCTGGACACCGGGCGCGGCGTCGCGGCAGCAGGGGCCGCGACTGCGGCCAGCTTCGGCGCCGCCACGGCCTCGCCGGCGGCGAGGTGGAAAACGCTGACCAGCGCGATCAGCCGCTCGGCCTGCTGGCGCAGGCTTTCGGCGGCGGCGGCGCTCTCTTCGACCAACGCGGCGTTCTGCTGCGTCGCCTGGTCCAGGCCGCCGATGGCGCCGCTGACCTGGGCGATGCCGGCGGTCTGCTCGGCCGTCGCATGGCCGATCTCGCCGATCAGGTCGGCCACGCGCTGCACCTGGGCGACGATCTCGGCCATCGTGCGGCCGGCGTCGCCGACCAGCCGCGAGCCGGTCTCGACCTTGTCGACCGAGCTGCCGATCAGCGCCTTGATCTCGCGCGCCGCTTCGGCGCTGCGCTGGGCGAGCAGGCGCACCTCGCCCGCGACGACGGCGAACCCGCGGCCCTGCTCGCCGGCACGCGCGGCCTCGACCGCCGCGTTCAGCGCCAGGATGTTGGTCTGGAAGGCAATGCCGTCGATGACGCCGGTGATGTCGGCGATGCGGCGCGAGCTGTCGCTGATCTCCTGCATCGTCGCGACCACCGCGCCGACGACCTCGCCACCCTGGCGCGCCACCGTGCTCGCGGAGCCGGCGAGCTGCGTCGCCTGCTGCGCGGTTTCGGCGTTGTGGCGCACCGAGGCACTCATCTGGTCCATCGACGCCGCGGTCTCGGCCAGGTTGGAAGCCTGGGTCTCGGTGCGCTGCGACAGGTCGGCGTTGCCGGTGGCGATCTGCGCCGTGCCGGTAGCGATCGAGTCCGAGGCCGAACGCACCTGGGAGACGATGCGCGCGAGGCTCTGCTGCATCGCGCCCAGCGAGGCCAGCACGCTGCCGGCGGGAGCCCGCTCGGCACCAGCCACCGGGCCCAGCTCGCCGGCGGCGACGCGCGAGGCCGCGGCGCCCAGTTCGGCCGGCTCGGCGCCGAGCGCCCGCGTGATGCCGCCGGTCACGAGGTGGGCGAGCACGCCGGCCAGCAGCATCGCCGCCAAGCCGACACCGACCAGCAGCCAGCGCTGGGCGGAGAAGGCCGCGTCGGCCAGCGCCACGTGTTCGGCCGCCAGATGATTGCCGTGCTCGACGTAGGCGTCGGCGGCGGTGATCAGCCGCGCCAGCAGCGGCCGGCACTGCTCGTCGATGCGCTGGATCGCCTCCTCGCGCCGGCCCGAGGCGCCCAGCTCGACGATCGTGCGCGCCACCGGGCCGTACTCAGCCTCGATGCGTTCGATGGCGGTGAACAGCTCGCGTTCGCGCTCGCCCACGTCGTCGGCGGCGGTGAGCGCCTGCTTCAGGTGCGCCAGGTTCTGCTGCACCTGCGCGTCGGCCTTGCCGACGCTCGCTTTCAGCGCGGCACGTTCGGCCTCGGAATCGACGATGACCAGGTCGCGCGCGCCGATCGCACGCGCGCTGGCGGCGTCGAGGACCCGGTTGGACAGCTGCAGCCGCTTCGCGTCCTCGTTGATGTAGCCGGAGAAGACCCGATAGCTCTTCCACTGCGCGTGCAGCGCGAAGCCGCTGACGACGAGCACGAGCAGGGCGAGCAGCCCGAAGCTGGCTAGCAGCCGGGTACGGACGGTGATAGCGGTGATGTTCATGCCGTTGTACTTCGAGATCGAGGCAACACCCCGGACAGTGGGGCACCGGATTCGATCATCCGGAAGAACGACGGCTGCGGTCGTTGCAAAAGACCGGTTTATCGGTCCCGAAACACGCTGAATCGATCGAAATGCTTAATACGGCAATTTTGACGCGACTTCATTTGCGCCGGATCAGAACCTGAACAGCGGCCCGAGCGCGTCGAGCGTGTTCTTCAGCACCAGGCCCATCTCGGTGTCGCCTTCCATCACGAGGGCGCGTTCGAAGAACAGGCGGTCGGCGTCGTCCTCGCCGCGCAGCAGGCGCAGGTAGTCGGGCAGCGCCGCGGCGATGCGCAGCGCGACCGGCTGGTTCTGCGGCGCGAGCACGAAGCCGCGCGCGCCGAGCTGCAGCTTCATCGCCAGGCCCAGGTCGGTGACCGCGACCTCGACGCTGCGGCCGGACAGCGCCGCCTTGGCGTCGGCCGGCAGGCGCGCCAGCAGCAGCTTGTTCATCGCCAGCGCCAGCACCAGGCTGGGCGGCTGCATCGGCAGGCGCTGCACGATGGGCTTGACCTTGGCCGCGGCCAGGGCGTGCAGTTCGGCCAGCGTTCGCGGGGCGACAAAGGCTTGGGTCTTCATGCGGCTTTCCATTCCATGCCGGCGCGACCTTGCGCGTACCCGTTGGCCAGGCCGCCCGGCAGCGCGATGGCCTCGAGCTCACGGCGCGCGGCGGCTGCCGGCGCTCCCTGGTTCATCACCTGCTCGAAGCAGGCGAGCACGGTGTTGAAGTGCTGCGAGCACGGCGACAGGCGCAGGCGGCGCACCCCGGCGGCGACGATCTGCTCGCGCTGCTCGATCAGGCAGTGCTGGGCCGCACCCTGGGTCTGGATGCCGTTGAGCACCAGGAAGGGCTTGCCGTCGCTGGTCGACAGCAGCAGGCCGTCCGGGTGGTCCTGGCAGCGGAACTCGCACTGGTCCTTGCTCAGCTGGTAGTGGCGTGCGGTGAAGCAGCGCGCCGAGAACGCCAGCGGCATGCGGCCGAAACCGAAGGCCTCGGTCGCGACCGGCGTCTCGCCGGCCTTGACCGGGTCGGCGGCCGGGTTGACGCGGCCCATCGCGTCCAGCGGCAGTTCGGCCGGCGCCGTCCAGCGCACGGCGCCGAAGCCCGCGTGCTCCTCGAGCGCGGCGCGGCTGTAGACGTTCAGGTGCGGGCCGATCGCGAACGGCAGGCCGGCGGGTTCGAGCACCGCGAGCGCAGAAGCGTCGCCGGCTTCGACCAGGTAGTCGCGCTGCTCGGCGATGCGGCGCACCAGGCGCAGGTCGGCTTCGGACTCGATCAGCCCCTGCGTCGCCAGCACGATCTCCTTGCCGGCGGCGCGCAGGTCGGCGGCCAGGTCCAGCCAGTCGTCGAGCTTGAACTCGTAGCGGCGCGAGCAGACGACCTCGCCCAGCACCACGGTGTCGGCGGCCGATTCGGCGACGCCGGCGTAGAAGTCCATCAGCGCCTGGCGCGTCCAGTAGGTCAGCACCGGGCCGACGGTCAGCGATAAACGTTCGGAACTCATGCTCTTACCGCCACGGGCGGTCCAGGGCGCCGAGGGTGTGCTGCTGGCCTTCGGCAAGGTGGCCCAGCGTCGCGGTCCAGGCCGGCTGCACGCTGAAGCGGTCGGGCGCGGCCTTGGCGGCGTCGATCGCCTGGCGCCAGACCTTGGTCACCTGCTCGGTGTAGGCGGGGCTGCGCTGGCGGCCTTCGATCTTCAGCGCCTTGACGCCCATCTTCATCAGCTCGGGCAGGATGGCCAGCGTGTTCAGGCTGGTCGGCTCCTCGATCGCGTAGTCGCGCTTGCCGTCGACGACGAAGCGGCCCTTGCAGATCGTCGGGTAGCCGCGCGGCTCGTCGGGCGCGTAGTGGTCGATCAGCATGCCGCCCAGGCGCGACTCGACGCCGCTGGGTGTGTCGGTCCAGCGCACGGCCGACGGCGGCGAGCACACGCCGACGTTGTTCGGCGACTGGCCGGTGGCGTAGGACGACAGCGTGCAGCGGCCTTCGACCATCACGCACAGGCTGCCGAAGGCGAAGCACTCGATCTCGACCGAGGTGTTGCGCAGCACGTGCTGCACCTGCTGCAGCGTCAGCACGCGCGGCAGCACCGCGCGCTGGATGTTGTAGTGGCGCTGGTAGAAGTTGATCGCCTCGTAGCTCGTCGCCGAGGCCTGGACCGACAGGTGCAGGCGCAGCGCCGGGTGCGTGCGCGTGGCGTAGGCCATCACCGCGGTGTCGGCGCAGATCAGCGCGTCGGCGCCGAAGTCCACCGCGGTATCGACCGCGCGGTACCAGGGCGTCACGTCCGCCGACTGGGCGAAGGTGTTCAGCGCCATCAGGACCTTGCGGCCCCGCTTGTGCGCGTAGGCGATGCCCTCGCGGACCTGGGCGTCGTCGAAGTTCAGGCCGGCGAAGTTCCGGGCGTTGGTGGCGTTCTTCAGGCCCAGGTAGACCGTGTCGGCGCCGGCGTCGACGGCCAACTGGAGGGCCCGCAGAGAGCCCGCGGGACAGACCAGTTCGGGCGCCGCGAAGGGGGGCTGTTGCATGGCGGGCGGAGTCTATGCGCCGGCCCCGCACGCGGCTTGCGGGACGTCAAGAACGGCGCGGACCGGAGCACCCGGCACCCGCGATTCGGACGCAAACACCACAGCGCGGCGGCCCGCCGCCGCGGCGCACGGGCGGTTGCAGCGGCCGTGCCGCGCACCCAAAACCCCGGGCGATGCCAAGGCAAGCCCCTCGCGCAGCTTGCTTGAACTGCATCAAATCGAGCGGACTTCGGACGCGCCAGACGCTAGCTATTGGGTATCGTCGACCCCCTACACACCATAGATAGTGTCCAGCGCATGTCAGACGCCGCTTTGCCCCCACCCGCCGACCAACAAGCCGCACCGCTCGCGGTGATCAAGCGCGAAGGCCGCACCGTCGCCTTCGACGCCGCCAAGATTGTCGACGCGCTCGCGCGCGCCGGCGCCGCCACAGGCGAGTTCGAAGCCGCCCGCGCCGCCGAGCTGACGCATCAGGTCACCGAGCGCCTGCGCCGCCGCGTCACCGGTGTCGAGCAGATCCAGGACGAGGTCGAGCGGGTGCTGCAGGAGGCCGGCCACTTCGCGACCGCACGCGCCTACATCGTCTACCGCGAGCAGCGCCGCGCGCTGCGCCAGGACCGCAGCGTCGCCGTCGACGTCGAACGTTCGGTCAACGAATACCTGGCGCGCCAGGACTGGCGCGTCAACGCCAACGCCAACCAGGGCTACTCGCTGGGCGGGCTGATCCTGAACGTCTCGGGCAAGGTGGTCGCCAACTACTGGCTCAACCACGTCTACCCGCCGGAGGTGGGCACCGCGCACCGCGAAGCCGACGTGCACATCCATGACCTGGACATGCTCTCGGGCTACTGCGCCGGCTGGTCGCTGCGCACGCTGCTGCACGAAGGCCTGAACGGCGTGCCGGGCAAGGTCGAGGCCGGCCCGCCCAAGCACCTGTCCAGCGCTGTCGGCCAGATCGTCAACTTCCTGGGCACGCTGCAGAACGAATGGGCCGGGGCCCAGGCCTTCAGCTCCTTCGACACCTATCTCGCGGCCTTCGTGCGCAAGGACGCGCTCAGCTACGACCAGGTGCGGCAAAGCCTGCAGGAGCTGATCTACAACCTGAACGTGCCCTCGCGCTGGGGCACGCAGACGCCGTTCACCAACCTCACCTTCGACTGGACCTGCCCGGAAGACCTGCGCGAGCAGGTGCCGGTGATCGGCGGCCAGGAGATGCCGTTCGCCTACGGCGAGCTGCAGGTCGAGATGGACATGATCAACCGCGCCTATATAGACGTGATGATGGAAGGCGACGCCAAGGGCCGCTCGTTCACCTTCCCGATCCCGACCTACAACATCACGCGCGACTTCGACTGGGAGCACCCGAACACCGAGCGCCTGTTCGAGATGACGGCCAAGTACGGCCTGCCCTACTTCCAGAACTTCCTGAACTCGGACCTGCAGCCGAACATGGTGCGCTCGATGTGCTGCCGGCTGCAGCTGGACCTGCGCGAGCTTCTGAAGCGCGGCAACGGCCTGTTCGGCTCGGCCGAGCAGACCGGCTCGCTGGGCGTCGTCACGCTCAACTGCGCCCGCCTGGGCTATCTGCACGCCGGCGACGAAGCCGCGCTGCTGGCCGCCACCGACCGCCTGATCGACATCTCCCGCACCAGCCTGGAGATCAAGCGCAAGGTCATCCAGGGCCACATCGACAGCGGCCTGTTCCCGTACACCAAGCGCTACCTGGGCACGCTGCGCAACCACTTCTCGACGATCGGCGTGAACGGGATCAACGAGATGATCCGCAACTTCACCGGCGACCGCGCGGACATCACGACCGACGAAGGCCACGAGATGGCGCTGCGCTACCTCGACCACATCCGCGCGCGCATCGTGCAGTTGCAGGAAGAGACCGGCCACCTCTACAACCTGGAAGCGACGCCGGCCGAAGGCACGACCTACCGCTTCGCCAAGGAAGACAGGAAGCGCCTGCCCGGCATCCTGCAGGCCGGCACGCCCGAGCGCCCGTACTACACCAACTCGTCGCAGCTGCCGGTGGGCTTCACCACCGACCCCTTCGAGGCGCTGGAGCGCCAGGAAGACCTGCAGCGCAAGTACACCGGCGGCACCGTGCTGCACCTGTACCTGGGCGAACGGGTCTCGTCGGCGCGTGCCTGCCGCGACCTGGTGCGCCGTTCGCTCGAGCGCTACCGCCTGCCCTACATCACGGTGACGCCGACCTTCTCGATCTGCCCGAAACACGGCTACCTCGCCGGCGAGCACGCGTTCTGCCCCAAGTGCGACGAGGAAGCCCTGGCGCGCAAGGCCGCCAAGGCCGCCCGCGCCGCCCCGGCCGCCTGACGGCCGCCACCCCAACCGAAGGAAAACCGCATGAGCCACAGCCAGACCCCTCTCGTCCACCCACAGCTCGAAGAACACGAACGCACCCGCTGCGAAGTCTGGACGCGGGTGATGGGCTACCACCGCCCGATGGCCTCGTTCAACATCGGCAAGCAGGGCGAGTTCCTGGAACGCCGCTACTTCGACGAACCGGGCCGCGAGCAGACCGCCGCAGCCGAGGTCACGGCCACCATCGAGTGTGGCTGCGCCTGAGGCGCTCGTCGTCGGCGGCTTCCAGCCGCTGAGCACCACCGACTGGCCCGACCGCCTCGCCGCGGTCGTCTTCGTCCAGGGCTGCCCCTGGCGCTGCCGCTACTGCCACAACCCGGCGCTGCAGTCGCGCGAGGGCAGCGGCCCCGGCTGGGACGAGGTGCTGGCGACACTGACGCGGCGCCGCGGCCTGCTCGACGGCGTCGTCTTCAGCGGCGGCGAGCCGACGCTGGACCCGGCGCTGCCCGACGCGGTGGCGACGGCACGCAGCCTGGGTTTCGCCGTCGGCCTGCACACGGCCGGCATCTACCCGAAGAAGCTGCAGGCGCTGCTGCCGGCGCTGGACTGGGTCGGCCTGGACCTGAAGACCGACATCGCCGGCCACGACGCGCTGACCGGCCGCCCGGGCAGCGCCGCGCCGGTGCACGAGGCGCTTGCAGCGCTCGTCGCCAGCGGCGTCGACCACGAGATCCGCAGCACCTACCACCCGGCGCTGCAGTCCGACGAGGCGCTGGCGAAGATGGCGCAGACCTTGAAACGCGCCGGCGCCAGGCGCTGGGTGCTGCAGCAGTGGCACCCGCGCGCGGGCGCGCCGCTGTTCGACACACCCTGGCACTGGCCCGAGCCGGCGGTGCTGGCCTGGCTGCGTGAACTCGGCCCCGAGCTGAGCCTGCGCTAGTTCAGGCGGCCGCGGCCTTCTTGCGCGGCGCGCGTTTGCTTGCCGGTTTCGCGGCCGGTTTGACGGCGGCGCGTTTGCGCGCCGCCGGCGCCGGCAGCAGCGAGCGCAGGATGGCCTCGCAGTCGCGCTGGGTCATCACGCGCGGCACGGGGTAGTTGCCGTCGGCTTCGCGGCAGGCGGCCTGCGCCAGCTTCGGGATGTCGGCGGCACGCAGCGCCTCGAGCTTGTCGGGGATGCCGACGCGCCGGTTCAGCTCGGCGACGGCGTCGATGAACTTGTGCGCCAGCGTGGTGTCGCCGTCGTCGGCGGCGCCGACCCGTGCGCGCCGCGCCAGCGCCGCCAGCCGCGGCTCGCAGGACGCGGCGCAAAACCGCAGCACCGCCGGCAGCACGACGGCGTTGGCCAGCCCGTGCGGCACGTGGTAGCGGCCGCCGAGCTGGTGCGCGATCGCGTGCACGTTGCCGACGTTGGCGCGTGTGAACGCGAGGCCGGCGTAGGTCGAGGCCAGCGCCATGCGTTCGCGTGCCACCAGGTCGGAGCCGGTGTGCACCGCGCGTTCGAGCTGCTCGAAGACCATGCCGACCGCGGCCAGCGCCATGCGGTCGGTGTAGTCGGTGCACCACTGGCCGATGTAGGCCTCGACGGCGTGCGTCAGCGCGTCCATGCCGGTGGCGGCGGTGATCGCCGGCGGCAGGCCGACCATCAGCTGCGGGTCCAGCGCCGCCATGCGCGGCACCAGCCGCGTGTCGGCGACGACCAGCTTGCGCTGCGCCTTCGGGTCGGAGATCACCGCGGCGACCGTGACCTCGCTGCCGGTGCCGGCGGTCGTCGGCACCGCGTACAGCGGCAGCGGGCCGTGCAGCCCCTTGAAGTAGCCGACCAGCGCCTGCGGCGACTTGCCGTTGGCCACAGCCAGGCCGATGACCTTGGCCGCGTCCATCACCGAGCCGCCGCCGAAAGCGACGATGGCGTCGCAGCCTTCTTCACGCAGCAGCGTGATGCCGGCTTCGACGATCGGGATCGGCGCATCGGGCTCGACGCGGTCGAAGAGCACGGTCTCGGTGCCGGCAGCGTGCAGCGCGGCGAGCAGCGGTTCGAGCAGGCCCAGGTGCACCACCGTCGCGTCGGTGACCACCATGACCTTCCGATGGGTGAAATCCCCGATGGCCTGACCGAGCTTGGCGCTGGCCCCCGGCCCTACGATCAGCAGCGGCTGCGGGATCGGCAGCAGCTTCGTCACCACACCTGCCGCACGTTTGAGCTGGGGAAGCCCGAGCGTGCGGGCCATGTCGCCGATCAAGTTGGTCATCCGACCTGCCCTCCACCATGCCTGCGCCGGATCCACTCTGGCGCGAAAACCGTATGAAGAGCGTGATCGGCATCAGCCTGGGCGCTAGCGCCCAGGACTTCGAGTTCCGCACCACCGTGCTCGGCCAGCCGCTGCGCGTGCGCCGCATCGGCACCGAAGGCGACGAAGCCGTCGCCGCCCGGCGCCTGGCCTACTGGGACCGGCGCGCCGCCGCGATCGGCATCGGCGCCGGGCCCGACGCCCGCAGCGTCGGCGCCAGCATCGGCGGCTCGCGTCTGGCCGCCACGCTCAAACACGCACCCTGGACCAGCGGCGAGCGCCTGGCCGAAATCTACCTGGAATGGGCGCTGCGCCACGTGCAGGCCGACGGCCGCTACTTCGACAACGCGCTGGTGCTGTTCCTGTCGGGCATCGCCAACCGCAAGCTCGCGGCGGCGATGGCCGAGTACACGCCCAACCTGTTCTTCGCCGACCCGCTGCTGCAGCTGGGCGTGCCCAAGCTGCTGACCTCGCTGGACGCGCTGTCGCTGTACGCCACCGGTTCGCACTACGTCGCCGACTGGATGCCCAAGCGCCTGCCGAGCACGGCGCTGCTGGAGCGCTGGAACGACCACGTGCTGCGCCAGGCGATGAAGAAGGCCAGCGTCGTCGTCGCGCCGGTGCACGAACTCGACCGTTTCGGCACCGACGAACTCGCCGGCAAGACCATCGTCACCGCCACCGTCAACGACGCCCGCCTCGCGGCCTTCCGCGACAAGGGCGTGGCGATGATCGTCGACGCCTCGCCGGTGGTGCAGGGCCACGTGCTCGGCCACGAACTGCTGGACGCGATGATCCTCGCCGCCACCGGCAAGGCGCCGGGCTCGCTCTACGACGACGACTACCTCGAGCTGATCCAGACCCTGGACGCGCGGCCGCGCATCCTCTATCCCAACGGCTACCAGCGCAAGAACCGCTTCGCCTTCGTCATCCACCCGCTGTCGCAGGAGTACTTCAAGAAGGTCAAGCCGATCGAGATGCTGTCCAAGGTCTCGCCGCCGCTGCTGATGGACTCGCTGGAAAAGGCGATGGCCTACGCACCGCCCTTCGTCTACTCGAAGATCGAGGGCATCAAGTCGCCGACCGGCGTCGAAGCCGAAGGCTGGCTGATCTCGGTCGGCGGCACGCCGCGCGAGATCATGAGCCACCCGCCCGAGTTCACCTACCGCCGGCTGCTGGCCGCCGCCGAGATGGCGCGCAAGCTCGGCGCCCAGATCATGGGCCTGGGCGCGTTCACCAAGGTCGTTGGCGACGCCGGCGCGACGGTGGCGCGGCGTGCGCCGCTGCCGATCACCACCGGCAACAGCTACAGCGCCTCGGGTGCGCTGTGGGCGGCGCACGACGCGCTGCTGCGGCTCAAGCTGGTCGAGCCGCCGCAGGGCCACGAACGCGTGAAGTTCAAGGCCATGGTGGTCGGCGCCACCGGCGCGATCGGCTCGGTCTGCGCGCGGCTGCTGGTGCGCGCCGCCGAGCAGGTGACGCTGGTCTCGCCCGAGACCGCCAAGCTGCTGGCGCTGCAGGAGTCGATCCTGAGCGAGACGCCCGACGCGAAGATCGTGCTCTGCGCCAAGGCCGACACGCATGTCGCCGAGATGGACATGATCGTCACCGCCACCTCGGGCGCGGGCAAGAAGGTGCTGGACATCATGAAGGTCAAGCCCGGCTGCGTGATCACCGACGTCGCCCGGCCGCTGGACCTGTCGCCCGAAGACGTCGCCAAACGCCCCGACGTGCTCGTCATCGAGTCCGGCGAGATCCAGCTGCCCGGCGAGGTGAAGATGAAACACATCGGCCTGCCGCCGGGTGTCGCCTACGCCTGCCTGGCCGAGACCATCGTGCTCGCGCTCGAAGGCCGTTTCGAGAACTTCACCGTCGGCCGCGCGATCGAGTGGGAGAAGGTGCGCGAGATCTACAAGCTGGGCCTGAAACACGGCATGAAGCTGGCGGCGATCTCGGGTGTCAACGGCGTCATCACCGAGCGCGACATCGCGCGGGTGCGCCGGCTGGCGCTGGCGGCACGCAAGCGCATGGCCGAAGAATCACCCCGGACGGCACCTGCGGCGACAAGACGCGCAGCACCGGCTGCAGCGGCCGAGACCCCGCCGCCGGCAGCGCCCGCCCGCAAGGCCAAGGCCGTGCCGCGACCGAAACGCGCCGAGCCGGCTGCGGCGCCGGCGAAGGCCAAGGTCGACCGCCTGGGCCGGCGCAGCAACGGCGCCGGCCGCCGACCGCGCCCCGTGCCCGCGGCCTGATCCGCAACGTGCCGGGCGCCAGGCGGCGCCTCGTGCGCCGCAGCGACTGGCCCCTGCGCCCGGCGCGCGGGTGGTGGCAGGCACCCCGTTTGCCGTCGCGCTGGAATTCCCCGCTTTGCGAACGGATTTTCCGGTGTGCCCTTCCCGACTCCCGCTGTCGTGGACGCTTTGCGGCCTGGCTGCAGGCCGTCCACGCGCCGCGTCGCGCCCACGCCTCCTGCGCCTGAGCATGCGGCCCGTGCCGCCACGGGTGCCGGCGCTGCGCCACGCGCGGCTGCCGGCACGCTGACCGGCAGCGCTTCGCGGCCGGCGCCGTCAGCGCCGGCGGGCGTCTTCCTACACGGCACGGACCCTGCCCCTGCGGACACTTGCTGGCCCGTCCCCAGCCGTCGCCGCCGATGAAGAGCCCGCCGTCCATCCGTGTCCTGACCGTGAACACCCACAAGGGCTTCACCGCGCTCAACCGCCGCTTCGTGCTGCACGAACTGCGCGACGCGGTGCGTGCCGTCGACGCCGACCTCGTCTTCCTGCAGGAGGTGCAGGGCAGCCACCGCCACCACGGCGAGCGCGTGGCGCACTGGCCGCAGGCACCGCACTACGAGTTCATCGCCGACCAGCTGTGGCCGCAGTTCGCCTACGGCCGCAACGCCGTCTATCCGCACGGCGACCACGGCAACGCGCTGCTGTCCAAGTACCCGATCGTCGCCCACACCAACCACGACGTCTCGGTGCACGGCCACGAGGCACGCGGCCTGCTGCACTGCACGCTGCGCCTGCCGGCCGGCGGCGAGCAGGTGCACGCCGTCTGCGTGCACCTGGGTTTGTCAGAAGCACACCGGCGCCGCCAGCTCGAGCTGCTGTGCAAGCTGGTGCGACGCGACGTGCCCGACGACGCGCCGCTGGTCGTCGCCGGCGACTTCAACGACTGGCGCGACAAAGCCAACCCGGTGCTCGAACGCGGCCTCGGGCTGCGCGAGGTCTTCGTGCACGCCCACGGCCACTCGGCGCGCACCTTCCCCGCGCGCTTCCCGATGTTCCGGCTGGACCGCATCTACGTGCGCAACGCGCGCAGCCACCGGCCGCTGCCGCTGCCGCACCGGCCCTGGGCGCACCTGTCGGACCACGCGCCGCTGGCGGCGGAGATCGGGCTGTGAGCCGGCGCCCGCGCTGGACGGCGGGCAACGCCGTGCGCCTGCTGGAGAACGGCGAGGCTTTCTTCCCCGCCGTCTTCGAGGCGATCCGCGACGCGCGCCACGAGGTGCTGCTCGAGACCTTCATCCTGTTCGAGGACAAGGTGGGCCTGGCGCTGCACGCGGCGCTGCTCGAAGCCGCCGCGCGCGGCGTGCAGATCGACGTGATGGTCGACGGCTTCGGCTCGCCCGACCTGTCGAGCGAGTTCACCGGCTCGCTGCTGGCCGCCGGCGTGCGCCTGCGCAGCTTCGACCCGAGCTGGCGCCTGTTCGGCCGGCGCTTCAACGTGCTGCGCCGCATGCACCGCAAGATCGTCGTCGTCGACGGCGAGACGGCTTTCGTCGGCGGCATCAACTACTCGGCCGACCACCTCGCCGACTACGGCCCCGAGGCCAAGCAGGACTACTCGGTGATGCTGCGCGGGCCCGTCGTCCAGACGATCCGCGAGTTCGCGCTGGCGGCGATACGCGGCGGCGCACGCGGCGAGCCGCCGCTGCCGCGGCCGGTGTTCGCAACGCCCGCAGCCGAGGGCCCGGTGCAGGCGATGCTGGTGACGCGCGACAACATCGAGCACCGCAGCGACATCGAGCGCCAGTACCGCGCCGCGCTGCGCTCGGCGCGGCACAGCGTGATCATCGCCAACGCCTATTTCTTCCCCGGCTGGCGTTTCCTGAAAGAGCTGCGCCGCGCCGCGCGCCGCGGCGTCGACGTGCGCCTGGTGCTGCAGGGCACGCCCGACATGCCGATCGTGAAGACCGCTGCCGGCCTGCTCTACGACCACCTGCTGCGCGGCGGCGTCAAGATCCACGAATACTGCGACCGGCCGATGCACGGCAAGGTGGCGGTGATCGACGACGACTGGGCCACCGTCGGTTCGAGCAACCTGGACCCGCTGTCGCTGTCGCTGAACCTCGAGGCCAACGTGATCCTGCGCGACCGCGGCTTCGTCGCCGAACTGCGCGCGCGGCTGCAGCACCTGATCCGCCACAGCTGCCAGGAGGTGCAGCCGGAACCGGCACCGCGCTGGCAGCTGTGGATGCGCATGCGCAGCTACTTCGTGCTGCGTTTCGCGCAGCGTTTCCCGCTCTGGGCGCGGGTGCTGCCGACACACGCGCCGCGGCTCGAACTGGTCGAGCCGCCGCCGACCCCGGCGCCGGCCCCGCCAGCGGCCGCCGAAGCCGACGGCGGCGGCAACGCCCAGCGCGTGAGCGCAGGCTGACACGGCGATGGCGCGCCCGGCCGCCGTTTCGCAACCGGGCCGCGCGCGGGCGTGGTGGCCGACGCTGCGGCGCTGGCTGGGCATTGCCTTCGTCGTCGTCGTCGCGCTGCTCGTCGCCAAGGTCGCGCGCCAGATGGACTGGGGTGCGGCGCTGGACGCGGTGCAGCGCTACGACGCGGCGACGCTGGGCCTGGCCGCGGCGCTGGCCGTCGCCAGCCACGCGATCTATTCCACCTACGACCTGATCGGCCGCCATCTCACCGGCCACGGGCTGCCGCCGGCGCGTGTCGCCGCGGTCGGCTTCATCTCCTACGCCTTCAACCTGAACCTGGGCTCGCTGATCGGCGGCGTCGCTTTTCGCTACAAGATGTACGCCAAGCTCGGCCTGTCGCCCGGAGTCGTCACCCGGGTGCTGGGCTACAGCCTGCTGACCAACTGGCTGGGTTACCTCGCGCTCGGCGGCACGCTGCTGCTGGCGCGGCCGCCGGCGCTGCCGCCGGACTGGGAGATCGGCCGCGTCGGCCTGCGCCTGCTGGGTGCAGCGATGCTCGCCGCCGCGCTGGCCTACGTCGCGCTATGCGCCTTCGCGCGCCGGCGCGAGTGGCGGCTGCGCGGCCACGAGATCGTGCTGCCCTCGCTGCGTGTGGCGCTGCTGCAGCTGGCGGTCTCCTGCATCAGCTGGGCGCTGATCGCCGGCATCTGCCACGTGCTGCTCGGCCGCCAGCTGCCCTACACCGACGTGCTCACCGCCTTGCTGATGGCGGCGATCGCCGGCGTCGTCACGCACCTGCCCGCGGGGCTGGGCGTGATCGAGGCGGTGTTCGTCGCGCTGCTCGGCGCCCGCCTGGGCCAGGGCCCGGTGCTGGCGGCGCTGCTGGCCTACCGCGCGCTCTACTACCTGGCGCCGCTGGCGCTGGCCACCGCGCTGTACTTCGCCCTCGAGGCCCGGGGCCGGCGCAGCTGATCCCGGGCGCCGCCGCGTGCCCGAGCGTTTCACTCCGGCAGTTGCCGCACGGCCACAGCCGCAGCCGCTGCCCGCCTGGGACCGTCAACTTGTGTTTTGGCTGTTTCGTGCGAAGTTGAGGCGTGTCAGATCGTGACGCACAGAGCCCGCTTGGAATGCATCCGTGCTCTGGACTGATTCCAGATCGCCCGGTGCCAGCAGAGCCGTCCAGGCCGCACCGGCAGAACCTGGACGGACAGAGGAATTGCAATGCGTATTCGTTGGGCACCGGTCGCCCTGGCCGCCGCCAGCGTCTTGGCCGTGGGTGCGGCCGTCGCACAGAGCCAGGAGCCGATCCAGCCGATCGTGCCGCCGCAGCAGATCAATCTCGGCATGGTCGAACTCGGCAAGAAGCTCTATTTCGACCCGCGGCTCTCGAAGTCGGGGTTCATCTCCTGCAACTCGTGCCACAACCTGTCGATGGGTGGCACGGACAACATCAAGAGCTCGATCGGCGACAAGTGGCAGCAAGGCCCGATCAACGCGCCGACGGTGTTGAACTCCAGCCTCAACGTCGCGCAGTTCTGGGACGGCCGTGCGGCCGACCTGAAGGCGCAGGCCGGCGGCCCGATCGCCAACCCGGGCGAGATGGGCTTCAGCCACACGCTGGCCATCGGCATGCTGGAGTCGATCCCGGCCTATCTGCGTGAGTTCAAGCAGGTCTTCGGCAAGGACAGGATCGACATCGACCAGGTGACGCTGGCGATCGCCGAGTTCGAGAAGACGCTGGTGACGCCGAACTCGCGCTTCGACCAGTGGCTGCTCGGCAAGACCGACGCGCTCGCCGCCAACGAACTCGCCGGCTACAAGCTGTTCAAGGAAAGCGGCTGCGTCGGCTGCCACAACGGCCCGGCCGTCGGCGGCAACTCGTTCCAGAAGATGGGCGTGGTCGCGCCGTACAAGGCCAGCAGCCCGGCCGAGGGCCGCTCTGCGGTGACCGGCAAGGACGCCGACCGCTTCAACTTCAAGGTGCCGACGCTGCGCAACGTCGAGATGACCTATCCGTACTTCCACGACGGTGCGGCCAACACGCTGACCGAAGCGGTCGACACGATGGGCCGGCTGCAGCTGGGCAAGAAGTTCACGCCCGACGAGAACGCGAAGATCGTCGCGTTCCTGAAGACGCTGACCGGCGACCAACCCAGCTTCGCGCTGCCTATCCTGCCGCCGTCGAGCGACAAGACGCCGCGTCCGAACCCCTTCAAGTAAGACCCGGCAGCCGCCGCACGGCCTGCCGCAGGCCCCGACGCCCAGGCGTTCGGGGCCTTTTTCATGGCCGCGGCGCCGACGCGTACTGGCCGGCAGGCGCGTGCCTTGCCGGCGGCGGAGTTTCCCGCCGCCCGCCACCGAGCCGCCGCCGATGCGACATGCCCTGCCGCCCGCGTTCACTGCCGCCGTCTTCGCGCTGCTGCTCGTGTTCACGGCGCTCGCCGGCGTCGCACAGCCGGCGCGCACGGCCGTCGTGCTGACGCTGGACGGCGCGGTCGGCCCTGCCAGCGCCGACCACCTGCGCCGCGGTCTGGCGGCGGCGCAGCGCGACGGCGCGACGCTGGTGGTGCTGCAGATCGACACCCCGGGCGGCCTGGACAGTTCGATGCGCGAGATCGTGCGCGCGATCACCGCCTCGCCGCTGCCGGTGCTGGCCTGGGTCGGCCCGGCCGGCGCACGTGCGGCCAGTGCCGGCACCTTCATCGTCTACGCCAGCCACCTGGCGGCGATGGCGCCGGGCACCAACCTGGGCGCGGCGACGCCGGTGGCGCTGGCCGGCCCCGGCCCGGACGTGCGCCGTGCGGCCTCAGCGCCGGAGCCGTCGGCGGCGAAAGCGACGAACGACGCGGTCGCCTACCTGCGTTCGCTCGCCGAGCTTCGTGGCCGCAATGCCGACTGGGCCGAACGTGCGGTGCGCGACGCCGCCAGCCTGCCCGCGGCCGCGGCGCTGAAGGCCGGCGTCGTCGAGATCGTCGCCGACTCGGTGCCGGCGCTGCTGGCCCAGGCCGACGGGCGCACGGTGCGGCTGGCCGCCGGCGAGTTGCGGCTGCAGAGCGCCGGCCTGGCCGTCGAGCGCCGCGACGCCGACTGGCGCACGCGGGCGCTGAACGTCATCACCAACCCGAATCTGGCGCTGATCCTGATGGCCATCGGCGTCTACGGCCTGCTGTTCGAGTTCATGAGCCCGGGCGCGGTGCTGCCCGGCGTCGTCGGTGCGATCTGCCTGCTGCTCGGGCTGTACGCGCTGTCGACGCTGCCGATCAGCAGCGCCGGCGCGGCGCTGCTGGTGCTGGGCCTGACGCTGATGGTGGCCGAGGCCTTCGCGCCGTCCTTCGGCGTGCTCGGGCTGGGCGGTGCCGTCGCCTTCGTCTTCGGCGCGACGCTGCTGATCGACACCGACGCGCCGCAGTGGGACGTCTCGCTGCCGCTGGTGGCCGGCCTGGCACTGGCCAGCGCGGCCGCCGCGGTCGTCGTCGTGCGGGCGGCGCTGAAGGTCAGGCGGCTGCGCCCGCACAGCGGCGCGCAGGCCATGCTCGACGCTACAGCGCGTGTGCTCGACTGGGCCGGCGCCGACGGCCACGTGCTGGTGCACGGCGAACGCTGGCACGCCGTGGCCGACGCCACGCTCACCCCCGGCGACACGGTGCGCGTGCGCGCCGTCGACGGCCTGACGCTGCGCGTGGCGCGCAACGCCGCGCCGTCCAGCTGAACCACCGGCGCCGCAGGGCGCCGCCACCCCGAGACCGGAGACCGAGATGTCGACGCTGTTCCTGCTGGGCCCGCTGCTGATCCTCATCGTCGCGGTGCTCGCGATGTCGGTGCGCATCCTGCGCGAGTACGAACGCGGGGTCGTGTTCACGCTCGGGCGCTTCACCGGCGTCAAGGGGCCGGGGCTGATCCTGCTGCTGCCGGTGATCCAGCAGATGGTGCGCGTGGACCAGCGCACCCAGGTGCTGGACGTGCCGGGCCAGGACGTGATCTCGCGCGACAACGTTTCGGTGCGGGTGAGCGCGGTGATCTACTTCCGCGTCGTCGGCCCCGAGCCGTCGGTGATCCAGGTCGAGAACTACCGCCAGGCGACCAGCGAGCTGGCGCAGACCACGCTGCGTTCGGTGCTGGGCCGCCACGAACTCGACGCGATGCTGTCCGAACGCGACAAGCTCAACGCCGACATCCAGGGCATCCTCGACGCCCAGACCGAGGCCTGGGGCGTGAAGGTCGCCAACGTCGAGCTGAAACACATCGACCTGGGCGAGAACATGGTGCGCGTGATGGCGCGCCAGGCCGAGGCCGAACGCGAGCGCCGCGCCAAGGTCATCAACGCCGAAGGCGAGGAGCAGGCCGCACGCAAGCTGCTCGAGGCGGCGCAGGTGCTGGCCGCGCAGCCCGAGGCGATGCAGCTGCGCTACCTGAGCACGCTGGCGACGATAGGCGCGCAGAACAGCTCGACCATCGTCTTCCCCTTCCCGACCGACCTGGCCTCGTTGCTGCGCAGCGCGGTGCCGCCGGCACGCTGATGCCCTGGCTCAAGCTGCTGCACCTGGCCGCCATCGTCGTCTGGGGCGGCGCGCTGCTGTACCTGGTGCTGGCGCTGGCGAGCCGCGGCGAGCCGCCGCGCCGGCCGCTGCTGCGGGCGCTGTTCACCAGCGTGGCGACACCCGCGGCGCTGGTCGCGATCGGCTCCGGCACCGCGGTGTTCCTGTTCATGGGCCCGCATGCCGGCTGGCTGGTCGTCAAGCTGGCACTGGTGGCGCTGCTGGTGCTCGGGCACGCGCTTGCCGGGCTGCTGGTGCTGCGGGTCGAACGCAGCGGTGTCGCCGCCGTCGCCGCCGGCCGCGCGCTGCTCGCGTGGACGCTGCTGTGGCTGGCGGCGATCACCTGGCTGGTGCTGGCCAAGCCGGCCTGAAGGCTCTCACCGGATGTCGCCGCCCGCCCACCTCCGGCCTGCGTCACGGCCCGGTGTGCACGCCCACGGTCTTCTCGTAGACCAGCCGGCCACCGAGGTAGGCGGCAAGCGCGATGAAGGCGGCGGTCAGCAGCGTCAGCGCAAAACCCCAGGGCAGGTTCGCCCCGGCGGCGTCGCCGACGAGGCGCAGCGCCCCGTTCAGCTACGACGACCGGCTGCGCGGCGTCCACGGCACCCGCGAGGTCCTGCTGATGAACGCCGACGACATGCACGAGCGCGGCATCGAAGAAGGTCACCGCCTGGTGCTGGCCAGCGCCGCTGGCGACGGCATCTCGCGCGAAGTGACAGGCCTGCGTGCGACCCCGGTACGAACTGCCGCGCGGCTGCTGTGCGGGCTACTTCCGGAATGCAACGCGGTGATCCCGTTGGCGCAGCATGCGCAGCAAAGCCACGTGCCGGCAGCCAAGTCGGTCCCGGTGCGGGTGAGGCGGGACGTGGGTGACTTCAGCTTCGGCGCCGAGCCCCTGGGCGCTGACGAATCGCGCGCCAGAAACGACGAAGCCCGCTTTGGGCGGGCTTCGTTGGGTGCCAGGCACCGATGTTCGGTGGTTGCGGGGGGCTGCAACCGTTCCTGGAGGCGCGCACGCGCGTCTGGCTGATCCGCCGCCGCGCCTGAGCCTGAACTACTTCTCATCGGTTGGCGGCGCCATGAAGTCCGCCGAACTGACGGAGCGGCCGCTCGGCCGCCTGATCTCCAGCGTCCCCTCGATCTTCACGGCGCCAGGGTATTTCGCGGCCTCGGCCTCGGTCATCAACCAGCGCGACCGGACCATGCGGCCGGGTGGCGTCTCGCTCTGGATCCACCAGCGCCACTGGTTCAGCTCTTCCTCGGGCATGCCGCCAGGGTAGCGCACGGGTCCGAGGCCGACGGCGACCCCACCATCCCCCCATCGCGCGGCGCCCATCAGGGCGAGGCGCCCAGGCGCCATAGCGCTCGACCATGGCTGAGCGGGGGCAGTGGCAGCTGCAGCGGGCCGGCCGCACGTCGACATCGACGGCGCGATCGCCCCCGCACCAGCGCCCTACACCGGAAAGCTGGCGCCTTCGCGGCCGTCTGCCGGCGACTTTCCACTTTCAGCGCACCGCCGGGCGATCACCAGGTGAGGTGCGTCCCCCGAGGGGCCTCGTAGCGAGGTCTCGCAAGTGGGTGCGAGCACGCCGCGCCTTTCGCTCGTTCGCAGCACCCGGACAGGCCCAGGCACGCCATGAAGCCGGCGTTTTCTGCGGTACGGGTGGGGGTCGGGAAAGGCATAACCTCCCTAATCGGCCAGCATCACAGCGGATGAAAGCGCTTTGACGACAAGCACTTAGCCCATACTGTTGAGATATAACATTTAACTAACATACTCATAACATCGTTATATCCTCAATCAATCACCAGCAGCCTAGAAAAACTCCTTTTAGAACAACAACTTAGCGTCAGGTTATGTTTCCGATTAGGTCGGATTAGGCACCCAACATAATCAATAAAACAACGAAGAATCAACGACTTAGGAACCTCGAACGGAAGCCGTGAGGGCGGTTAGGTCGTTCCCGAGGTCCACCCTGGATCGCTTCGAGGCCTGGAGACGGCGCGCCCTCGCTGATCGGGAGGGCACGAGGCCCCAGCGACGTGCGGATGCCGTCGTTTCCCGTCGCCGCTGCGGGCTGTGCATCCGCATCTAAGTGCCCGCCGCCATACTTTTTTTCGCGCTTCGTCGGCGTCGTCGAAAGGCACACACGAAGCGGGCGGGCGGGGCG
>NZ_NRRU01000072.1 GCF_016583785.1 Rubrivivax gelatinosus | reverse complement strand
GATCAGGACAGGGGCGCGCGGGCTGACGACGCCGCCCGCGGCCGCGCCAGCCCGCGCGCCCCTGTCCTGATCCGCGCCCCGCACCGCCGCCATCGGCCGCGTCCGGGTGCCGCTCGGCCTGCATGCCGGGCTGCGTTTGCAGCCCGCCTTCATCCGCCATTCGCGTGACGCCCCGCCGCGGCCGGGCGTCCTGCGGCCACGGCTCGACCACGAGCCCCGATCACGATGGACCGTCCTCACCACCTCCGTGCGGCAGCTGCCGCCCCCTTCACCCTCGCGCTGCTGGCGCTGGCCGCGCGCAGCGTCTGTGCCCAGGAGGCCGAGCCCCGGCCGTCCAGCAGCGTGCTGCCCGAGATCGTCGTCAGCGCGCCTGCCGCCAGCGGCTACAAGGCCGAGCGCATCGAACTCGGCAAGCAGGCGCTGACCCCGCGCGAGACGCCGCAGTCGGTCTCGGTGCTGACGCGCCAGCAGATGGACGACCAGGACATGGCGACGATGACCGAGGCCATGCAGCAGCTCACCGGCGTCAGCGTGATCGCCAACGACACGATGAACAACCAGTACTACGTGCGCGGCTACACGCCGGGCGTGATGTACGACGGCGTGTCCTCGTACAACGGCTTCACGCCCTCGCACCAGTTCGACCTCGCGATCTACGAGCGCATCGAGCTGCTGCGCGGCCCGGCCGGGCTGCTGCGTGGTGTCGGTGAACCCGGCGGCGTCGTCAACCTGGTGAAAAAACGTGCGCTCGCCGAACCGGCTTTCGGCGCCGACCTCAGCGTCGGCTCCTGGAACGCGCTGCGCGCCACCGGCGACGCCACCGGCGCGCTCAACGCCGCGAAGACGCTGCGCGGCCGCGTCGTCGTCTCGCGCGAGAACCGCGACTACTTCTACGACCACACCCACGGCGACAAGTGGCTGGCGATGGGCGTGCTGGAGTGGGACCTGGCACCGGGCACGACGCTGTCGATCTCGCAGACCGGCCAGGACCACGACGTGCGTGCACCCTGGTCGGGCCTGCCGGCATCCAGCGTCGCCGACGCCAGCGGCCACTACCCGCTGCTGGACGTCTCGCCTGGCACCTTCAACGCGCCCGACTGGGGGCGCATGAGCTACCACACCGACGAGACCGCGGGCTGGATCGAACAGCGCCTAGCCGGTGGCTGGAAACTCAAGCTCGCGCTGAACCAGCGCCAGCAGCGCCAGTACTACAAGTACGCCTACACCTATTCCGGCGTCGACCCGGTCGCCGGTACGCTGGACTACGCCAGCTTCCGCGGCGACTACCACTACACGCGGGAAGGCGCCGACCTCAGCGCCAGCGGCCCATTCGAACTCTTGGGCCGCAAGCACGAGGCGCTGCTGGGTCTCGACGCCGAGCGTTACCTCAGTTCCGGCGTCTCCGGCCGTGGCACCACCTGGACCGGCGTCGTCTTCGGCGACCTGGACACGCTGGCCGAACCCGACATCGCCTATACCTCGGGCAGCGAAAGCCTGACGCACCAGCGCGGCTTGCTGGCGCAGCTGCGCTGGAGCCTGGCCGACACGCTGACGCTGGTCACCGGCGTGCGCGTCAGCGACTTCGCGCAGCGCAGCCGTTCGATCGCACCGTCCGCCCTCCGCGCCTGGAAAGACGGCGCCGAAGCCAACGGCGAGCCCTCCTACAACCTGGGCCTGGTCTACGAGCTGGACACGCGCTGGTCGCTGTACGGCAGCGTCGCCGACATCTTCGTGCCGCAGACCCAGTCCAAGCTCGACGGCGGCACGCTGGACCCGCGCGTCGGCCGCCAGCGCGAAGTCGGCGCCAAGGGCGACCTGTTCGAGGGCCGTCTCGGCGCCAGCCTGGCCTATTTCGATATCCGCGACACCGGTCGCGCCTACGCCGACCCGGACTCGCCGGCCGACAGCAGCTACTACCTCAACGCCGGCAAGGTGCAGAGCAAGGGCTGGGAGGCCGAGCTGAGCGGCCGGCCGCTGCCGCGGCTGGACCTGAGCGCCGGCTACACGCACGTGACGACGCGCTACCTGAAGGACCGGGTGAACACCGGCCTGGTCTACGCGATCGCCACGCCCAAGCACCAGCTCAAACTCTGGGGCAACTACCGCTTCGCGCCCGACACCGCGCTGCAGGGCTGGCAGCTCGGGCTGGGGCTGCAGGCGCAAAGCGCGGTGCAGAGCTCGCGCGGCTGGCGCGACGAGGTCGTCAACGGCGGCTGGGCGGTGCTCAACGCGCGTGTCGGCTACGAGATCTCGCCGCGCTGGCAGGCCAGCCTGCTGGTCGGCAACGTCTTCGACCGCCAGTACTACGCCTCGGTCGGCACGCCCAACATCTACAACTTCTACGGCGAGCCGCGCAGCCTGCAGCTCAGCCTGAAGGCGAGGTACTGAGATGGCGGGGAAACGACCGACCCCCATCGCGCTGCTCGCGCTGCTCGCGCTGCTCGCCGCCGTGGCCGGCAGCGTGGCCGCCGAGCCGGTGGCGATCGACTTCAGGCTCGCGGCCGCCGGCAAGCCCTTCGACTGCGCCGCCGAAGCGCGCCCGCTGGGGCGCGCGGCGACGCCGGTGCGGCTGCGCGACGCGCGGCTGTACCTGCACGGTTTTGCGCTGCTGAAGGCCGACGGCAGCGCCGTGCCGCTGCGGCTGGCGGACGACGACTGGCAGGCGCACGGCGTGGCGCTGATCGACTTCGAAGACGGCAGCGGCGGCTGCACCGGCGGCTCGGCCGGCGTGCACACGCGTGTGCTCGGCGACGCGCCGGCGGGCGACTACACGGGCCTGGCCTTCGTCGTCGGCGTGCCGCTGCAGGCGCTGGACGGGCAGGGGCGGCGCGTCGTGCTGAACCACTCCAACCCCGAGCTGGCGCCGCCGCCGCTGGACAGCCAGGCCATGGCCTGGAACTGGCAGGCCGGGCGCAAGTTCGTGAAGATCGAAGTGCTGCCCGAAGGCGGCGTGCGCCGCGCCGGCGACACGGTGCGGGTCTGGACCTTGCACCTGGGCTCCACCGGCTGCCAGGGCGACGTGCTCGCCGGCAGCGTCGCCTGCCGCCAGCCCAACCTCGTCACGGTGCGGCTCGACGGTTTCGACCCGGCGCGGCAGCAGGTCGAGCTGAACCTGGATGCGCTGGTCGCCGACGCCGACCTGGGCCGCGACGCCGGCGGCTCGGCCGGCTGCATGAGTGCACCCGACGACCCCGAGTGCCCGGCGCTGTTCGCCGCCTTCGGCCTGGCGCCGCGGCCCGGTGCGGCCGCGCCGGTGCAGCGCGTGTTCCGCGGGGTGGCACGATGAAGCGGCTGCTCCCGGCGCTGCTGCTGGCGGCGGCGGCGGTGCAGGCGCAGACCGAGGCGCCCTGGGTCTGGCGCCTGCCGCCCGACGTGCCGGCGCCGCGGGTGCCGGCCGACAACCCGATGTCGGCGGCCAAGGTCGAACTCGGCCGCCACCTGTTCTACGACCGGCGGCTGTCGGTCAACGGCACGCTGGCCTGCGCCGGCTGTCACGAGCAGCGCCGCGCCTTCACCGACGGCCGCGCGCTGGCCGTCGGCGCCACCGGCGAGAAGACCGGGCGCAACGCCCAGCAGCTGGCCAACGTCGCCTGGCACAGCACCTACACCTGGGCGAACCCGGCGCTGACGACGCTGGAGCGCCAGGTGCTGGTGCCGATCTTCGGCACCGACCCGGTGGAGATGGGCGTGGACGACGGCAACCGCGAGGCCATCCTCGGCCGGCTGCGCGCCGACCCGGCGGCGGTGGCGCGTTTTGCCGCCGCCTTCCCCGGCGAAGCGGCACCGCTGAACTTCGCCAACGTCGGCCGTGCGCTGGCGGCTTTCCAGCGCACGCTGATCAGCCTGGACTCGCGCTACGACCGCGCCCAGCGCGGCGAACTGCGGCTGACGGTGGCCGAGCGCCGCGGCCGCGACCTGTTCTTCGGCGAGAAGGCCGAGTGTTTTCATTGCCACTCGGGCTTCAACTTCAACGACCAGACGGTGCACGTGCGCAGCCGCGAGGCGGCCACGCCCTTCCACAACACCGGCCAGTACGACCTGGACGGCCGCGGCGCCTACCCGCTGGGCAACCGCGGCGTCTACGAGATCAGCGGCCGGCCCGAGGACATGGGCGCCTTCCGTGCACCCAGCCTGCGCAACGTCGCCGTCACCGCGCCCTACCTGCACGACGGCAGCCTGAAGACGCTGGCCGAGGTGGTGCGCACCTACGCCGCTGGCGGTCGGCTCACGCGCAGCGGGCCGCTGGCCGGCGACGGCCGGCGCAACCCGTACAAGAGCGAGCTGATCGGCAGCATCCGGCTGTCGCCGCGCGAGCAGGCCGACCTGGTCGCTTTCCTGAAGACGCTGACCGACGAGGCTTTCCTGCACGACCCGCGTTTTGCCGACCCGGCGGCTTCGGTGCCGCGGCCTGGCGAGCGCTGAACGCGCCTGCGGGGCTGGCCGGCGCTGCGGGCGCGCCAGAGCACCGGCTTCAGCCTGGCGCCCTGATGGCGCCGCCCAGACCGTGTGTTATCCCGCATAAATGACAGATCTGATCGAGTTGCGAATTCCTAAAATCATGGCGGCGTCGCGTCCGTGGCGCCGGAGCCGCGCCGACGCGCCCGTCTCCGACTTCGAACCGGATTGCCCATGCCGTCACTTCACGACCTTTCGATCCGTGGCCGCCTGTCGCTGCTGGCCTGCGTCGCGCTGGGTGCGGTCGTGGTGCTCGGCGCGCTGCTGCTGTGGACCGACCGCTTCCTGAGCGCCAACAGCCACACGGTGTTCGAATCCAAGGACATCGTCGCCGACATCCTGCCGCCGCCGCTGTACCTGGTCGATGCGCGGCTGACGATGTCGCGTGCACTCGAAGGCAGCTTGCCGGTGGCCCAGGCGCGCGCGCAGTTCGACGCCCAGCGCCGCGACTACGACGCGCGCGTCAAGGTCTGGCAGGAGCTGCCGCCGTCGCCGCTGAAGGACAGCCTGCTCGGCACGCAGCACGTCCAGGGTCTCAAGCTCATCGAGCGCCTGGACGAAGCGCTGCGATTGATGGAAAGCGATGGCCTGGCGGCGGCGCGCCCGCGGCTGGAGGCGATCGACGCCCAGTTCCTGCAGCACCAGGCCGGCGTGCTGGAAACCGTGAACATCGGCACCGAACGCGCCAATGCCGACATCGCGCGTTTCGACCGCACCGTGCGCCAGGTCGGCTGGGCCGCCTGGGCCATCGGCCTGTCGGCGCTGGTCCTGGTCCTGGCGCTGGCGCTGGCGATCGTGCGCTCCATCGTCGGGCCGCTGGACCGCGCCGTGCACCTGGCGCAGCGTGTCGCCGACGGTGACCTCGCCGCGCGCGAACGTTTCCCGGGCCGCAACGAGCTGAGCCAGCTCGGCCAGCACCTGCACGAGATGGTCGAGAGCCTGGCGCACCGCGTGCTGGCGGTGCGTGCCGGTGCCGAGCAGGTGGCCGTCGCCAGCCAGCAGATCGCCGGCGGCAACAGCGACCTCGCGCGCCGCACCGAAGCCCAGGCCGGCGCCATCCTTCAGGCCAGCGCAACCATGGGCCGGCTCGACGAGCGGGTGCGCGACAACCAGAACCAGTCCGGGGCCGCGCGCGACCTGGCCACCGAGGCGTCGGCGCTCGTCGGCCGCGGCGGCAGCACGATGCAGGGCGTGGTGCAGACCATGGACGAGATCGGCGACGCCTCGCGCCGTGTCAACGACATCATCGGCGTCATCGACGGCATCGCCTTCCAGACCAACATCCTGGCGCTGAACGCCGCGGTCGAGGCGGCGCGCGCCGGCGAGTCGGGCCGCGGCTTCGCCGTCGTCGCCGCCGAGGTGCGTGCGCTGGCGCAGCGCAGCAGCACCGCGGCCCAGGAGATCAAGCAGCTGATCGTCACCAGCCACGAGCGCATCGACCGCGGCCAGGCGCTGGTCGGCGAGGCCGGTGCGACGATCGCCCAGGTCGTCGAGGCCATGGCGCGGCTGAGTGCGCTGGTCTGCGGCATCAGCGACGCCAGCGTCGAGCAGAGCAGCGGCGTCGCCGAGGTCGTGACCGCCGTCTCGGCGATGGACCGCGACGTGCAGCAGAACGCCGCGATGGTCGAGCAGGCGGCACGCGCCGCGGCCAGCCTGCGCGACCAGTCGCAGCGCCTGCTCGAGCTGATGCAGGACCTGCGCGTGCCGGCCGCGGCCTGAAGCCTCAGAACCCGGCCAGCACCGCCTTGCCGCGGGCGCGGCCACTTTCCACCAGCGCGTGCGCGCGGCGCAGGGTCGTGGCCGCGATCGCGCCGACGTGCCGGCCCCGAGTCGTCGCCCGGGTGCCGGCGTCGAGGTCCTCGATCGGCAGTCCGGCCTGGCTGGAGCCGATGGTTTTCAGGCGCTCTCCTGTGCGGATGGAAAATCGACTTCGATCTTCCACACGAACGGGCGCATGGACCGAAGGGCAGCGTGGGCAGCAGCTACAACGACAGTTTGAAGGCGATCGCCCCGGGCGATCTGCAGTTCTTCGTGCGCGCGGCACGCGCCCCCAGCCTGTCGGCGGCGGCGCGTGAGCTGGGCCTGAGCCCGCAGGCGGCGAGCGCGGCGCTCAAACGCCTGGAGGCGGCGCTGGGTTTTCGCCTCTTCGTGCGCTCGACCCGCAGCCTGCGGCCGACACCCGAGGGCCTGGTCTTCCTCGACGCCTGCGAGCAGGGCCTGGGCCTGATCGTGCAGGCACGCGAACGCCTGGCCGCCGGGCGCGAGGCGCTGGCCGGGCGCATCCGGCTGTCGATGCCGTCGGACCTGGGGCGCAACGTCGTGCTCGGCTGGCTGCACGTGTTCCGCGAGCGCCATCCGGGTGTCGAGTTCGAACTGCAGCTGACCGACCGCATCGCCGGCCTGTACCGCGAGGCGGTCGACGTCGCGCTGCGCTACGGTGAGCCCAGCGACAGCCAGCTCGTCGCGCTGGCGCTGGCACCAGGCAACCGGCGCGTGCTCTGCGCCTCGCCGGCCTATCTGGCGCGCCACGGCCGGCCGGCGCATCCGGCCGAGCTGGCGCAGCACCGCTGCATCAGCTTTCGCCTGGCCGACCGGCCGCACGAACACTGGCGTTTCGAACGCGAAGGCCAGGCGCAGGTGGTCGCCGTCGCTGCGGCGCTGCGCTGCGACGACGGCGACGCGGTGCGGCGCCTGGCGCTGCTCGGCGAAGGCGTGGCCTACAAGTCGCGGCTGGACGTCGCCGACGACCTGCGCCGCGGCAGCCTGCTCGCGTTGTGCGAGGACTGGCAGGGCGAGCCGGCGCCGCTGTTCCTGGCCTGCGCCGACCGCAGCGTGCTGCGCCCTGCGGTGCAACGGCTGCGCGACTTCCTCGCCGAGCGGCTGGCGGCGCTGGCCTAGGGCCGGTCGCCGGCGGCCAGGCGCGCCTCGATGTCTTCGAGCACCGCCGGCAGCGCGGCGACGGTGTCGACAACGTAGTGCGGCCGTGCCGGCGCGAACTCCGCGGCGACACGTTGCCGCACCGCGTCGCGCTCCAGTTCGCCGGCGGCGAGGTATTCGTCCAGCGTCCAGCCGCAGGGGCTGCCCGACAGCGCCAGCCCCACGGTCCACATGCCGGCGTTGCGGCCTTCGTGCAGGCCGGGCAGCGTGTCGTCGACCTTGACGCAGTGCGCGACCGCGCCGATCGCCAGCTGCTGCACGTTGTCCAGCGCCATCCACGGCCCCGGGCGCGCGCCGGCCGGCAGGTCGTCGGCGCAGACCGTGCAGTCGGGCACGTAGCCCTGGGCGGCGGCCACCTCCATCAGCCGGTGCATCACCGCGCGCGGATAGCCGGTGGTGCTGCCGATCTTCAGGCCGCGCGCACGCAGCGTCTGCAGCGTGGCCAGCGCGCCGGGGATCAGCTCGCCGTGCTGGCCCACCCGTTCGACCTGCAGCGGCACGAAGCGGTGGTAGAGCGCGTCGACGTCCTCGTGCGACATCGTGCGGCCGAACTGCGCCTGCCAGCGGGCGCCGACCTCGGGGTCGCGGCCCAGCGCCTCGATGTGCTGCCACTTGCCCAGCCCCATCGGCCGGCGCGCCTCGGCCAGCGTGAGCTCGAAGTCGTAGGCGGTCTTAAAGGCGTCGACGAAGATCTGCGTCGGCGCGAACGAGCCGAAGTCGACGACGGTGCCGGCCCAGTCGAGGATCACGGCTTCGAGTTGTTGTCCCATGGCGTGGTTTGGTTCAGGCGTGGGTGGGCAGGCCGAGCGCACGCAGCGTGCGTGCGACGGCGTCGACGACGGCGTCGATGTCGTGCAGCGCGAGCGCGCCGATGCAGCCGACGCGGAAGGTCTCGATGCGTGTCAGCTTGCCCGGGTAGAGGATGAAACCGCGCTCGCGCACGCCGCGGTAGAAGGCGCCGAAGTCCCAGGCCGGGTGCGCCGGCGCGTGGAAGGTGACGATCACCGGCGACTGCAGCTCGGGCCGCAGCAGCGGCGCCAGGCCGAGCGTGGCCATGCCCTGCACCAGCCGGTCGCGGTTCGCGGCGTAACGTGCGCCGCGTGCGGCGACACCGCCTTCTTCCTGGAACTGGCGCAGCGCCTCGTCGAGCGCGGCGACGACGTGAGTCGGCGGCGTGAAGCGCCACTGCGTCGTGCGCTGCAGGTACTGCCACTGGTCGTGCAGGTCCAGCGCCAGCGAGTGGCTGCGGCCGGCGCAAGCCTCGAGCGCCTCGCGCCGCACGATGGCGAAACCCATGCCGGGCACCCCTTCCAGGCACTTGCCGGAGGCCGCGACGACGGCGTCGAAGGGCGTCGTGCGCGCGTCGATCTCGACCGCGCCGAAGGAGCTCATCGCGTCGACGATCAGCCGGCGCCCACGGGCCGCGACGACGGCGGCGATGTCGGCCAGCGGGTTCAGGATGCCGGTGCCGGTCTCGCAGTGCACGACGGCGACGTGGCTGATCGCCGGGTCGGCGGCGAGTGCGGCGTCTATCGCCGCCGGGTCCATCGCCGCGTCCTCGGCGAGCGCGAGTTCGACCGCCTGCCGGCCCATCGTCGCCAGGATCTTCAGGATGCGGGCGCAATAGGCGCCGTGATTCGGCACCAGCACCTTGCCGCCCGGCGGCAGCAGGGTGCCCAGCGCGGCCTCGACGGCGAAGCTGCCGCTGCCCTGCAGCGGCACGCAGACGTGGCTGCCGTCGCCGTGCACGACCTCGACCAGCTGGCGGCAGACCTCGGCGGTGACGGCGTTGAAGCCTGCGTCCCACGAGCCCCAGTCGTGCAGCATCGCCTGCTTGGTGCGCAGCGAGGTGGACAGCGGGCCGGGGGTCAGCAGCAGCGGGTCTCGGTCGATCAGGGGCATCGTGGGCTTTCGCAGGTCAGCGCGAGGCCAGGCGCCAGGCCTGGCGGCGGCGCAGCAGGCGCTCGGCGAGCACATGCAGGCCGCTGTAGGCCGCGGTCGTCGCGACCACCAGGGTCGCCATCGCCGCGGTCGGCCCGAGGTCGCCGGCCTCGTCGAGGTTGAGAATGGATACCGACGCCGGCAGCGTGTCCGGCGAATACAGGAACACCAGCGCCGAGACCGTCGTCATCGCGTTGATGAACAGGTAGCGCGCGATCTCCATCACCGCCGGCAGGCACACCGGCAGCGTCACGCGGCGCAGGGTCTGCAGCGGCGAGACCTTGAGCGATGCCGACACCGCTTCGAACTCGCGGTCCAGGCTCTTCAGCGCGGTCAGCGCCGTCAGGTGGCAGGCGCTGTAGTAGTGCACCACGGTCACCGCGACCAGCAGCGCGAAGCTCTTGTAGAGCCAGCCCAGCGGGTTGTCGGGGTGGTTGAAGAACAGGATGCAGCCTATGCCCAGCACCAGCCCGGGCACGCCCATCGGCAGCGAAGCCAGCGCCTGCACCACGGCGGCCAGGCGCGTGTCGCGCGCGGCGGTCTTGTCGATCAGCCAGGCGGTGACGAAGACGAAGGGCGTGCCCAGCAGCGCCGTCGCCGCGGCCAGCCGCAGGCTGTTGAACCAGGCGCTGCCGACACCGGCCTCGGCCAGGCCGTAGGTGTAGTGGCGCAGCGTCGGCTCCAGGTTGTAGGGCCAGAAGCTGATGAACGAGGACCACAGCGCCATGCCCAGCACCGCGACCAGCGCGCCGCCGACGAGCACGACGAAGAGCAGCAGCGCGCCGTCGCGGCGCCGGTCGGCGCGCGCGCTGTAAGGCACGGCACGCGCCGTCAGGCTGGCCTGCTGGCGGCGCTGCACCTGGCGGTCGACCGTGAAAGCCAGCAGCACCGGCGCCAGCAGCAGCAGGGCGACGACCGCGCCGCGGCCGAAGTTGTGCAGGCCGACGGCCTGGACGTAGATCTCGACCGCCAGCACCGGGAAGTTGCCGCCGACGACCTTGGGAATGCCGAACTCGCTGACCGAGTAGGCGAAGACGACGAGCGCGGCGCTGACCAGGCCGTAACGCGCCGCCGGCAGCGTGACGGTGCAGAACCGCCGCCAGCGCGAGGCGCCCAGCGCGTCGGCGGCTTCGTACAGGCGTGCGTCGGCGTGTGCGAGCGCGACGACCAGGATCATCAGCGCGTGCGGGAAGGCGGCGAAGACGGTCGCCAGCACGATGCCCGGCGCGCCGTAGATCGTGCCGCCGGCCAGCCAGCTCTTGAGCACGCCCTGGGTGCCGAACCACTGGATGATGCCGATCGCACCGACCAGCGAGGGCCCGAGCAGCGGCGCGAGGCCGAGCACGCGCCACAGCGGTTTCAGCGGCAGCGTGCTGCGCTGGATGGCGTAGGCGTAGACGAAGGCCAGCGGCACCGTGATCGCCGTCACCAGCAGCGCGATCCACAGCGTGTTCCAGGCGGCGGTGGCGACACCCGGTGTCGCCGCGAACTCGCGGAAACGCTGCAGGCTCCAGTGGCCGCTCTCGTCGACCAGGCTCTGGCCCAGCAGCGCCGCCAGCGGCGCCAGCAGGAAGAGCGCTAGCAGCAGCGTGGCGCCCAGCAGCAGCAGCTTGGCGCCGGTGCCGGCGCCCAGGCGCGGCCGCGGCGGGGCGGCGGCCAGCGGGGTCGCCGCGACGCTCACGCCGCCTCCGGCATCGGCAGCAGGCGTTCGGCGGGAATGGCGATGCGCAGCGTCGCGCCCGGCGCCAGCGTGCGTGCGCCCAGGTAGTTGGCCGAGAACTGCGCCACCAGCGGCGGCGCGCCTTCGGGCTCCAGCGTCACCAGCGACACCGGGCCCAGGAACTCGCAGTGCTGCACACGCGACCAGAAGCTGTTCTCGGCCGTGTCCAGCGTGTCGAGCAGGCGGATGTCCTCGGGCCGCACGCTGAAGCGGTAGCGCTGCCCGGGCTGCAGCAGCGCGTCGCTGCGCAGCGTGCTGCCGGCAAACAGCAGGCGGCCGTCGTCGTCGGCGGTGGCTTCGACCAGGTTGCTGCGGCCGATGAAGTCGGCGACGAAAGCGTTGTGCGGCTGGCGGTAGATCTGCTCGGGCGTGCCGATCTGCTGCAGCCGCCCGGCGCGCATCACGACGACGCGGTCGGCCATCGCCAGCGCTTCTTCCTGGTCGTGCGTGACCATCAGCGTCGTCACGCCCAGGCGCTGCTGCAGCGCGCGGATCTCGCCGCGCAGGCGCACCCGTTCGATCGCGTCCAGCGCCGACAGCGGCTCGTCCAGCAGCAGCAGGTCGGGCCGCGTCGCCAGCGCACGTGCCAGCGCGACACGCTGCTGCTGGCCGCCGGAGAGCTGCGCCGGGTATTTGTGTTCGATGCCGGGCAGGCCGACCAGCTGCAGCATCTCGGCCACACGCGCCTGCACCGCGGCGCGTGCGGCGCGGCCGGTGCCCAGCCCGTAGCCGACGTTGGCGGCGACGTCCAGGTTGGGGAAGAGGGCGTAGGACTGGAAGACGATGCCGTAGTCGCGTGCGGCCGGCGGCAGCGCCGAGACGTCGCGCCCGGCGTGCACGATGCGGCCCTGGTCCTGGCGCTCCAGGCCGGCGATGAGGCGCAGCAGCGTCGTCTTGCCGCAGCCCGAAGGCCCCAGCAGGACGACGAACTCGCCGCGTTCGACTGCCAGGTCCACGCCCTCGAGCGCGACGAAGCGGCCGAAACGTTTGCCCAGCGCGTGGACTTCCAGGTGGGCCATCGCCGCGGGGCTCTTACTTCTTCGGCTCGGACTTGGCGGCGTAGCGCTTCTGCCACTCGGCGAGGATGGTGTCGCGGTTCTTCGCCATCCAGCTGAAGTCGTTCTTCACCAGGCGCTGCTCGTAGTCGGTCGGCACGTACTTCAGCCGCGTGCTGATGCCGGGGATCGCGGTGATCGCGAAGTTCTTCGCGTACAGCTCGTTGGCTTCACGCGTGCTCGCCCAGTCGGCCAGCTTCTGGGCCGCGTCCAGCCGCGGCGTGCCCTTGACGATCGCGATCGCCTCCAGGTCCCAGCCCAGGCCTTCCTTGGGGAAGATGACGTCGATCGGCGCGCCCTTGCTGCGCACCGCGTTGGCGCGGTATTCGAAGGAGATGCCGACCGGGAACTCGCCGTTGCCGGCGAGCACGCAGGGCTTGGAGCCCGAGTGCGTGTAGACGGCGACGTTGTCGTGCAGCTTGTCCATGAACTGCCAGCCGCCCTGTTCGCCGAAGATCTGCAGCCAGGCGCTGACGTCGAGGAACCCGGTGCCCGAGGAGTTCGGGTTGGGCATCACGACCTTGCCCTTGAACTCGGGCTTGAGCAGGTCCTTCCAGCTCTCGATGCGCGGCAGGCCCAGCTTCTGGGCCTCGGCGACGTTGTAGCAGATGGCCGCGCCCCAGACGTCCATGCCGACCCAGGCGGGCGCGGCACCGGCGGCGCGGAACCGCGGCTGGATCGCCTTCAGGTTGGCCGGCGCATACGGCTGCAGCATGCCCTCGCGGTCGAACACGACCATGCTCGACGCCGCCACGCCCATCACGACGTCGGCCACCGGCTTGGCCTTCTCGGCCAGCAGCTTGGCGGTGACGATGCCGGTGGAGTCGCGCGTCCACTTGATCTCGATGTCGGGGTAGGACTTGTTGAAGGACTCCTGGTAGGCCTTCAGCTGGTCGATCTCGAGCGCGGTGTAGACGTTGAGCACCGTCTTCTCGGCGTGGGCCGGCAGCGCGGCGGCCAGCGCGAGCAGCGCGGCCAGGGTCGGGGCGAGGGGCAGATGCGTCATCGGGCTGACTCCGTGGGATGGCAGAAACCGGGTTGGCGGCAAGCGCCGTGGCCGGCGCAAGAGACAGCCGCTGACCATATGCAGGCTTGGTGTCGGTTTGTTGACAATCGACAGCCGACAATCTGCTGTTGACGAAAGCGCGGGCGGCTTCCTACGATGCGCGCCCGTCTCCCTCGTCGCCGCCCGCCGATGTCCATGCCGTCCGCCCTCGCCAGCCGCGAAGCCGCGCTCGCCCTGATGCAGAGCACCTCGCTCGCGCGCCTGGCCGCCGAGGCCGTCGAGGCGCTGATCCTGTCCGGCGAACTGGGCCCCGGCGCGCGCCTGAACGAAGCGCTGCTGGCGCAGCGCCTGGGCGTGTCGCGCGGGCCGCTGCGCGAGGCGCTGCGCCTGCTCGAAGAAGGCGGCCTGGTGCGCCAGGAGAAGAACCGCGGCGCTTTCGTGCGCGAGATCCCGCTGGCCGAAGCCGCCGAGCTCTACGAACTGCGCGCCGGCCTGGACGCCGCCGCCGGCCGCCTGCTGGCCACGCGCATCGGTGCCGAGCAACTGGCCGAACTGCGCGCGCTGACCGCGGCGATGCGTTCGGTCGGCGAGGCCGAGGTCGACCGCTTCCACGAGTTGAACCTCGCGTTCCACGAGCGCCTGGTCGTGCTCGCCGGCAACGCCGCGCTGCTCGAGACCTACCGCCGCACCACGCGGCTCTTGGCGCTGTTCCGGCGCCGCAACCTGCTGGCGCCGCGGGCGATCCCGCACTTCGCCGAGGAGCACGCGGCCATCGTCGAACACCTGGCCGCGGGCGACGCCGCCGGCTGCGCCGAGGCGCTGTTCCGCCACGCCGAGGGCGGGCGCGCGCGCATGCTGGCCGACGGCGAGCTGGCGGCACGATGACGGCGCCGCCGGTCGACCGCAGCGAAGGCGACGTCAACCACGGCGCACGCCGCCGCGCCTGGGCGGCGGCGCAGGACGAGGCGACGCGTGCGCTGCTGGCCGAGGACGCCCGCTGGTTCTTCCACCAGGCGCTGTCGACACCCTGCCTGAACGCGCTCGAGGCGGCCGAGGGCGCCTGGCTCACCGACCTGTCCGGCCGGCGTTTCCTCGACCTGCACGGCAACAGCGTGCACCAGCTCGGCCACGGCCACCCGCGTGTGCTGCAGGCGCTGCAGCAGCAGATGCAGCAGCTGGCTTTCAGCCCGCGGCGCTACACCAACCGGCCGGCGGTCGAACTCGCGCGCCGCCTGTGCGAGGCGGCGCCGATCGAGCAGGCCAAGCTGCTGTTCGCGCCCGGCGGCACCAGTGCCGTCGGCATGGCGATCAAGCTCGCCCGGCTGGCCACCGGGCGCTTCAAGACGGTGTCGATGTGGGACGCCTTCCACGGCGCCTCGCTCGACGCGATCTCGCTCGGCGGCGAGGCGGCGTTCCGGCGCGGCATCGGCCCGCTGCTGCCGGGCACCGAACACGTGCCGCCCTACGAACCGCGCGACTGCAGCTTCGGCTGCGGCGGCCGCTGCGCGCTGCGCTGCGCCGACCACGTGGAGTACGTGCTGCGCAAGGAAGGCGACGTCGCCGCGGTCGTCGTCGAGACCGTGCGTTCGACCGACGTCCAGGTGCCGCCGCCCGACTACTACCGCCGGCTGCGCGCCGCCTGCGACCGCCACGGCGCGCTGCTGATCGTCGACGAGATCCCGATCGCGCTCGGCCGCACCGGGCGGATGTTCGCGATCGAGCACTACGGCGTCGAGCCCGACATGATCGTCGTCGGCAAAGGCCTGGGCGGCGGCGTGATGCCGCTGGCGGCGCTGATCGCACACGCGCGGCTGGACATCGCCGGCCAGGTCTCGCTGGGCCACTACACACACGAGAAGAACCCGCTGGCCTGCGCCGCCGGGCTGGCGGTGCTGGACGTGATCGCCGAGGACGGGCTGCTGGAACGCAGCCGGCGCCTGGGCGAGCAGGCGCTGGCGCGGCTGCGGCCGGCCTGCGCCGCGCTGCCCTGGGTGGCCGAGGTGCGGGGCATCGGCGCGCTGATCGGCATCGAGCTGCAGGACGCCGGCGGCGTGGCCGCGGCCGAACGTGCCGAGGCGCTGCTCTACCGCTGCCTGGCCCAGGGCCTGTCGTTCAAGATCGGCCAGGGCTCGGTGCTGGTGCTGGCACCGCCGCTGACTGTCGCCGAGGCCGACTGGCTGCAGGCGCTGGACCTGCTCGCCGCCGCGCTGGCCGACGAGCCGCGTTAAGCTCGTCGGCCCATCCGGCCGTCCGACGCATGAACTCCACACTCCCGTCCCTGCTTGCCGAACAAGGCCTCGTCATCCTCGACGGCGCGCTCGCCACCGAACTGGAAAGCCGCGGCGCCGACCTGAAGGACCCGCTGTGGTCGGCGCGGCTGCTGATCGAGCGCCCCGAACTGATCCGCGAGGTCCATCTCGACTACTTCCGCGCCGGCGCCGACGTCGCGACCACGGCCAGCTACCAGGCCAGCTTCGAAGGTTTTGCGCGCCGCGGCATCGGCTTCGACGAAGCGGCGGCGCTGATGCGGTTGTCGGTGCAGCTGGCTGCCGAGGCGCGCGACGCCTTCTGGGCCGAGCCGGCGAACCGCGTCGGGCGCCACCGGCCGCTGGTGGCGGCTTCGGTCGGGCCTTATGGCGCGATGCTGGCCGACGGCAGCGAGTACCGCGGTTATCCCGGCGTCACGCGCGCCCAGCTCGCCGCCTTCCACCGCCCGCGGCTGGAGGTGCTGGCCGCCAGCGGCGCCGACCTGCTGGCCTGCGAGACCCTGCCCGGGCTGGACGAAGCGCTGGCGATCGCCTCGCTGCTGCCGGCGCTGGCGCTGCCGGCCTGGATCAGCTTTTCCTGCCGCGACGGCGAACACGTCAGCCAGGGCGAACGGTTCGCCGACTGCGTCGCCGCGCTCGACGGCCTGCCGGGCGTCGCCGCGGTCGGGCTGAACTGCACCGCGCCGCAGCACGTGCCGGCGCTGGTGGCGGCGGCGCAGGCGCGCACGCGGCTGCCCATCGTCGTCTACCCGAACTCGGGCGAGCAGTGGGACGGCGTTGCCAAGTGCTGGCATGGCGTGCGCGACGCCGAGGACTTCGCCGCCCAGGCCCTGCGCTGGCAGCGCGGCGGTGCGCGCCTGATCGGCGGATGCTGCCGCACGGGGCCCGGGGAAATCCGGGCGCTGCGCGCCGCGGTGCTGGCGGCGGGCTGAGCCTAGGCCAGGCGGTCGGCCAGGTTCAGCAGCACCACGCCCAGCAGCACCGCGGCCAGCCCGGCGAGCTTGACGGCGCTGACCGACTCGCCGAGGAAGACGATGCCGATCAGCGCGATCACCGCCAGGCCGGCACCGCTCCAGATCGCGTAGACGATGCCGACCTCCATCGTCTTCAGCACCTGACCCAGCAGCCAGAACGACAGGCCGTAACCGACGACGACCACCGCCGACGGTGCCAGCCGCGTGAAGCCGGCGGACAGCTTGAGCGCGGTCGTCGCCGCGAGTTCGGCGCCGATGGCGCCGGCCAGCATCATCCAGGCGTTCATCGGCCGGCTCCGGGGGGCGGGACGGCGGGCAGGGCGGTGTTCATCGTGGCGGGTCTGGTGGTGGCGGACGGCCCGGATTGTCGCGGCCGGGCGCGCGCGGCCCCACGCGACAATGCGGCGCATGCTGCCCCGTCCTCTTGTCCTGCTGCTGTGGCGCGCGCTGGCGCTGGCCAGCCTGGTGCTGGCCGCCATCGGTGTCGTGCTGCCGGGGCTGCCGACGGTGCCTTTCCTGCTGGTCGCGGCCTGGGCCGGCGGCCACGGCTGGCCGGCGCTGGAGCGCTGGCTGCTCGCGCACCCGCGCTACGGCCCGGGCATCCGGCGCTGGCGCGAAGGCGGCGTGATCCCGCGCCGGGCCAAGTGGGCGGCGACGCTGATGATGACGGCGAGTGCGCTCGTCATCGTGTTCGCGACGCCGATGCCGATCTGGTCCAAGGTGCTGGTGCCCGGGACGATGGCCATCGTCGCGCTGTGGATGTGGGGCCGGCCCGAGCTCTGAAACGCGCCGGGCACGGCCGGGGCCGGCGCTGGCCGGCCCCTGCGGGAGCAATCAGCGCTGCTGGCTGCCGCCGCCCTGGTTCTGGCCACCCTGGTTCTGGCCCGGGGGCTGCTTCTGGCCGGGGTTCTGCCCGCCTTGCTGCGAACCGCGGTTCTGTTCCTGGTCCTGCTGACGGTCGCGCTCCGGCGCCGGGTTGCCCTGGCCGCCTTGTTGACCGCCTTGCTGTCCACCTTGTTGCTGGGCCATCTGGATCTCCTTCAGCCTGCCGCCGGCGGGATGCCGGGCGTGCCCGAAGGAGCCGGCAAACGCCGTTCCTCCGTGCGCCTTCAGCTGCGGCCGCGGCCGGGCACGTGCGAAGCGTGGTGCGCCAGCCGGCCTTCGGTGCTCCAGACCTCGCCGCCGTAGGCGGGTTCGATGCGCACGATGCGCACCGGCTGGCCGAGCGCGACGTGCGCCGCCGCCGCGATCACGGCGACGAGCTGCTCGTCTTCGTCGGGGGCCTGTGCCGGCGCCGCGCTGGGCGCGGCTGCTGCTGCCGGCTTCTCGAAGCGGCGCGCGATGCGGCTGATCAGCGGGAAACCGGCGAGCACGAAGCCGATGCCGGAAATGATGACGAAACTGCCGACGAAGTCGATGACGCTGAGGATCAGCGCGCCCTGGACTGTGTCGGGAATGATCGCGGCCATCGTGTGTTCCCCCTTCAGCCCGCGCCCAGCAGCGCCAGCAGGATGCCGCCCGAGATCGCGGTGCCGAAGACGCCGGCGAGGTTGGGCCCCATCGCGTGGTAGATCAGGAAGTTCTTCGGGTTCTCCTGGTTCGCGACGATGTGCGAGACGCGCGCTGCGATCGGCACCGAAGCGATGCCGGCCGAGCCGATCAGCGGGTTGATCTTGTCCTTCAGGAACAGGTTCATCACCTTGGCGGTGATGACGCCCGAGGCGGTGCCGAAGACGAAGGCCACCAGCCCCAGCAGCACGATCAGCAGCGTGTTCCAGTTCAGGAACTTGTCGGCCGCCATCGTCGAGCCGATGGCCACCGTCAGCACCAGCACGATGACGTTCATCAGCCCGCCGGCGGCGGTCTTGGCCAGGCGCTCGGTGACGCCGCACTCCTTGAGCAGGTTGCCCAGCATCAGCATCGTGATCAGCGGCGCCACCGGCGGGAAGAACAGGTTGACGACGACGGCGATGACGATGGGGAAGGCGATCTTCTCGGCCTTGCCCACGGTGCGCAGCTGCTTCATCGTGATCTGGCGTTCGGCCTTGGTCGTCAGCAGCCGCATCACCGGCGGCTGGATCAGCGGCATCAGCGCCATGTACGAGTACGCCGCCACCGAGATCGGCCCCAGCAGGTGCGGCGCCAGCTTCATCGTCACGAAGATCGCCATCGGCCCGTCGGCGCCGCCGATGATGCCGATCGCGCCGGCTTCGGCGAGCGTGAAGCCGCAGAGCTTGGCCAGGATCAGCGCGACGAAGATGCCCAGGTGCGCGCCGGCGCCCAGGATCACGAGGCGCGGGTTGGCGATCATCGGCCCGAAGTCGGTCATCGCGCCGACGCCCAGGAAGATCAGCGGCGGGATGATCAGCTTGGCCACGCCCTCGTAGGCGTAGTGGAACAGCCCGCCTTCCTTGACGACGTAGAGCAGGGCGCTGATCGCCTGGCCGCCTGGCACGTCGTCGGGCGGCCCGGGAACGTTGGCGACGATGCACGAGAAGCCGATGCCGACCAGCAGCAGCGGCTCGTAGTGTTTGGCGATCGCCAGATAGACCATCGTCGCGCCGACGATGATCATCACGACGTTGCCCCAGCTCAGGTGCACCGCACCCGTCTGCGCCAGCAGCGCCTGGAAGAAGGGGCCGAGTTGCTCAAACACGGCGCAGCCCTCCGGCGGTGGGGCGGGGCGTGGGGGTGTTCATCGCGGCGCGCCGTCAGCCGATGGCCAGCAGCGGCTGGCCGGTCTCGACGACCTGGCCGGCGCGCACGTCCAGGCGCAGCACCTTGCCGGCACGCGGCGCGGTGATCTGCGTGTTCATCTTCATCGCTTCCAGCACCGCCAGCTTCTCGCCTTCGGCGACCTGCTGGCCGACGCTGACCAGCACCTGCTGCACCGTGCCGCCCAGCGGCGCGACGACGTCGCCCTGGGCCACGGCGACGGCCGCCGGCGGCGGCGCCGAGGCCACCGCCGGGGCGGCCGTGCCGAGCGCGACGCCGGGCAGCGGCAGTGCCGGCGACGCCACCGCGTCGAGTTCCTCGACCGTCACGACGTAGGCCTTGCCGTCGACGGTGATGCGCAGTTTTCGTTCCATGGGACGTTCTCCGACGGCGTCTTAGAGCGGCACGTTGCCGTGCTTCTTCGCGGGCCGCAGCTCGCGCTTGTTGAGGATCTTGCGCAGCGACAGCGCCAGCTGCGCGCGCGTTTCCGACGGCGCGATGACGTCGGTGATGTAGCCGCGTGCGGCCGACAGATAGGGCGAGGCGAACTCGGCGCGGTAGCCGGCGATCAGCTCGGCGGCGCGCGCGGCGCGGTCCTCGGCCTCGCCGAGTTCCTTGCGGTACAGCAGGTTGACCGCGCCCTGCGCGCCCATCACCGCGATCTCGGCGTTGGGCCAGGCGTAGACGACGTCGGCGCCCATTTCCTGGCTGCACATCGCCAGATACGAGCCGCCGTAGGCCTTGCGCAGGATCACGGTCAGCTTGGGCGTCGTGCACGAGGCGTAGGCGAACAGCAGCTTGGCGCCGTGGCGGATGATGCCGCCGCGCTCCTGCTCGACGCCGGGCAGGAAGCCGGGCACGTCGACCAGGGTCACGACGGGCACGTTGAAGGCGTTGCAGAAGCGGATGAAACGCGCCGCCTTGTCCGAGGCGTTGATGTCCAGCGCGCCGGCCATCTCGGCCGGCTGGTTGGCGACCAGGCCGATGACCATGCCTTGCAGGCGCGCGAAGCCGACGACGATGTTGCGCGCCCAGGAGGCATGCACCTCGAGCAGCTCGCCGCCGTCGACGAGGCGGGCGATGACCTGGCGCACGTCCATCGGCTCGGCCGGGTCCTCGGGCACGAGCGCGTTCATGCCCTCGTCGGCGGCCAGCACCAGCTCGGGGTTGAGCCGGTGCGGCGGGTCCATCGTGTTGTTCGGCGGCAGGTAGGACAGCAGCTTGGCCGCCAGCGCCACCGCCTGCGTGTCGTCCTCGGCGATGAAGTGCACGTTGCCGCTGACGCTGGCGTGCATCTCGGCGCTGCCGACCTCGTCCATCGTCGTCGAGCGCCCGGTCACCGCCTTGATGACCTCGGGCCCGGTGATGAACATGTGCGCGTTGCGGCGCGTCATGATGATGAAGTCGTTGAGCGCCGGCGAGTACGCGGCGCCGCCGGCGCAGGGGCCGAGCACGAGTGCGATCTGCGGCACGACGCCCGAGGCGAGCACGTTGTGATAGAAAACCTCGCCGTAGCCCGACAGCGCGTCCACCGCCTCCTGGATGCGCGCGCCGCCCGAGTCCTGCATCGAGACGATGGGCACGCCGTTCTTCAGCGCGAACTGCATCAGCGCGACGATCTTGCTGGCGTGCGCCTTGCCCAGCGTGCCGGCGTTGACCGTGAAGTCCTGGCTGTAGGCCGCGACCAGACCGGCGCCGACGTAGCCGGTGCCGGTGATGACGCCGTCGGCCGGGAAGTCCTTGTCCTGCAGCCCGAAATGGTGCGCGTTGTGGCGCACGTGCATCCCGGTCTCCTGGAAGGTGCCGGGCTGGAACAGGTGCTCCAGGCGTTCACGCGCGCCGAGCAGGCCTTTTTCGTGGCGTGCCGCGAGCTTGTCGGCGCCGCCGCCCGCGATCACGGTACGCCTGCGGCGCTCGAGTTCCTCGAGCATCCGGGGTGGGATTGTCATGGGCGTCCTCCGAAACGTCGCCGCTGCCGGCCGGGGTACGGCCATGCATTCCGCATGCCGGCATGATGACCCGGTAAGCGGAAGCGGGGCGATCATCGTATGGGCGCCTCGCCGGACGCAATGGGGGCACGCCCGCGCTGTTGACGACGATCAATCGAGCTGCGATCCGCGCCTCGGTCGCCGGCCCCGCCGGCAGGGCCGCGCGGCGCCGGCGCCGGCCTCGCGCCGCCTCGGTGCAGCCGCGCCGGCGGCGCTGCGCTTTACGCGCTCCCGGTCGCCTCGGCCACCGTCTATGAACGGCGTTTCATCATCTCGGGGAATGATTTAGTCCCCCGCTCCGCTGCCGATGACTCCGATGTATAGCCGGCCCGCATGGGCCCCCATCGTTGTAAGGAGCCCCCTCATGAAGAACACCCGTCCCTCGCGTCGTCTCGTGCTCGCCTGTGTCGCCCTGCTCACCATGTTCTCGGGCATGGCTTCGGCTGCCGATCTGCCCGCCGACGTGCAGGCCAAGGTCGAGCGCGCGAAGAAGCGCCTGGTCGAGATGGCTGCCGATCCCGCCGTCGTCGCCGCGGTGCGCGAGGCCAACGGCCGCGACAACGGCGGCATGAACAACGGCAAATGGGTGGACCTGCCCGACACCGACCCGGCGGTCAAGGCCATGCTGTCGAGCAAGGTCAGCCTGCAGATCGGCAAGTGGGAACAGGCCGACCCGAGCATCAACAAGATCCTGCTGCGCGACCAGAAGGGCAACATCGTCGCCGGCAGCACCAAGCCGCTGATCTACAACAACGCCGCGCGTCCGGTGTTCGCCAACCCGATCAAGGGCCAGGTCTGGTCGGCCGGCGAGATCAAGCCCGACACCACCACCCAGATTCCCAGCGTGCACGTCGCCGCTCCCGTGATGGACGCCGGCAAGCCCATCGGCGTGCTGCAGGCGGGCGTGACCGCGAACTGATCCAGTCGTCGCACACGCCCGTTACGCCTGCGCCGATGCGCGCACGCGGCCGGCGCATCGGTTCTTCCAAGGGAGTGGTGATGTTCAAGAACATGTTGGTCGGGGCCCGACTGGCCCTGGGTTTCGCGACCGTGCTGGGCCTGATGGTGGTCATGAGCGCGATCTCGCTGACCCGGCTGTCGGCGATCAAGGCCGACCTCGCGGCGGTCACCGGCGAGGCGCCCGAGCGCCTGGCCGGCAACCTGCGCGACCTCGCGCGTTACCAGGGCGTGGCGATCCGCGACGTCGTGATGCAGGACGACATCGCCTTCAAGAAGAAGGAGATCGATCTGATGCGCAAGGCGCGTGCGGACTACGACCGCACCGCGCAGTCGCTGGCCGAACTGCTCGTCTCCGAGCCCGAGATCAAGGCCGCGTTCGACAAGGCCCAGCTGGCGATGGTCGCGACCAAGGAGCCGGCGGAAAAAGCCGTCGAGCGTTCGATGTCCGACGACCACGCCGGCGCCGCCGAGGTCGTGCGCTCCGAGCTGCGACCGGCGCAGCTGGCGCACATCGAGGCATTGGGCAAGGTGGTCGACGCGATCAAGGAGTCCTCGCGCCTGCGCAACGAAGCCGCCGACCAGGCCTACCAGCGCTCGGTCGGGCTGATCGTCGCGCTCGCGGCCGTCGCCCTGGTGCTGGGCAGCGTCGTCGCCTGGCGCATCCGGCGCAGCATCACGCGGCCGCTGGAGCAGGCGGTGGAGGTGGCGCAGGCCGTGGCCGCAGGCGACCTGACGCGGCGCATCGACGTCCAGTCCAACGACGAGGTCGGCCGCGTGCTGCATGCGCTGGGCACGGTCAACGTCAACCTGAGCCGCACGATGAACCAGGTGCGGCTGGCGGCCGAGACGCTGCAGACGGCGTCCAACGAGATCGCCACCGGCACCGTCGACCTGAGCCAGCGCACCGAGCAGCAGGCCTCCAGCCTGCAGCAGACCGCGGCCTCGATGGAGCAGCTGAACTCCACCGTGCGCAACAACACCGACACCGCGCGTGCGGCGGCACAGATGGCCGGCTCGGCCAGCGCCGCAGCGGCGCGCGGCGGCGAGGTCGTGAGCGAGGTCGTGACCACGATGAACGAGATCACCGCGAGTTCGCGGCGCATCGCCGACATCATCGGCGTCATCGACGGCATCGCGTTCCAGACCAACATCCTGGCGCTGAACGCCGCCGTCGAAGCGGCGCGCGCGGGCGAGCAGGGCCGCGGATTCGCGGTCGTCGCCGGCGAGGTGCGGCTGCTGGCGCAGCGCAGCGCCGAGGCGGCGCGCGAGATCAAGACCCTGATCGGCGCCAGCGTCGAGAAGGTCGAAGCCGGTTCGCGCCTGGTCGGCGACGCCGGCGCGACGATGACCGACATCGTCTCCCAGGTGCAGCGTGTGTCGCAGCTGATCAGCGAGATCAGCCAGGCCACGGTCGAGCAGACCAGCGGCATCGGCCAGGTGAACCAGGCCGTGACGCAGCTCGACCAGGTCACGCAGCAGAACGCGGCGCTGGTCGAGCAGACCACGGCCGCGATCGAGAGCCTGAAGCACCAGGCTCAGACGCTGGTCGACGCCGTGCGCGTCTTCCGCGTCGAAGCGACGGCCTGAGCCGCCGCGGTTTCCCACGCTAGCGAACCGACCCGGCCCGGTGCCGGGCCGGCGTTCGCCTGCCCGTCAGACGCGGCCGCTTGAGCTGCGCAACACAACAGGAACATGCCATGAAGATCTTCATGATCGGTACCCAGCGTTCGGGCTCCAACCTGCTGCGCCTGATGCTGAACCAGGCGCCGGCGATCGCCGCGCCGCACCCGCCGCACATCCTCGAACGTTTCGCGCCGCTGCTGCCGCTGTACGGCAGCCTGGCTGACGATGCCGCCTTCGACTGCCTCGTCGACGACGTGCTGCGCCTGGTCGAGGCCAACCCGGTGCCGTGGCCGGTGGCCTTCGACCGCAGCGACATCCGTCGCCGCTGCCACGAGCGCAGCCTGGTCGCCGTTTTCGGCGCGGTGATGGACCGCATGGCCGAAGCCGGCGCCAAGCCGGACTGGGTGTGCAAGTCGCTCGCCAACGTGCACTTCCTGCCCGAGATCGAGCGCTGCTTCGGCGCCGACGCGCGCTACCTCTATCTCTATCGCGACGGCCGCGACGTCTGCCTGTCGTTCATGAAGGCCGTCGTCGGCGAGAAGACCGCCTACCACGTGGCGCGCCAGTGGCACGCCGAGCAGCAGCTGGCGCTGGCCTGCGGACAGCGTGTGCCGGCGGCGCAATACCTGGCGCTGTCCTACGAGGAGCTGACGCAGGCGCCCGAGCCCGCGCTGCGCCGCCTGTGCGCCTGGCTGGGCACCGAGTTCCACCCGGCGATGCTGGACTTCCACGCCTCGGACGAAGCCGGCCGCACCGCCTCGTCGGGCAAGATGTGGGAGAACGTGCGCAAGCCGGTGATGGCCGGCAACAGCCGCAAGTGGCTCGAGGGCCTGTCGCAGGACCAGATCATCGACTTCGAGTCGGTCGCCGGCGAGTCGCTCGCCGCACTCGGCTACGAGCTCGAGTTCGTCGGCAAGAGTTGCGAGGCGCGGCGCTACGATGCGCAGGCCGTGGCCGCGCTCGACGCCGAGAACCGGCGCCTGAAGGGCGTGGCACGGCAGGAGCTCTCGCCGGCCGACGCCGCGGCCCGCAAGCCGCAGGAGGACCTGCTGGCCGAGATCCGCAGCCGCGCCGTCACCGCCTGAAGATGCACCGTTCCCTGACCAGCCCGGCACCGCCGCCGGGCTACAGCGCCCTGCGCCTGTTCACCGACTGCGTCGTGCTCGGCTTCACCGCCTGGGGCGGCTTCATGGCGCTGCTGGCGCAGGCCCAGGAGCGCTTCGTGCGCAAGCGCGGCTGGGTCGTCGAGAAGGACTTCCTGGACCTGATCGCGCTGGTGACGATGCTGCCCGGCCCGCAGGCGGTCAACGCGCTCGCGGTGATGGGCCACCGGCTGGGCGGCTGGGCCGGTTTCACGGCCGCGCTCGCCGGCATCGTGCTGCCCAGCTTCTTCATCATCCTGGGCCTGTGGTGGGGCTACGCCGCGCTCGCCGGGCATCCGGCGCTGCTGCGCGCGGTGATCGTCGGCGTGCTGCCGCCGCTGGCGATGATCCTGGCGCAGACCGCCTGGAACCAGTCCAAGAAGGCGGCACCGGCGCCGCGCGACAAGGCGCTGGCCGTCGTTGCCGCGGCGGCCTTGCTGCTGCTGCCGTTCTGGTCGGCGCCTATCCTGGTGCTGGCCGCCGGCGGCCTCGTCGCCCGGCTGTTCTGGCCCGCGCCGCCGCCCGCCGCGGCGCCGACCAGCCCGCCGATGCGCCCGGCGCAGGTGCTGCTGTGCCTGGTGCCGGCGGGTTTCGCCGTGTTCCAGATCGTGCCGGCGCTGCTGCCCGACGCGGTGGTGGCGCGGCTGGCGCTGGCCTTTGCCGGCATCAGCACGACGCTGTTCGGCGGCGCGCTGGTGATGGTGCCGCTGCTCGAGGGCCTGATCGTCGAGCACCTGGGCTGGCTCAGCCACGCCGGCTTCACCGCCGGGCTGGCCGCGAGCCAGCTGACGCCGGGGCCCATCGTCGGCATCGCCACCTTCACCGGCATGGAGATCGCCGGTTTCGCCGGCGCGCTGGCGGCGACGGTGGGTGTCTATACGCCGACCGCGGTGATCGCCGTCGGCGCCAGCGGCGCCGCCGACCGGCTGAAGGGCCTGCGCTGGTTCCAGCACGCGATGCTGGGCGTGCGCTGCGCCGTCGTCGGCCTGATCGCCGGCGCGGCCGTCACGCTGTGGCTGAAGCTGCCGCTGACCGCCCAGCCGCTGTCCTGCGCCGCGCTGACGCTGGCAGCAGCACTGCTGGTGTTCAGGCTGAAGCAGCCGCCCTACGTCACGATCCCGGCCGGCGTGCTGCTGGCCTGGCTGCTGATGCGCGCCTGAATCAGCGTGGCGCGACCAGCGGCCAGCCGCGGCGCGCCCACTCGCTCATGCCGCCGGCGACGTAGCGCACATTGCTCCAGCCGCGCTCGCGCAGCGCCTGGGCCGTCGCACGCGAGCGGTTCTGGGTGTTGCAGACCAGCAGCACCGGCTGCTTCGGGTCCTTCGGGATCTCGGCCAGGCGCTGGCCGATCTGGCTCATCGGCAGCAGCCGCATGCCCGGGGCGACGCCGCGTGCGTGTTCGTCGGGCTCGCGGATGTCGATGACCACGGCCCGGCCGCTGGCGAGCGCGTCGCGTGCCGCTTCCAGCGGCAGCGCCTCGTCGCCGGCTGCCCGCGCGCTGCCGGCGAACGCGCCGGACGCGAGTGCCAGGCTCAGGAGCAGGCGGCGGCGGGAGACGGCCGGGGTGTGGGCAGGCTGCATGGTGGCACGGGCTCCTGGATGGGGGCGTGCGCCAGTGTACCTCCGGGGGTACCTGGGAGGGCCGGGTGCCGCCGCCGGCAACCACGATTGCGCTGCGGCGTGAAGAGCTGCCGACTGCTTCGCTCACGAATTCAGTCAAAACCCCATGCGACACGGTCCATGGGGCAGAATCAGTCCATGGCTGATACCCCTGCCCCTATCCGTGAGGGCGGCGGCGCCCACGACGCGTCACCTTCCGCCGACGTTCGCGAGACGGTCGTCTCGCTCTACCAGAAGCCGCGCAAGATCTACGCGCGTGCCGTCGCCGGGCGTTTCGCCAGCTGGCGCTGGGCGCTGGTCTGGCTGACGCAGATCGTCTTCTACGGCCTGCCCTGGCTGCAGTGGAATGAACGCCAGGCGGTGCTGTTCGACCTGGGCGCGCGGCGCTTCTACGTCTTCGGGCTGGTGCTGTATCCGCAGGACCTGATCTACCTGTCGGCGCTGCTGATGATCTCGGCCTACGCGCTGTTCCTGTTCACCGCGGTGGCGGGGCGGCTGTGGTGCGGCTACGCCTGCCCGCAGACGGTCTACACCGAGATCTTCATGTGGTTCGAGAAGATCACCGAGGGCGACCGCGCGCAGCGCATGCGCCTGGACGCGGCGCCGCTCGGTGCCGCCAAGCTCGGGCGCAAGGCGGCCAAGCAGGTGTTGTGGATCGGCTTCGCGCTCTGGACCGGGGTCACCTTCGCCGGCTACTTCACGCCGATGGGCGAACTGCTCGCGGGCATCGCCAGCGCCTCGCTCGGGCCCTGGCAGACCTTCTGGGTGCTGTTCTACGGCTTCGCCACCTGGGGCAACGCCGGCTACATGCGCGAGCAGGTCTGCAAATACATGTGCCCGTACGCGCGCTTCCAGAGCGCGATGTTCGACAAGGACACGCTGATCATCAGCTACGACCCGCAGCGCGGCGAGCCGCGCGGCAAGCGTTCGAAGAAGGTCGACCCGATGCAGGCCGGGCTGGGCTCCTGCGTCGACTGCGGCGTCTGCGTGCAGGTCTGCCCGACCGGCATCGACATCCGCAACGGGCTGCAGTACGAGTGCATCGGCTGCGCCGCCTGCATCGACGCCTGCGACGACATCATGGACAAGATGCACTACCCGCGCGGCCTGATCCGCTACGCGACGCAGAACGGCATGGCGCAGCACCACACCAGCGCGCAGATCTGGCGCCGCGTGTTCCGGCCGCGGGTGCTGGTCTACACCGCCATCCTCTGCATCATCCTGGGCGCCTTCGCCACCAGCGTCGCGCTGCGCAACCCCTTCCGCGTCGACGTCGTGCGCGACCGCGCCTCGCTCGCGCGCATCGTCGAGCAGGGCGCGATCGAGAACGTCTACCGGCTGCAGATCATGAACAACGCCGAGCAGTCCGAGCGTTACCGCGTCGCGGTCGACGGCCTGCCCGGCGTGCTGATCGAGAACCCGGCCGAGGTCGAACTCGGCCCGGCCGAGGCCCACTGGGTGACGCTGAACGTGCAGCTGCCGTTCGAGTCCGCCCAGCAGGCCGGCGCCGGCGTGCACCCGATCCGTTTCCGCATCGAGCGCCTGCCGGGTGCCGGCGCCGAAACGCCGATCACGATCGACGAAAAATCTACCTTCGTCGTGCCGCGCTAGGAGTCTGCGCGGCAGAAGCCGCCCAGACTCCTAGCTGCCGCTTAACGCACGGCTCCCCCGAGCCCCCTCCACGAGGGTGCTCCAGCGTGTCGGACCGCACCCTCCAGCCTCCCTCCGCGAGGGAGGCTCCAGCCAGTCTGACGATGGCTACAGCGCGCTTCATCCGGCGTTCGTCTGCTCGCGGCTGAAACGCCGGCCCCCGGCAAGCTCTGCCTAAAAGTCAACGCGCAGGCCGGTCGACAGCGCGCGGCCGGCCAGCGGTGTCAGCCCGCGCACGGTCTCGATCGCGGTCGCGTTGTAGGCCAGGCGGTCGGTCGCGTTGTCCAGCTTCAGGTACCAGAGCGCGTCCTGGCCGGCGATCGAGAAGTGGCGCGTGGCCGCCAGGTTGAGCAGCGTATAGCCGGCGGTGGCGCTGTCGCCCTCGGGCACGCGGTCCTGGCGTCCGGCGTGCCGGACCTCGGTGCGCAGAGTCCAGTCACCGCGTGCCGCCGCCAGCGCCAGCGTCGCGCGCCAGGGCGCGATGCGCGGCAGCGCTTCGCCGGTCGTGCGGTTGGTGGCGCGCGTGAAGTCGGCGCTGGCGCTCGGCGTCCAGCGCCAGCCGGCGGCGTCGAACACGTGTTCGGCCTCGAACTCGAAGCCGTGCAGCTGCGCCCGCACCGAGTCGAAGCGGTACAGCGGCACCGCGTCGTCGCCGCTGGCGACGTTGCCGTCCTCGTCGACCGAGACATTGGCGCTGTCCAGCGAGATGAAGCGCGAGAAGCGGGTCGCGAACACGCCGGCGCGCGCCTTGGACGCGCCCGACTTCCACTGCAGCGCCAGGTCGACGCTGGTGCCGCGTTCGGCCTTCAGCGTCGGGTCGCCCTGCTCATAGGCGCCGGTGGCCGCGTGCACGCCGTCGGCGTAGAGCTCGAAGTAGGTCGGCGCGCGTTCGGTCGCCGCCAGGTTGGCGCTGACGCTCCAGGCCGGCGCCAGCGGCATCACGCTGCCGAGCGAGAAGCTGCCGAGCGTGAAGCGGCGCGAGACGGCGGCGCCGAAGCGGTCGCCGCCGTCGGAGTCGACGTCGGCGCGTTCGATGCGGGCGCCGGCCGAGACGATGCCCGGGCCCAGGTCCATCTCCTCGAGCGCGAACAACCCCAGGCGGCGCGTCGTCGTGTCGGGCACGAAAGCTTCCTCGCCCAGCGCCGAGAAGTCGAAGTTCTCGGCCTGCACGCCGACGACGCCGCGCAGCGGGCCGAGCGCGTGGTGCCGGGCCTCGAGCCGCAGTTCGCCGCCGCGGCTGGAGAACACGGTGCCGACTTCGCTGCCTTCCATCTCGCGGTGTTCGTAGTCGGCGCCGCGCAGCTGCAGCTTGAGTTCGGCGAAGGCGCCGCCGGCCGGGCGCCACTCGCCTTCGGCACGCACCTGGTTGCGGCGCATCAGGATCGTGACGTCGGGCTCGGCGACGGTGCCGTAGTCGCTGTCGTAGTGGTCGACGGCCAGGCCGAAACGGCCGCCTTCGAAGAAATAGGACGCGCCGCCTGGGGTTGTTCGCGCTCGAGGAGATGGACCTGGGCCCGGGCATCGTCTCGGCCGGCGCCCGCATCGAACGCGCCGACGTCGACTCCGACGGCGGCGACCGCTTCGGC
>NZ_NRRU01000071.1 GCF_016583785.1 Rubrivivax gelatinosus | reverse complement strand
CGGCGCGTTGCGCTGCCCTGCCCCGCCACGCGTGCCGGCACGCTGGCCGCGCTGGGCAGCACGCGCCGGCGCCGGGGCGGCGACCCGGCCGCGGCGGTGGGCGAAGACGGTGAAGGCGTCGTAGACCGAGATCGTCTCGTCGCCGGTCTTGCCTTCCTGGCCGATGCCGACGACGCGGCAGCCCTTTTCGCGCAGGCGCTGCACCAGCGGCGCGAAGTCGGAGTCCGACGACGCGATCGCGACCACGTCCGGGCGCTCGGCGATCACGAGGTCGATGGCGTCGACGGCCATCGCGATGTCGGTCGAGTTCTTGCCGGCGGCCAGGTTGACCATCGGCTTGATGCCCAGGCGCTTGAAGGTGGCCTGGTGCTTGAGCGCACTCTCGGCGGTGCAGTAGGCGCGGCGCACGTGCAGCGCGCCGTGGGCGTCGAGCAGCAACTCGACGGCCTGTTCCATGACGTCGACGGACACGTTGTCGGCGTCGATCAGCAGCATCACGCGTTCGGTGCTCATGCAGCGAGTCTCCAGGGCAGGGTTTCGCCGGCACGCAGCGGTTTGATGACGGTGTCGCCGAAGGGCAGCGTCTCGGGCAGCACGAAGGGCTCGCGGCGCAGCGTCACGCTGCCGGTGTTGCGCGGCAGGCCGTAGAAGTCGGGGCCGTTGAAGGCGGCGAAGGCCTCCAGCTTGTCGAGTGCGCCGGCACGTTCGAAGGCTTCGGCGTAGAGCGCCAGCGCCGCCGGCGCGGTGAAACACCCGGCGCCGCAGACCGACTGCTCCTTCAGCGCCGCCGCGTGCGGCGCGCTGTCGGTGCCGAGGAAGAACTTGCGGCTGCCCGAGGCGGCCGCGGCCAGCAGCGCGTCGCGGTGCACGGCGCGTTTCAACACCGGCAGGCAGTAGTAGTGCGGCCGCAGCCCGCCGACGAAGAGTGCGTTGCGGTCGTACAGCAGGTGGTGGGCGGTGATCGTCGCGGCGGTGAAGGCGTCGGCGGCGGCGACGTACGCGGCGGCCTCCTGCGTCGTGATGTGCTCGAACACCACCTTCAGCTCGGGCAGGTCGCGGCGCAGCGGCTGCATCACGCGTTCGATGAACACGGCCTCGCGGTCGAAGACGTCGACCTCGGGGTCGGTGACCTCGCCGTGCACCAGCAGCGGCAGGCCGGCCCGCTGCATCGCCTCCAGCGTCGGGTAGCAGCGGCGCAGGTCGGTGACGCCGGCGTCGCTGTTCGTCGTGGCGCCGGCCGGATAGAGCTTGAGCGCGACGACGCCGGCCGCCCGCGCACGCTCGATCTCGTCGGGCGGCGTGTTGTCGGTCAGGTACAGCGTCATCAGCGGCTCGAAGCCGGAGCCCTCGGGACGCGCGGCGAGGATGCGCTCGCGGTAGGCCGAGGCCAGCGCGGCCGTGGTCACCGGCGGGCGCAGGTTGGGCATCACGATCGCTCGCGCGAATTCGCGCGCCGTGTAAGGCAGCACCGCGGCGAGCGCGGCGCCGTCGCGTAGATGCAGATGCCAGTCGTCGGGGCGGGTGATCGTCAGCGAGGTGGGCGCAAGACTCATCGGGGAATTGTCTCATCGGCCCCGGCCAGTGCCGCCTGGTCGCGGCCGGCACGTTTGGCGCGGTAGAGCGCGGCGTCGGCCGCACGGTAGAGCGCGTCGGCGTCGACGCTGCCCTGCGGGCTCAACGCGATGCCGGCCGAGAAGCTGAGCGGGCAGGCCCGGCCAGCCTCGGTGCGCAGGCCCAGCGCGCGGCAGTCTTGGCGCAGGTCCTCCAGCACCGCCAGTGCTCCGGCGGCGTCGCTGTCGGGCAGCACCAGCGCGAACTCCTCGCCACCCAGGCGCACGAACAGGTCCGACGCACGCAGCCGCGCGTGCACCGCCTGCACGAAACGCCGCAGCACCTCGTCGCCGAAGACGTGGCCGTGTTCGTCGTTGACCTGCTTGAAGCGGTCGAGGTCGAGCAGCAGATAGGCGACGCTGCGGCGCTCGCGCCGGGCGCGCTGCAGCGTGCGCTCGAGCAGCGGCCCGCCGGCCATGCGGTTCAGCGCACCGGTGAGGTGGTCGCGCGAGGCCTGGCGCTCGAGCAAACTCGTCGCACGCTCGGCACAGGCGAGCACGAAGCCGAAGCCCGAACCCGCCAACGCGGTGAAGGCGGTGATCTCGAGCAGGATCTGCGCCGGATTGGGCTGCGACAGGTCGACGTAGGCCTGGGGCTGCAGCAGCGCGTGCCCACAGCGGATCAGAAGCGCCACGGCGACCAGCACCAGCATCAGGCCCACCGGCCGCAGCGAACGTTCGGCCCGGCCGCGGCTGCGCCAGACCAGCCAGCCCGCCCACAGCAGCGGCAGTGCGGCGATCAGCGACTGGATCGGCATCCTCGTCGGTGTCGGCAGCAGCATCAGCGGCGCCATCGACAGCGCGCTGGCGACACCCCCGATGCGCAGCAGCCGCGGCGGCCGGCGCTGGTCGATGAAACGCTGCAGCGCGGCGACGAAGACGAACTCGCCGAGCACGATCAGGCCGTTGCTGGCGACGACCCATCCCGCCCACGGCGCGGCGACGTCGGCCAGCAGGAACAGATAGCCGGCCAGCATCAGGCTGTTGCCCCAGCCCCAGCGCCGCAGCGACTCGCCGCCGGCCAGGCCGCGGCCGATCGTGGCCAGCTGCAGCCCGAGCATCGCGTAGCCCAGCAGCAGCAGGACGAAGATGGTGGGCTCGTGCAGGGTCATCGCGGAATGCTCGCAATGCCCGCGAGCAAGGCCGAACCCGGCGTCGGCAGCAGCCGGCCGGGCGACGGGAGTTCAGGTCCGGAGCATCCCCGAAAGAAGGCGCGGCTGCGCGGCCGTCATGCCGGCACCCCCGGACGGGACCCGGTGAGCTCGGGCTCGGCCAGCACCGAGCGGTCGCGGCCGGCGTGTTTGGCCTGGTACAGCGCCGTGTCGGCGTCGCGGTAGAGCGCGTCGGCGTCGATGTCGCCGCCCGGGCTCAACGCGACGCCGGCCGAGAACGTGACCACGAAAGCTCGCCCATCGGGCGCGCGCAACCCCATCTCCGCAGTGGCGCGGCGCAGCTCGTCGAGCACGCCGAGCGCGCCGGCGGTGTCGCTGTCGGGCAGCACCAGCGCGAACTCCTCGCCGCCGTAACGCGCGAAGACGTCGGAGCTGCGCAGGCGCTCGCGCACCGTCTGCGCGAAGCGGCGCAGCACCTCGTCGCCGAAGACGTGGCCGTTGAGGTCGTTGATGAGCTTGAAGCGGTCGAGGTCGAGCAGCACGAAGACGACGGTGCTGCGCTCGCGCCGGGCACGCTGCAGCGCGTGCTCGAGCATCAGCTCGGCGGCCTGGCGGTTCAGTGCGCCAGTCAGGTGGTCGTGCGAGGCCAGGCGTTCCATCGAACGTGTCGCGCGCTCGGTGCAGGCGAGCACGAAGCCGAAACCCGCCCCCAACAGCGCGGCGAAGCTGGTCAGCAGCATCATCACCTGCATCGTGTTCGGCACGGCGAGGTCGTGGTAGGCCTGCGGATGCAGCCAGGCGTCGGCGGCGCGGCCGAAGAACGCGAGCGGGATCAAGGCCAGCGTGAAGCCCACCGGCCACAGCGAGCGTTCGACCTGGTCGCGCGCACGCCAGACCTGCCAGGCGCCCCAGATCACCGGCAGCGGCGTCACCAGCGAGACGATGAAGACGCGCATCGGCGTGTCGAACAGCGCCAGCGGCAACATCGCCAGCACCGACAGCGCGCAGACGATGCGCATCGCGCGCGGCAGCGGGCGGTCGGTGATGAACTGCTGCAGCGCAGCGACGTAGGCGCACTCGCCGAGCAGGATCAGCCCGTTGCCGGCGATCACGGACACCGGCAGCGGCACGACGACACGCGCCAGCAGCATCAGGTGGCCGAGCAGCAGCAGGCTGTTGCCCCAGCTCCAGCGGCGCAGCGCCTCGCTGCCGTGCAGGCGGCGGCGCACCATCGCGAGCTGCAGGCCCAGCATGGCGTATCCCAGCAGCAGCAGGACGAGGATGGTCGGTGGGTGCAGCGTCATCGCGGGAAGCCCCACGCACCCTGGCAGGGCAGGATCGGCGCACGTCCACGAAGGGTGATCTGGCGTGCGCTCTGAAACTTCAGTGCGAGAGGATCTTCGAAAGGAAGTCCTTCGCGCGCACCGATCTCGCGTCCGGATCGCCGAAGAAGTCGTCCTTCGTGCAGTCCTCCACGATCTTGCCGTGGTCCATGAAGATCACGCGGTGGCTGACCTTCTTCGCGAAGCCCATCTCGTGGGTCACGCACATCATCGTCATGCCCTCGTGAGCCAGCTGGACCATGACGTCCAGCACCTCGCCGACCATTTCCGGGTCGAGCGCCGAGGTCGGCTCGTCGAACAGCATCACGATCGGGTCCATCGACAGCGCGCGCGCGATCGCCACGCGCTGCTGCTGGCCGCCGGACAGCTGGCCCGGGTACTTGTCCTTGTGCACCGTCAGGCCGACCCGCTCGAGCATCTTCAGCCCGCGCGCCTTGGCTTCGTCGACCGAGCGGCCGAGAACCTTGATCTGCGCCAGCGTCAGGTTCTCGGTCACCGACAGGTGCGGAAACAGCTCGAAGTGCTGGAACACCATGCCGACGCGTGCGCGCAGCTTGGGCAGGTTGGTCTTGGGGTCGCTCAGGCTGATGCCGTCGACGGAGATGTCACCCTTCTGGAACGGCTCGAGCGCGTTGACGGTCTTGATCAGCGTGCTCTTGCCCGAGCCCGACGGCCCGCAGACGACGACGACCTCGCCCTTCTTGATGGAGGTGGTGCAGTCGGTCAGCACCTGGAAGCTGCCGTACCACTTGCTGACGTTGTTGATCTGAATCATTCGGAATCCTTCAGCGGATGATGGCGATCCGCGCCTGCATCCGCCGCACGAGCATCGACAGGCCGAAGCAGATCACGAAGTAGACGACGGCCGCGACGAGATAGGTCTCGACCGGCCGGTTGAAGTTTTTGCCGGCGATCTCGAAGCCCTTGAGCAGGTCGTAGGCGCCGATCGCGTAGACCAGCGAGGTGTCCTGGAACAGGATGATGGTCTGCGTCAGCAGCACCGGCAGCATGTTGCGGAAGGCCTGCGGCAGCACCACGAGCTGCATCGTCTGGCGGTAGTTCATGCCCATCGCGTAGCCGGCGTAGACCTGGCCCTTGGGCACGCTCTGGATGCCGGCGCGCATGATCTCGGAGTAGTAGGCGGCCTCGAACAGCGTGAAGGTGACGAAGGCCGACAGCTCGGCGCCCAGCGGCCGGCCCAGCAGCAGCGGGATCAGCAGGAAGAACCACAGGATCACCATGACCAGCGGCACGCTGCGCATGGTGTTGACGTAGGCCGCCGCCGGCGTCACCAGCCAGGGTTTGCCGGACAGGCGCATCAGCGCCAGCAGCGTGCCCAGCACGATGCCGCCGATCATCGCGAACAGCGTCAGCTGCAGCGAGAACAGCAGGCCCTTGACGATGAAGCTGGAGACGACATCGGGGGTGAAGAAGCTGAAGTCGAGATTCATCGCTTCACTTCCCGCCGATCATGCCCGGCACGCGGACACGGTTCTCGATGAACTGCGCGACACGGTTGATCGTGAAGGCCGAGATGAAATAGAGCACCGTCACCGCGAGGTACATCTCGATGTTGCGCGAGGTCTCCTCGCCGGCCTGCAGCGCGAACATCGTCAGCTCGGCGATGCTCACCGCGAACGCGACCGAGGAATTCTTGATGATGTTCATCGCCTCGCTCGTGAGCGGTGGCACGATGATGCGAAAGGCCATCGGCAGCAGCACGTAGCGGTAGGTCTGCGGCAGCGTCAGCCCCATCGCCAGGCCCGCGTAGCGCTGGCCGCGCGGCAGGCTCTGGATGCCCGCCCTCACCTGCTCGGAGATACGCGCCGAGGTGAAGAAGCCGAGCGCGAAGACCACCAGCACGAAGCTCGGGAAGGCCTGCAGCGGCTTGAACAGCGACGGCAGCACGTGGTACCAGAGGAAGATCTGGACCAGCAGCGGAATGTTGCGGAACAGCTCGGTCCAGGCGTTGCCGAAGAACACGAGCCGGCGGTCCGGCGTGGTCCTCAGAATGCCCACCAACGAGCCGAAGAACAGCGCGACGACGAGCGCCAGCGCCGACACCGACAGTGTCCAGCCCCAGGCCGACAGCAGCCAGTCCAGGTAGGTGATGTCGCCGCCGCGGCCGAAGCAGCCGGGCAGCACCTCGCCAGTGACGGTCTCGGTGCAGAAAATCTGCCAGTCCCAGGTCACGCGCTCTCCCTCAGGTCAAAAAAGAGGCCCGCCCCGGGACGGAGGCGGGCCCGACGCGAGCGCGTCAGCGCTTGGCGTAGTCTTCCATCGGCTTGTCGTTCGGGTTCGCCCAGGCGGCCTTGGTCGCGCCGCTGAGCGGCAGGCCGATCTTGGCGTTGGTCGGCGGGATCGGCTGCAGGAACCACTTGTCGTAGGTCTTGGCCAGTTCGCCGCTCTTGATCTGCGCCTTGATGCTGTCGTCGACCGCGGCCTTGAACGCCGGGTCGTCCTTGCGCAGCATGATCGCGATCGGTTCGACCGACAGCACTTCGCCGACGATCTTGAAGCCGGCCGGGTTCTTCGAGGTGGCGATGTTCTTCGCCAGGATCGAGCCGTCCATCACGAAGGCGTCGGCGCGGCCCGATTCCAGCAGCAGGAAGCTGTCGGCGTGGTCCTTGCCGAAGACTTCCTTGAAGTCGATGCCGTTGGCACGTTCATGCTTGCGCAGCGTCTGCACCGAAGTCGTGCCGGTGGTCGTGGCGATGGTCTTGCCGGCGAGCTGCGAGATCGAGCTGATGCCCGAGTCGGCCTTCACCGCGGTGCGCACTTCCTCGACGTAGGTCGTGACGGCGAAGGCCACGTCCTTCTGGCGCGCGAGGTTGTTCGTCGTCGAGCCGCACTCGATGTCGACGGTGCCGTTCTGCACCAGCGGGATGCGGTTCTGCGAGGTCACCGGCTGGTACTTGATGGTCAGGCTCGACAGGCCCAGCTTCTTGCGGATGTCGGAGATGACCTTCTGGCAGACGTCGATGTGATAGCCCACGTATTTGCCGTCGCCCAGCGTGTACGACAGCCCCGAGGACTCGCGCACGCCCATCGTCACCGTGCCAGTTTCCTTGATCTTGGACAGGGTATCGGCCTGGACAGCGCCGACGGCCAGCAGCGTGGCTACGGCCAGCAACGTCTTCTTCATGAACTCTCCTTCGCAGTGGGAAGCAGGTGAAAGGCGGAACCGCTCATTTTAGGGATGACAAACGGGCGCACGAAGCGCCCGGCCCCAGGGAATGCACGAATCGGGCCGGACGCGCAACACCATCGCCAGACATCAGCCGCGGCGCAGGAAGTCCCACAGGGCCTGCACGCCGGGTTTGGGGTGGCGGGCGAACTCCGGGCGCTCGCGGTAGATGCGCACGTCCATCGTCAGCTCGTAGGCGCCGGGCGGGGCCGCGGCGACCAGGCGGCCGGTCTCGATCTCCTGGTGCACCGAGCTCGCCGGCAGGAAGGCCAGGCCGTGGCCCTCGAGCGCCATCGCCTTCAGGCCTTCGGCCATGTCGGTGACGTAGATCGGCTCGAGCTGCGCCGGCACTGCCGCCTGCTTGAGGATCAGCTCGACCAGCCGCGCCATGTAGGCGCCCGAGGCGTAGCTGAGGCAGGGCACCTTGTCCGGGTGCGGCAGCCGAAACAGCGGCTGGCCTTCGGTGTCGGGCTTGGCGTAGGCGGCCAGCGTCTCGCTGCCCAGGCTCAGCATCTCGTAGCGGTCGGTCGACAGCTGCAGCGGCTGCGACGGGTGGTGGTAGGCGATCAGCAGGTCGCAGCCGCCTTCGGTCAGGCGCAGCACCGCGTCGTGCACGTTCAGGCCGGTGAGCCGGCTCTTGATCTTGCCGAAGCGCTGGCGCAGGTCCATCAGCCAGTGCGGGAAGAAGGTGAACGCGAGGGTGTGCGGCGCCGCGAACTCGATCATGTCCAGGCCGGCGGCCTGGTAGGACCGCATCATGTTGCGCACCGACTGCAGCGAGCCCAGCACCTCGAGCGCCTGCGCGTGCAGGGTCTCGCCGGCCGGTGTCAGCCGTGTCGGGTAGGACGAGCGGTCGACGAGGTCGATCCCGGCCCAGGCCTCCAGCGCCTGGATGCGGCGCGAGAACGCCGGTTGCGTGACATGCCTCAGCTGCGCCGAGCGCGAGAAGCTGCGCGTTTCGGCGAGGCTGACGAAGTCCTCGAGCCACTTCGTTTCCATCGGGGCAGTGTAGCCAGCCGGGCGCGGCGCCCGGCCCGCGTGTTCAGACGGCCGCGGGTTCGTCAGCGTCCTGCGCCGCCTGCTGCAGCTGCCACATCTGGGCGTAGCGGCCATTGCGCGCCAGCAGCTCGGCGTGGGCGCCGCGTTCGACGACGCGGCCCTGGTCGAGCACGACGATCTCGTACGCGTCGACCACCGTCGACAGCCGGTGGGCGATGACGAGCGCGGTCTTGCCCTGGGCCGCGCTGCGCAGCTCGGCCTGGATCGCACGTTCGTTGGCCGAGTCCAGCGCCGAGGTCGCCTCGTCGAAGATCAGCACCGGCGGGTCCTTCAGCAGGGTGCGGGCGATCGCGACACGCTGTTTCTCGCCGCCCGAGAGCTTCAGCCCGCGCTCGCCGACCATCGTCGCGTAGCCCTTGGGCGTGGAGGCGATGAAGTCGTGGATGCGGGCCTGGCGCGCCGCGGCCTCGACCTCGGCACGCGAAGCGCCCGGGCGGCCGTAGGCGATGTTGTATTCGACGGTGTCGTTGAACAGCACCGTGTCCTGCGGGACGATGCCGATCGCGCGCCGCAGGCTGGCCTGGGTGCACTGGCGGATGTCCTGGCCGTCGATCGTGATGCGGCCACCGGCGACGTCGTAGAAGCGATAGAGCAGCCGCGCCAGCGTCGACTTGCCGGCACCCGAGGCGCCGACCACGGCCACCGTGCGCCCCGGCGGGATCTCGAAGCTGACGTCGTGCAGGATGGGCCGCGCCGGGTCGTAGGCGAAGTCCACGTGCTCGAAGCGCACCGCGCCGGCACCGACCTTCAGCTCGGGCGCGCCGGGCGCGTCGGCGACCTCGCGCTCGCGTTCGAGCAGGCCGAACATCTTCTCCAGGTCGGTCAGCGCCTGCTTGATCTCGCGGTAGATCACGCCGAGGAAGTTCAGCGGGATGTACAGCTGGATCATGAAGGCGTTGATCATCACCAGGTCACCCAGCGTCAGCCGGCCTTCTGCGACGCCGACCGTCGCGCGCCAGAGCATCCCGACCAGCGCGGTGGCGATGATCAGCTGCTGGCCGGTGTTGAGCAGGCTCAGCGTGCTCTGGCTCTTCAGCTTGGCGCGCTGCAGGCTCTGCAGGCTCTGGTCGTAGCGCCGGGCCTCGAACTCCTCGTTGTTGAAGTACTTGACGGTCTCGTAGTTCAGCAGCGAGTCGATGGCGTGCGAGTGCGCGGTCGAGTCGAGCTCGTTCATCTGCTTGCGGAACTGCGTGCGCCACTCGGTCACGAAGATCGTGAAGCCGATGTAGAAGACGAGCGCGAAGCCGGTGATCCAGGCGAACCAGGCGTCGAACTTGACCGCCAGCAGCCCGAGCACCAGGCCGACCTCGATCAGCGTCGGCAGGATGCTGTAGAGCGTGTACGAGATCAGCGACTGCACCGCGCGCGTGCCGCGCTCGATGTCGCGCGTCATGCCGCCGGTCTGGCGTTCCAGGTGGAAACGCATCGACAGCGCGTGCAGGTGGCCGAAGACCTTCAGCGAGATGCTGCGCGACGCGCCCTCGGTGGCCTTGGCGAAGATCAGCTCGCGCAGCTCGGTGAAGATCGAGGTCGACAGGCGCAGCAGCCCGTAGGCGACGACCAGCCCGACCGGCACCACCAGCAGCGCGGCCGGGTCGCCGGGCTTGAAGGACATCGCGTCGACCAGCTGCTTGAGCAGCAGCGGCACGCCGACGTTGGCGACCTTGGCCGCGATCAGGCAGGCAAGCGCGATCGACACCCGCCAGCGGTAGACCCAGAGAAAGGGCAGCAGACGCCCGAGCGTCTTCCAGTCCGAACGCGGGGCACCGGGTTCGGTGGCCGGGGCCGGGGGCGCGCTCAGGGAGCGGGAAGAGGAACGCATGGGCGGGATTGTCGCCCTGCGGCCGAAGCGGCGCAGGCCGCGGGCCGGCAGGCCACAATCCCGTCGCTTGTGTTTGCCTTGGAGCCTTGCCCGAATGAACTCTCCCGCAGCCCCGCAGGTCCCGCACATGGCGCCGTGCACGCTGCCCGACGGCGCCGAGCTCGTGATGCGCGTGATGCCGATGCCGGCCGACGCCAACGCCAACGGCGACGTCTTCGGCGGCTGGATCATGGCCCAGGTCGATCTCGCCGGCGCGGTGCTGCCGGCGCGGGTGGCACGCGGCCGCATCGCGACGGTGGCCGTGAACCAGTTCGTCTTCAAGCAGCCGGTGTCGATCGGCGACCTGCTGAGCTTCTACGCCCGCGTCGAGCGCGTCGGCAACACGTCCGTCACCGTGCATGTCGAGGTCTACGCCGAGCGCAACCCGGCCGACCCGCAGATCGTCAAGGTCACCGAGGCCAACCTGACTTACGTGGCGATCGCCGCCGACGGCAAACCGCGCCCGATCCCCCGCTGATCAGGCCGGCCAGATCACGCGCACCGCCAGCCCGCCGAGCGCAGCCGAGCGCGTGACGTCGACCTGCGCGTGGTGCAGCGCGGCGATGCGGCGCACGATGGACCAGCCCAGGCCGCTGCCGCTGGCGTCCTGGCCGAGCACGCGAAAGAAACGTTCGCCCAGGCGCGCGATGTCGGCGTCGGCCATACCGGCGCCGCTGTCCTCGACCGTCAGCACGACGGTGCTGCCGTGGCGCTGCAGCGTGGCGTGCACGCGGGCGCCAGCGGGGCTGTAGCGCAGCGCGTTGTCCAGCAGGTTGCGCAGCAGCACCGCCAGCAAAGCCTCGACGCCTTCGAGCCGGATCTCGTCGTCGGCCTCCAGCTCCAGCGTCTGGCCCCGCGCCAGTGCCTGGGGTGCCAGCGCCGCGGCGCTGCGGCGCGCGACCGCGGCCAGCGCCACCGGCGCCATCGTCGGCGCGGCGCCGCCGGCGTCCAGGCGCGCCAGCGTCAGCAACTGCTCGACCAGGCGCACCGCGCGGTCGCAGCCTTCGATCGTGGCCTGCAGCGCGTGGCGGCGGCGCTCGCCGTCGGCTTCGGCCAGCGCCACCTGGGCCTGGGTGCGGATCGCGGCGATCGGCGTGCGCAGCTCGTGCGCGGCGTCGGCGGTGAAGCGGCGTTCGGTCTCCAGCATGCGTGCGATGCGGCCGAACAGGCTGTTCAGCTCGTCGATCATCGGTTGCATCTCGCTGGGCGCATCGGCCACGTCCACCGGCGCCAGGGTCTGCGGCTCGCGTGCAGCCAGCGTGCGGCCCAGGCGCCGCAGCGGGGTGGTGCCGGCCCGCACCGCCCACCAGATGCCCAGCGCCAGCAGCGGCAGGCCCAGCAGCAGCGGCCACAAGGTGCCCAGCAGCAGCGCGTGCAGGATGGCGCGGCGCGAGCCCAGGTGTTCGGCAACGAAGACCTGCACGTCACGGTCGGAACCGCGGGCGCTGAACAGGCGCCAGGGCTCGCCGTCGATGCGCACGGTGCCGAAACCGCCGTCGCGCTCCCGCCCCGGCCGGCCGTCGGCGCCGAAACGGTCCAGGCGCTGCTCGGGCGCGTTGGCCGAACGCTGCACCAGCCGGCCCTCGTGCCAGATCTGGAACACGACACGCGGCGAATAGTGCTTCAGCGACAGCGCGCCGAAACGCTCCTCGTCGTGGTCGTGATGGCGGCGGCGGCGCTCCTGGCCTTCGGCCCGCGTCTCGCGGCGCTGCTTGCGTTCGTCGCGGGCGCGGCGTTCGTCGTCGTCGTCGTCCTCGATGACGCGCACCTGCTGCGCCACCAGCAGCGTCGCCGCCTGCGCCAGGTGGGCGTCGAGCAGTTCCGCCAGTTCGCGCCGCGTGTCGCGGAAGGTGACCGCGACCGTGCCCGCCCACAGCAGCACGACCAGGCCCAGCACCAGCAGCACCAGCCGGCCCTGCAACGAACGCGGGAGGAGACGGCGCACGGCGCTTCAGCCCGGCAGCAGGTAACCGACGCCGCGCACCGTCTGCACCAGCTCGCTGCCGAGCTTGCGCCGCAGGTGGTGCACGTGGACCTCGACGGCGTTGCTCTCGACCTCGCGCCCCCAGCGGTACAGATGCTGCTCGAGCTGCTCGCGCGTCAGCACGCGCCCGGCGTTGAGCATCAGCGCGTGCAGCAGGTCGAACTCGCGCTGCGACAGCGGCACCGGCTCGCCGGCACGCGTGACGATGCGCGCCGCCGGGTCGAGCACGATCTCGCCGGCGGCGAGCAGTTCCTGCGTCAGCCCGTGGGCGCGCCGGATCAGCGCGCGCAGCCGCGCCGACAGCTCGTCCAGGTCGACCGGCTTGACGACGTAGTCATCGGCGCCCTGGTCCAGGCCGAGCACGCGGTCGCTGACGGCGTCGCGTGCAGTCAGCACCAGCACCGGCAGGCGCACGCCGGCGGCACGCGCCTCGGCGAGCACCTCCAGCCCGTCCTTGCGCGGCAGGCCCAGGTCGAGCACCGCGGCGGCGTGCACCGCAGAGCGCAGTTCACGCGACGCGGCCTCGCCGTCGCGCACCCAGTCGACCTGGAAACCGGCCTGCGTGAGCCCTGCACGCAGCCCATCGCCGAGCAGGGCGTCGTCTTCGACCAGGAGGATGCGCATGGTGTGGTGATGCTAAGCCGCGGGGAAGCTGTTCAATCGTCGTCGCCGTCGCGACCGTGCTGGCCGGCCGTCGCGATGGCGCCGTCGCCGCCCGCAGATGCCGGTGCACTCTGCCACTGCAGCACCCAGAAGCCGATCACCGCGGCGATCACCAGCGCCGCGACACTGCGCCACGGCTTGCGGATCGCCTCGTCCGGTGGCGCCATCTTCAGCCCGTCGACCATGCTGCGCGGCAGGTTCTCGCCCGTCATGCGGCTGGCCAGCAGCACGCCGACGACGTGCGCCGCCGCGGTCAGCAGGAACAGGTTGGCGGCGATCTCGTGCGCTTCCTCGAGCCACTCGCCGCCGATGTCCTGCTGCAGCGCGTAACCGCTGGCGCCCAGCACCAGCCCGAGCAGCAGCAGCACGACGATGGCGAGTGCACTCGCCGGGTTGTGGCCGACGTGGTGCTCGGGCCGGCGGCGCAGGATGGCGCCGAGGTAGCGCAGCACCGCGCCCGGACCGGTGACGAAGTCGGCAAAGCGCGCGTGGCGCGTGCCGACCAGGCCCCAGACCAGGCGGAAGACGACCAGGCCGGCGAGCGTGTAGCCCAGCGTCTGGTGCAGCAGCGCCTGGCGCTCGCTTTCCGAGGTCAGCCAGGCACCGGCGAAACACAGCACCAGCAGCCAGTGGAAGACGCGCACCGGCAGGTCCCAGACGAGGCGGCGCCGGCGCTCGGCGGCGGGGGTGGAGGTGTTCATTTCGGGATCTTCACGTCGTGTTCTTCGAAGTCACCCTGGGCGGCGCGCGGGTGGCAGGCGCCGCAGTTGGCCGGGCTGGCGACCGATTTGCGCTGCCAGACGGCGGCGCGGATCTCGTCGTGCTCACGCTCGAACCAGGCGCTGCGTGTGATGCGGTCCTCGGGCGGTGCGCTGCGCGCGCGGCGGCCGCTGCCGGCCTGGGTGTCCAGCCAGGCGGCGATCTGTTTCTGGGCCGCGGCGTCGAGCGAAGCGTCGCTGCCGTAATGCTGGTCGAGCCCGTTCATCACCCGTTTCCAGGACTCGGCCGGCAGCATGCCGGGCGGATAGGCGACGTGGCAGGAGCCGCCGCACTCCTGCTCGTAGGCCGGCAGCAGCGTCGCGGCGGCGCGGCTCTCGCCGCGTTCGCCGCGTTCATGGCGTTCGTGTCCGTCGTCGCCGTGGCGGTGGGCCCAGGCGGCGCCGCCGGCGAGGCCGGCGATGGCCAGGACGGCGATGCCCAGCGCCAGTCGGGTATGCAGAGGCTTCATGGCGTGCTCACTTCAGCGTCGTCAGCCAGGCCAGCACGTCGGCCTTCTCGGCCGGCGTGCAGGCGCGTTCGAGCACGTCCTTGCAGTTGCGGCGGAACCACTTCTCGACCTTGGCTTCGTCGCTGAACCGTTTCGGGTTGGCGGCCGGCGCCAGCGCCGCGATCGTGCGGCCGGTGCTGGCGTGGCGGCCGTCCTGCGTCGGCTGGTCGCCGTGACAGGAGGCGCAGCTCCATTCGCCGCCGTGGCGGGCATGGAACCACTGCTGGCCGCGGGCGGCGTCGGGCGCGCGGCCGGCTTCGGCGGCGTAACGCGCCAGCAGATCGGCCGGCGCGGCGAGCACCGGCAGCGCCGACAGCACGGCGACGGCAGCGACCGCGCAGGTGGCGAGCACGGCACGCGAAGGCAGTCGGAATCGGGTTCGGGTGGATGGGACGTTCATGGCAGCTCCTTGGACACGGATGCTGCGCGGCGCGTCTTAGGGTCCTCTTAAGACCGCGGCCGGACGGCGGCGGCGAGACGCCCGGATAGAATCGCGGCTGCACTCGTCATCGGGGAGTAGCCGCCCTGCCGCATCGGCAGGGGTCCTGGTCAACACGCTTGGTCCGCTCGGACCATGGCCAGCACAGCCCCCAAGCCTGGCAAGACCGTTGACTGCGTCGCCTCCGAATCGGGCCGGGGTTGCGGCGTGGTCAGCATCCGGTCATGCCGGCCCGCTTCGGATCATCCCTTGGAAGCCTTCCTGATCTCCACCGGCATCGTCGCGCTCGGCGAAATGGGCGACAAGACGCAGCTGCTGGCGATGCTGCTGGCGGCGCGCTTCAAGCGTCCGGTGCCCATCATCCTGGGCGTGCTCGTCGCGACACTCGTCAACCACGCGCTGGCCGGCGTCGTTGGCGACACCGTCGCGCGCTGGATGGGCCCGGACCTGCTGCGCTGGGTCATCGGCCTGAGCTTCCTCGGCATGGCAGTGTGGATGCTGATCCCCGACGAAGCCGGCGAAGTCGAAGGCGGCACGGCGCGTTTCGGCGTCTTCGGCACGACGGTGATCGCGTTCTTCCTCGCCGAGATGGGCGACAAGACGCAGATCGCCACCGTCGCGCTGGCGGCGCGTTTCAGCGACCTGTGGGCGGTGGTCGCCGGCACCACCTTCGGCATGATGCTGGCCAACGTGCCGGCGGTCTTCTTCGGCGACCGCGTCAGCCGCCTGGTGCCGATGCGCGTCGTGCACGCGGTCAGCGCCGCGATCTTCGCGCTGCTGGGGCTGCTGACGCTGCTGAACGTCGGCCGGTTCTTCTAAGCGTCAGCGAGCCAGGGCCGGCGCCAAGCCGCCGGCCATCAAGCTTCCCGCCACGGCCCGGCTCCGCCGGGTCGTCGGCGGACGGCCCCCTTGGGGGGTAGCGAGCGAATGCGAGCTTGGGGGCTCAATCAATGAAGAAGTCGGGGATGAAGTTCTTCGTCCCCGGGACGACGGCGTAGCCGTCCAGGTCGGTCACGCCGTTCGCGGCCAGCAGCTCGTCGTCGATGAAGAAATTGCCGGTCGTCGCCCTGGCATCGCTGGTCAGGATGAACCAGGCGGCGTCGGCCAGGATCTCGGGCTTGCGGCAGAGATTGACGTCGACGCCCGGAATCATCTGCAGCGCCGCGGTGGCGATCGCGGTGCGCGGCCACAGGCTGTTGACGGCGATGCCCAGCGGGCGGAACTCGCCGGCGTGGCCCAGCGTGCACTCGCTCATGCCGTACTTGGCCATCGTGTAGGCGACGTGGCCCCTGAACCAGTGCTCGCGCATGGAAAGCGGCGGGCTCATGTTCAGCACGTGCGGGTTGCGGCCGGCACGCGCGCTGGCCGTCAGCGCCGGCAAACAGGCCTGGGTGCAGGCGTAGGTGCCGCGCACGTTGACGCCGAACATCAGGTCGAAGCGCTTCATGGGCGTCGCCGCGGTCGGCGTCAGGCTGATCGCGCTGGCGTTGTTGACCAGGATGTCGATGCCGCCGAAACGCTCGACCGCAGCCGCCACCGCAGCGGCGACGGCGGCGTCGTCGCGGATGTCGGTCGGCACGGCCAGCGCCTGGCCGCCGGCGGCCAGCACCTGCTCGGCGGCTTCGTGCACGGTGCCCGGCAGCTTGGGGTTGGGGTCGCTGGTCTTGGCCACCAGCACGACGTTGGCACCGTCGCGCGCCGCACGCAGCGCGATCGCCAGGCCGATGCCGCGGCTGGCGCCGGTGATGAACAGCGTTCGGCCCTGCAGGCTGCGGGTTTGGTTCATGCAGTCGTCTCCTCTTTCTTCTTGATGGCCGGCCAGACGCGGCCGGCGACGTGTTCGGCGATGACGGCAGCGCAGTAGCGGTAAGCCGGTTCGCCGGGATGAAAACCGTCCGACGCCATGGTCTGCGGCTCGAGCTGCAGCCCCATGTCGACACGCGAGACGCCGGGATAGGACGCCGCCCAGCGCTCGAGCGCACGGTCGTGGCGCAGCGCCTCGCTGCCGGCGCACCAGCGCAGCGGCTGCGGCAGGCCGGGGAACTGGTGTACCGGCGGCAACGCCGCGAAGGCGACGTGACGCAGGTGCAGCGCGCCGCGCAGCCAGTCGGCGAGGCGTTCGCGCGCGACGATGGCGTGGTGCAGCGGCACGCGGTCGACGATGTCGTTGACGCCGGTGACGATGACGGCGACGTCGAAGGGCGGCAGGTCCTCGCGCTGCAGCAGGTGCAGGGTCTGCGCCGTCGTCATGCCCGAGCGTGCGACCAGGCGCCACTCGACGCGCGCCTGGGCACGTTCGGCCACCAGTTCGGCCAACGGGTGCGCGAGCGCATGGCGCTGGTGCATCACGCCCACACCCGCGGCCGACGAGTCGCCGGCGATCAGCAGCCGCATGCGCGGTCCCTGCCCGGTCGTTCCGTGTCGTTCACCATCGGCTTCGGGCAGCTTGGGCAGGCGCTGGCGGGTGCGCACGGCCTGGGCCAGCAGCAACGGGGTCAGCATCAGCGTGACGGCACGGGACATGGGACGGCTCCTTCCGGTAACGGTGGACGGGGCGCGCGACGGTCGCGGCGGCGGTGGAACTCCTCGAGGGGCGCGGCTGCGCCGGGTCGGTCAGGGCAGGCGTTGCGAAGCGCGTGCCAGACCGGGACTGGAACCAGGGGGGGTGCGCCGCGCGCGCCCCCCGAACTCGATGGCAGCGCGGGCCTCGCCCGCGGCTGCGTTCAGAACTGGCTGAAGTCGGGCTTGCGCTTCTGGAAGAAGGCCTGGAAGGCTTCCATCGCCTCCGGGCTGCGCAGCCGGCGCGTGAACCGTTCGCCTTCGGTGCGCATCGCCTCCAGCACCGCGGCACGGGTCGGGCCGCGCAGCAGCTGCTTGCTCTCGCGCACCGCACCCGGCGGCAGCGCGTTGAAACGTTCGGCGACACGGCGCGCGTGAGCGACCACTTCGCCGGCCGGCAGCACGGCGTTGGCGATGCCGCATTCCACCGCCTGCTCGGGCGTGAACGCGTCGCCGAGCAGCAGTTTCTCGGCCGCGCGCGCCTGGCCCATCAGCTGCGGCACCAGCAAGCTGGACGCGAACTCGGGCACCAGGCCCAGGCCGGTGAAGGGCATGGCCAGCCGCGCTTCGTCGCTGACGTAGACGAAGTCGCAGTGCAGCAGCATGGTCGTGCCGATGCCGATGGCGGCGCCGGTGACGGCGGCGACGACCGGCTTGTCGCAGTTCAGCAGCGCGCGCATGAAGCGGAACACCGGCGACTCCATCGCGTCCGGGCCTTCGGCCGGCGGCCGCGCCATGAAGTCCTCGATGTCGTTGCCCGAGGTGAAGATGCCCGGCTGGCCGGTGATCAGCACCGCGCGCACCGCGTTGTCGGCCGCGGCGGCTTCGAGCGCCGCGGCCATCGCTTCGTACATCGCGATCGTCAGCGCGTTCTTCTTCTCGGGGCGCGCGATCTCGATCGTCGCAACGCCGGCGAGCGTGGCGGTCTTGATGCTCATGCGGGTCTCCTCCAGGGGTGATGGGCCCGCGCCGGGCCGCCGCGGCGCGGGTGGGGGTTCAGCAGCGCTCCAGGATACCGGCGGCGCCCTGCCCCATGCCGATGCACATCGTCACCATGCCGTACTTCAGCTGCTTGCGGCGCAGCGCGTGCACGACGGTGGCGGCACGGATCGCGCCGGTGGCACCCAGCGGGTGGCCCAGGGCGATCGCGCCGCCCATCGGGTTGACCTTGTTGCGGTCGAGCTTGAGCGAATCGATCACCGCCAGCGACTGCGCGGCGAAGGCTTCGTTCAGCTCGATCCAGTCGATGTCGTCCTGCTGCAGCCCGGCGGCGCGCAGCGCAGCGGGGATCGCCTCGATCGGGCCTATGCCCATGATCTCGGGCGGCACGCCACGCACCGCGAAGCTGACGAAACGCGCCAGCGGCTTCAGGTCGAAGGTCTTCAGCGCCTTCTCGCTGCAGACGATCAGCGCGCCGGCGCCGTCGCTGGTCTGCGAGCTGTTGCCGGCGGTGACGCTGCCCTTGGCGGCGAACACGGGCTTGAGCCGCGCCAGCCCTTCGAGCGAGGTGTCGCGGCGTGCACCTTCGTCCAGCGTGACGGTGCGCGTCTTCGTGATCACCTGGCCGGTGGTCAGATCCGGCGAACGGTCGACGACGGTGAACGGCGTCATCTCGTCGGCGAACTCGCCGGCGTCCATCGCGCGGATCGCACGCTGGTGCGACTCGAGCGCGAACGCGTCCTGGGCTTCGCGGCCGACCTTCCACTGGGTCGCGACCTTCTCCGCGGTCAGGCCCATGCCGTAGGCGATACCGACGTTTTCGTCGCGGGCGAAGATCTCGGGGTTGAAGCTGGGTTTGTTGCCGCCCATCGGCACCAGGCTCATGCTTTCGGCGCCGCCGGCGATCATCACCTCGGCCTCGCCAACGCGGATGCGGTCGGCGGCCATCTGCAGCGCGGTGATGCCGCTGGCGCAGAAGCGGTTGACGGTGACGCCGCCCACCGAGTGCGGCAGCCCGGCGAGCACCATCGCGGCACGCGCCATGTTCATGCCCTGCTCGCCTTCGGGGAAGCTGCAGCCGATGACCGCGTCCTCGATCGCCTTCGGGTCCAGCGAAGGCACCTGCGACAGCGCGTGGCGCACCGCGGCCACCAGCAGGTCGTCGGGCCGCGTGTTCTTGAAGTAGCCGCGGCCGGACTTGCCGATCGGGGTGCGCGTGGCGGCGACGATGTAGGCGTCTTGAATTTGCTTGCTCATGTGGAAGCTCCGTATTGCTTTACCAAGGTGCCGCCGCGGATCCGGCTCTGCCGGGCCGCTGGCGGCGCCCCCTTGAGGGGGAGCGGCGAAGCCGCTACGGGGGTGGTCAGTTCCTCACCGGCTTGCCGGTTTGGAGCATGCCCATGATGCGTTCCTGGGTCTTGGGGTTGTCCAGCAGCGAGCAGAAGCGCTCGCGCTCCAGCGTCATCAGGTACTCCTCGGTCACCAGCGAGCCGGCGTCGACGTCACCGCCGCAGCAGACCTCGGCGATCAGCGTCGCGATGTGGAAGTCATGCGCGCTGATGAAGCCGCCGTCGCGCATGTTGGCGAGCTGGCCCTTGATCGTCGCGATGCCGTTGCGCCCCGCCACCGGGAACAGCGCCTTGACCGGCGCACGCCAGCCGCTGTCGGCCATCGCCCTGGCCTGGGCCGTGGCGACGAACAGCAGCTCGTCCTTGTTCGGCACGATGACGTCGCCGTCGATCAGGTAGCCGAGCTTGCGCGACTCGATCGCGCTGGTGCCCACCTTGGCCATCGCGGCGTTGGTGAAGCCGTCGGTCAGGAACTTCAGGATGTCGACGCTCTGGGCGTTGCCGGCGCTCGCCATCTGCGCCGCGCGGCGCGCGATGTAGCTCAGGCCGCCGCCCGCCGGCAGCAGGCCGACGCCGACCTCGACCAGGCCGATGTAGCTCTCCATCGCCGCGACGCGGCGCGAGGCGTAGACCGACAGCTCGCAGCCGCCGCCGAGCGCCAGGCCGCGCATCGCCGCAACCACCGGCACCTGGGCGTAGCGCATCTTCAGCACCGCGTCCTGCAGCTTCTTGACCTCGGGCGCGATGCCCTTGGAGCCGGACTTCATGAACACCGGCAGCATCGACTCCAGGTTCGCACCGGCCGAGAACACGTCGTCGGGCGACCAGATCACCAGGCCCTTGTAGCCGGCCTCGGCCAGTTCGATCGCCTTGACCAGGCCTTCGGTGACGGCCTGGCTGATCAGATGCAGCTTGCAGGTGATGCTGAGGATCAGCACCTCGCCGTCCAGCGTCCAGATGCGCACGTCGTCGTTGCGGAAGACTTCGGTGCCGGCCTCCAGCGCGCTCTTGGCGCCAGAGCCGAGCACGTTCTCCGGGAAGTGCTGGCGCGCGTACACGGCCAGCGTGCTGCGCGGCACGAAGGTCTGGCGCGACGGGCTCCAGGAACCGGCGGCGGTGTGCACGCCGCCGGCTTCGGCGACCGGGCCTTCGAACACCCAGGCCGGCAGCGGCGCGGCCGACAGCGCCTTGCCGGCTTCGATGTCGGCCTTGACCCATCCGGCGACCTGCTTCCAGCCGGCGGCCTGCCAGAGCTCGAACGGGCCCTGCTGCATGCCGAAGCCCCAGCGCATCGCGAAGTCGACGTCGCGCGCGTTGTCGGCGATGGCCTCCAGGTGCACCGCGGCGTAGTGGAAGGCGTCGCGCAGGATGGCCCACAGGAACTGCGCCTGGGCGTTGCTGCTGTCGCGCAGCAGCTTCAGCCGGTCGGCCGGCGCCTTCTTCAGCATGCGCGCGACGATCTCGTCGGCCTTGCCGGTCGAGGGCACGTAGCTCGCGGTCGCCGGGTCCAGCCGCAGGATGGTCTTGCCTTCCTTCTTGTAGAAGCCGGCGCCCGACTTCTGCCCCAGTGCGCCCTTGTCGATCAGCGCCTGGAGCACCGGCGGCGTCGCGTAGCTGGGGTAGAACGGGTCGTCGGCGAGGTTATCCTGCAGCGTCCTGATGACGTGCGCCATCGTGTCCAGGCCGACCACGTCCGCGGTGCGGAAGGTGCCCGAGCTGGCGCGGCCGAGCTTCTTGCCGGTCAGGTCGTCGACGACCTCGACCGAGAGGCCGAACTTCCCGGCTTCGTGGATCGTCGCCAGCATGCCCGCGATGCCGACGCGGTTGGCGATGAAGTTGGGCGTGTCCTTGGCGCGCACGACACCCTTGCCGACCGTCGTCGTGACGAAGGCTTCGAGATCGTCCAGCACCTCGGGCCGCGTCGCCGGCGTGGCGATCAGCTCGACGAGGTACATGTAGCGCGGCGGGTTGAAGAAGTGGATGCCGCAAAAGCGCGGGCGGATGGCTTCCGGCAGCACCTCGGCGAGCTTGGTGATCGACAGGCCCGAGGTGTTGCTGGCGACGATGGCGTGCGGCGCCAGCGAGCCGGCGATCTTCTCGTACAGCGCCAGCTTCCAGTCCATGCGCTCGGCGATGGCCTCGATGACGAGGTCGCATTCGGCCAGCAGGTGCAGGTGTTCCTCGTAGTTGGCCTGCACGATGCGCGCGGCGTCCTCGGGCACGCCCAGCGGCGCGGGCTTGAGCTTCTTCAGGCCGTCGACGGCCTTGGTGACGATGCCGTTCTTCGGGCCTTCTTTTGCCGGCAGGTCGAAGAGGACGACAGGAACGTTGACGTTGACCAGATGGGCGGCGATCTGCGCACCCATCACGCCGGCGCCGAGCACGGCGACCTTGCGGACGTGGAATCGATTCACTTGAAGCTCCTGGTTGGTTCTCACTCGACCCGCTGCCAGGTCTGGTTGCGATAGAAGGGACCGATGAAGCCACGCACCTCGAGCGTCTTGCCGCCGTCCTTGGGCGTCAGGCGCACGCGGTAGCTCTTGCCGTTGTTCGGGTCGAGGATCGTGCCGCCGTCCCAGTAGGGTTCGTCGGCGTTCTTGCGCACGTTCTCGAGGATCGTCATGCCCAGCACCGGCTGGCCCTTGCGGGCGTCGCTGCACTTGTCGCACTTGACGTCCTGCTTGGTGGCGTCGAGCAGCTTCTCGATGCGCCCGCCGAAGACACCGCCGTTGTCGACGATGCGCACCAGCGACTTCTCCTTGCCGCTGTCGTCGTCGATCGTGCGCCACAGGCCTTGCGGCGTGGCCTGCGCCATCGCCGTCGAGGCCGCGACGGCCAGGGCGAAACCGATCCAGCTGCGCTTGTCCATGTCTGTCTCCTTCGTTGTCGTGGGCGGCGGGTCAGAACAGCGTTTCGTCCATCGCCATCAGCGAGGCCGAGCCGGCGCGCGCGCTGCGGATCAGGCTCGCGGTCTCGGGCAGCAGCTTGGCGAAATAAAAGCGCGCGGTGTGCAGCTTGGCGACGTAGAACGGGTCGCCCGAGTTCTGCTTCTCGAGCGCGATCTTGGCCATGCGCGCCCAGAAGTAGGCGAAGACCAGATGGCCGCAGACGCGCAGGTAGTCGACCGCGGCCGCACCCACCTCGTCGGCGTTGCCCATGGCCTTCATGCCGAGTTCGGTCGTCAGCTTGGTGACCTTGTCGCCCAGGTCGGCCAGCGGGTTGACGAACTCCTGCATCGCTTCGTTGACGCCTTCTTCCTCGATGAACTCGGCGACGATGCGGCCGAACTTCTTCAGCTTCTTGCCGTTGTCGGCCAGCACCTTGCGGCCCAGCAGGTCCAGCGACTGCACGGTGTTCGTGCCTTCGTAGATCATGTTGATGCGCGCGTCGCGCACGTACTGCTCGATGCCGGTGCCGCGGATGTAGCCGCTGCCGCCGAAGACCTGCATGCAGTGCGAGGTCGCGAGCCAGGCGTTGTCGGTCAGGAAGGCCTTGACGATGGGCGTCAGCAGCGCCACCAGGTCGGCGCAGTCGGCGCGTTCGTCGGCGTCGTCGCTGGAGAGTTCGCGGTCGATCAGCAGCGCGATGTAGGTCGCCAGCGCGCGGCCGCCTTCGGCGTAGGCACGCGCCGTCAGCAGCATCTTGCGCACGTCGGGGTGCACGATGATCGGGTCGGCGGGTTTGTCCGGCGCCTTCGGGCCCGTCAGGCTGCGCATCTGGATGCGGTCCTTGGCGTAGGCCGCGGCCATCTGGTAGGCGGCCTCGGTCAGGCCCAGCGCCTGGTTGCCGACGCCCAGGCGCGCGGCGTTCATCATCACGAACATCGCCTGCAGGCCGCGGTGCGGCTCGCCGACCAGCGTGCCGACGGCGCCTTCCAGCGACAGCTGGCAGGTGGCGTTGCCGTGGATGCCCATCTTGTCTTCGACGGCGGTGCAGAAGATCGGGTTGCGCTCGCCGATGGAGCCGTCGGCCGCGACCTTGAACTTGGGCACGACGAACAGCGAGATGCCCTTGCTGCCAGCCGGCGCGTCCGGCAGCCGCGCCAGCACCAGGTGGATGATGTTGGGCGTGATGTCGTGTTCGCCGGCGGAGATGAAGATCTTCTGGCCGGTGATGCGGTAGCTGCCGTCGGCCTGCGGCTCGGCCTTGCTGCGCAGCATGCCCAGGTCGGTGCCGCAGTGCGGCTCGGTCAGGCACATCGTGCCGGTCCACTCGCCGCTGGTCAGCTTGGGCAGGTAGGTGTTCTTCTGCCACTCGGTGCCGTGCGCCGTCAGGCACTCGTAGGCGCCGTGCGACAGCCCCGGGTACATGGTCCAGGCCTGGTTCGCCGAGTTGATCATCTCGTACAGGCACTGGTTCAGCACCACCGGCAGGCCCTGGCCGCCGAAGGCCGGGTCGCAGCTGAGAGCGGGCCAGCCGCCTTCGACGTACTGCTCGTAGGCCTTCCTGAAGCCTTTGGGCGTGCGCACCTCGTGCGTCGCCGCATCCAGCGTGCAGCCCTCGTCGTCGCCGCTGGCGTTCAGCGGCGCCGCCACGCCGGCGGCGAACTTGCCGGCTTCTTCGATGACGGCGTTGATCGTGTCGGCGTCGATCTCGGCGTGCCGCGGCAGCATCTGGAAGGTCGACGCGACCTCGAGCAGCTCGTGGAGGACGAACTGCATGTCGCGCAGCGGCGGGGTGTACTGGGGCATGGAGGCTCCTGGGGAGAAGGTCGGCGAGACGGGGTTCAGGTTCGCGGCGACGGAGGCAGCGGCTGCCAGTCGGCGACGAGGCGCTCGAAGCCGCGGCGCGCGCGGTCCAGCACCCCGGTGTTGCGCAGCAGCCGGGCGTCGTGGTGCAGCGCGAGGATCAGCCCGTGCATCTCGAACAGCAGCTGCGACGGGTCGGTTTCGGGGCGCAGATGGCCTTCCTCGACGGCCATCGCGATCGCCCGCTGCAGCGCCAGGTGCCAGGCGCGCACCATCGAGACCAGCGCGTCGCGCACGGGGCCGGGGCGGTCGTCGAACTCGACCGCGCCGCTGATGTAGATGCAGCCGGAGTCGAGCTCGATCGAGACGCGGCGGATCCAGCGTTCGAACAGCGAGCGCAAGCGCGGCAGGCCGCGGTCCTCGGCCATCGATGGGAAGAACACTTCTTCCTCGAAACGCGTGTGGTACTCGCGGATCACCGAGATCTGCAGCTCCTCGCGCGAGCCGAAGTGGGCGAAGACGCCCGACTTGCTCATCTGCATGACCTCGGCCAGGGTGCCGATCGACAGCCCCTCCAGCCCCATGTGCGAGGCCAGGCCGAGCGCGGCGTCGAGGATCGCGGCACGGGTCTGCAGACCTTTCTGCAGCGCCTTGGGCGACGGCGGGCGGGGGATGGAGGAAGTGGCCAAGTTGAAGACAAAAAAATCGAACGGTCGTTCTATTTTGCCGATTCCTCTTGGCGGCGACTACGGCGTGGGGCCATTGCTCGGGAAAGTCCCTAGAACTTCGGCCGGAGTCCCCTGCCTGTCATCAATGCGCGGTTGCGGTGGGCACGTTTCTTGTTTACTCTGAGCCGATGGATGTGCTGCAACTCGATGTGTCAGGCCGTCCGCAGGCGTGGATCACGCCGCGAGAGGCGGCGATCCTCTATGCCAGCGATGGCGTCGCTTGGACGCTGGGCAAAGCCTTTCACGTGCTGCGAGGCGGCATCCAGCGCGCCACCGGCGTGCAATCGCGCATCGAGGTGCATCCGATCATCGCGGTGCGCGGCATCATCCCCTGCCGCGCCTGGCGCCACACGCCGACGATCTCCAACCCCAAGCTGTTCGTGCGCGACCGCCACGTCTGCGCCTACTGCGGCGGCTATTTCCCGTTCGACGAACTGACGCGCGAACACATCGTGCCGGTCTCGCGCGGCGGCGTCGACAGCTGGATGAACTGCATCACCGCCTGCCGCGCCTGCAACGGCCGCAAGGCCGACCGCCTGCCCGAAGAAGCGCACATGTCGCTGCTCTACCTGCCCTACGTGCCCAGCCTGCACGAGGACATGATCCTGCGCGGGCGGCGCATCTTCGTCGATCAGATGGACTTCCTGCTGGCCTCGGTGCCGCGCAGCAGCCGGCTGCACGCCTGAAGCCCCGAGGCAACGATTCTTTACCGCTGCGCCGGCGCGCGCGGCGGGATCGTCGTCCCTTCTTTTGCGGCACCATCGGGATGTCAACGCCCGCCGCCCGGCAGCGTTGGACGATTTTGAGGAGGTTCCTGCAATGAAGCGCTTGATCGCTGCTGCCGCCGTGCTGGCACTGGCGGCCTGTTCCACCACCAGCCCCGACGTCATCAGCCCTGGCGACGCCCAGCGCATGAGCACCGTGATCGACGCCACCGTGCTGTCGACACGCCCGGTCGTCGTCGAAGGCTCGCAGAGCGGCATCGGCGGCGTCAGCGGCGGGGTGATCGGCGGCATCGCCGGCTCCAGCGTCGGCGGCCGCCGCGAGAGCGTCGCCGTCGGCGTGATCGGTGCCGTCGCCGGCGCCGTGGTCGGCAACGCGGCCGAACGTTTCGGCACGCGCGAGGAAGCGGTCGAGATCCTCGTGCAGCTCAAGAGCGGCGAACGGCGTGCGATCGTGCAGGCCAAGGGCAACGAGACGCTTCAGCCCGGCGACCCGGTGATCATCGTGACCACCGGCGGCAAGGTCCGCGTGAGCAAGGCACCGAGCGCGACCTCGGTGCGCTGAACTCCCGGCTGCGGGCACGGGCCCGCGGCCCTTCACGCGAGCATCTGCGGCAGGTCGGCGAAACTCGTCGCCACCGGCACGATGTCGATCGCGCGGCCGAGCTGGCGCTCGATCTGCGAGCGCGAGACGATGCCTCGCAGCCGCGGCGGCACGCCGACGCCGCCGCCGTCGACCACCAGCAGGTGGTTGCGCCCCAGCTTCTTCAGCGTCGCCACCAGGTTGCCGACGCGGGCCGGCTGCAGCCGGGCGAACTCGATCGCGTCGAGTTGCGCCCGCGGCGTCATCACGTCGCCCACCGCGATGTCGTCATAGCGCAGGCCGCGCTGCTGCACCAGGCGCAGCGTGCGCTCGCCACGCAGGTCGGTGGATGCGATCAGGCCCTCCACCGCCGGCACGTCGCTGACGACGAAGAGCAGGCGCACGCCCTGGTAGATCATCTTCTGCTCGGCCTGGCGCAGCGTCGCGGCCGGCGAGACCGTGGCCGCCTTGACCACCGTCAGGTCCGTCATCACCGCCACCGCGGCCGAGTCGAGCGTCACCGGGAAGGTCTGCCAGGGCTGGGCCTGGGCCAGAACGGCCCCGGTTTCCAGGCTGCGGGTCGCCAAGGCACTGTCACGGCTCATACCCACCTCCGCCAGTTCGGAAGGGCCGAAATTACGCCCTTCGCACGCCGACGGCATCAAGGATTGCCAGCCCACGGGAGCTGACTTCGGTCAATCGATGCAGGCTCCGCCGCGCCCTCGATCTTGATCCACTTGTAGTGCTTTACGCGTTTTTGCGGTTTTGCCCAAATACCACCGCCAAATTACGCACGGAGACCGTCATTTCTTCTCCGCATGCCTCAGGAAAGACGGCTCGCGTCCGATGAACTGCTGCAGGCATCCGCGCCGGCACGCAAGCGGCTGAAGTTCCAAGTCGTCGATCGGACCCACATGAATCAAATCAGAATCGGAGCCCGCCTGGGCCTGGCCTTCGCCCTGGTCCTGCTGATCACTGCAGCCATCGCCGCCATGGCGATCTGGGAGCTGGGGCAGCACAAGGCCGCCAGCGAAACCATCGTTCACAAGGAACAGCAGCGCAGCAAGCTCGCGAGCCAGTGGGCGACCAACCTGCGTGTCAGCTGGACCAAGGTGTCGGCGTCGCTGAAGACCACCGACCCGCAGTACCACCTGGCGCTGCAGAAGGACATCGAGCAGATCTCCGCCGACACCGCCGGCGTGCAGAAAGCGCTGCTGGAGCTGGTCGACGAGCAGGAGGGCAAGGCGCTGATCGCCAAGGTGGGCGAGGTGCGCGCCCGCTACACCGATGTGCGCGGCGCACTGGCCAAACGTTTCGCCACCGGCGAGGACGTGTTCGCCGACGTCGACCGCCTGCTCGCACCGGTGGCCAACGACTACATGAAGGCCCTGGACGACGTCGCCGAGCACTCGCAGCAGGTGCTGCTGACACGCCAGGACGAACTCGCAGCCGCGACCACGCGCGGCCAGTGGGGCATCGGCATCGGCGCACTCGTCGCGACGCTGCTGGGCACGCTGTTCGCGGTCTTCGCGACACGGTCGATCACCGGGCCCATCCACCGCGCGGTCGACAGCGCCGAGGCCATCGGCGCCGGCGACCTGTCCAAGCGCATCGACGCCGACGGCCGCGACGAAGCCGCCCGGCTGCTACACGCGCTGGCGACGATGCAGGGCAACCTGGGCAACATCGTCTCCGAGGTGCGGCGATCGGCGGACAGCGTGGCCACCGCGAGCCACGAGATCGCGCACGGCAACAACGACCTGTCGGCGCGCACCGAGCAGCAGGCGAGCGCGCTGCAGCAGACCGCGGCGTCGATGGAGCAGCTCAACGCCACCGTGCGCCAGAACGCCGACAACGCACTGCAGGCCAACCAGCTGGCCGCGGCAGCCAGCGCCGTCGCCACCGAAGGCGGCCAGATGGTCGGGCGCGTCGTCCAGACCATGGACGGCATCAGCGAGAGCTCGCGCCGCATCACCGACATCATCAACGTCATCGACGGCATCGCCTTCCAGACCAACATCCTGGCGCTGAACGCCGCGGTCGAGGCGGCACGTGCCGGCGAGCAGGGGCGCGGCTTCGCCGTCGTCGCCAGCGAGGTGCGCAGCCTGGCGCAGCGCAGTGCCGATGCGGCGCGCGAGATCAAGTCGCTGATCGGCGCCAGCGTCGAACGCGTCGAGGCCGGCAACGCGCTCGTGCATCAGGCGGGCACCAAGATGCAGGACGTGCTGGCCTCGATCCAGCGCGTCGCCGACATCGTCGGCGAGATCAGCAACGCCAGCGCCGAGCAGAGCGACGGCGTCAGTCAGGTCGGCGAGGCGGTGGCGCAGATGGACCGTGCGACGCAGCAGAACGCGGCGCTGGTCGAAGAAAGTGCCGCCGCCGCCGAGAGCCTGCGCACCCAGGCGCGGCAACTGGTCGAGACGGTCGCCGTGTTCCGACTCGCCGGGCAGACGCAGGCCGCCGCGGTGGCACCGCCGGCTCCGGCGGCGCCCGCTGCACGCCCGGCCGCCGCACGGCCCGCCGCAACCCCGGTGAAGCCGAACAAGCCGGCTGCGACCGCCCCGGCCCCCGCAGCCGCAGCGGCAGCGCGCCCGGCGGCACCGGTCGCGGCCAGCGACGACTGGGAAACCTTCTGAACACCACCGCCGCGCCCGCCGGCTGAGCCGCCGGTACGGCTCGGCGGCCGGGCCTCAGAACCGGCCTTCGTAGAGCGCGCAGGAGCGGCACACCGCCGGCGGCTCCGGGCCCTCCAGCGCGGCGCGGAAAGACTGCGCCACCGCGCCGCCCCAGGTGGCGGCCAGGCCGCCGGGTCTGTCGGCGACGCGGCCGAAGTCCGCCCGGTCGGCGCTGGCCACCATGCAGCAGGGCAGCATGTGGCCGGCGGCCGTCAGATAGAGCTGCTCGGTCGGCCAGGAGCAGCCGCGCACGCCGGCTTCGCCCAGCGAGGGCGCGAGCCGCGGCAGGTGCAGCACGAAACCGAACTCCCCCGCCAGCTGCTGTGCCTCGGCAAAGCGTTCGGCCGCACGCGGCAGTTCGGCCGGCGCCAGTTCGGCGTCGCACACGTAGTCGCGGATCGGGATGTAGCGCGGCGGCAGCCCGGCGTGTTCCAGGTCGCTGGACAGGCGCTGGACCAGCAGCTCGCCGACGCCGTGCGCGTGCAGCAGGCGCACCAGCGCCGGCAGCTCGTGCAGGTTCGAACGCATCAGCACCATCACGCCGCGCACCGCCAGCCGCCCCGGCTGCGCGGCGCAGGCCGCCATCAGCCGGTCGAGGTTGCGCAGCACCTTGGCGAACGAGGCTCCTTGCCGCACCGCTTCGTAGACCGGGGCGCTGGCGCCATCGAGCGAGACCGAGAGTTCGGCCAGCCCGCCGTCGACGCAGCGCCGGGCGCGCTCGGGCGTCAGCAACGTCAGGTTGGTGTTGGCGCCGACGCGGATGCCGCGTGCGGCCGCCGCCTGCACCATGTCGAAGAAGCGCGGGTGCAGCATCGGTTCACCCAGGCCCTGCAGGTGCAGGTGCTCGAGCTGCGGCATCTCGTCCAGCCAGGCGACGAAACGCTCGAACGGCAGCTCGGCAACGGCGTCGCCGCGGTGTTTGACGGTGCACATGCGGCAGGCCAGGTTGCAGTGGCCGACCGGCTCGATCTGCGCGAACCGCGGCAGCGGCGGGGCTGCGAGGCTGGAAGGTGGCGGGACGAGGCTCATGCGCGTGG
>NZ_NRRU01000070.1 GCF_016583785.1 Rubrivivax gelatinosus | reverse complement strand
GCTGTCGATCTCCGCCCCCGCCCGCGCGGCCGCCGGGGCGGCGTCGGCCGCGCGGGCGGGGGCGGAGATCGACAGCAGCAGCAGCGCGCCGGTCGTGGCAGCTCGTTTCATCGGTCGCACGGGGCGGTCCTCGTCAGCAGGAAATACACGGGGGCCGGCGTGGCCGGACGGTGTCGCGGCCGCTTCGCCGCGGGTGGCGCGCCTCGGGCGCCGGACGATCTTAGCGGCGGTCGGCGCGCCGCCGCGTGGGCACCCGGCTTGCTCCGCTCGGTGCCCAACGCTGACTGCCGGGAGAACCTGATGTCCTACATCGACGGATTCGTCATCGCGGTGCCGACCGCGAACAAGCAGAAGTTCATCGACCACGCCACGCCGCTCGACGCGATGTTCATCGAGCTGGGGGCGACACGCGTCGTCGAATGCTGGGGCGACGACGTGAAGCCGGGCAAGCTCACCGACTTCCGGCGTGCCGTCCAGGCCAGCGACGACGAGACCGTGGCTTTTTCGTGGATCGAATGGCCCGACAAGGCGACACGCGACGCGGCGATGGCCAAGGCCGAAGAGCTGATGAAGACCGACCCGCGCTGGGACCCGGCGCGCAACCCGATGCCCTTCGACGGCAAACGCATGATCTTCGGCGGCTTCGAGCCGGTGGTCGACCTGGGGCCGGACGCCTGAGCGCCCGGCCCGGCGCTTCAGCCGGAAGCCGGCGTCAGCACGACGGCCTTGCTCACCTGCTGCGTCAGGCCCTGGTCGTCCACCCAGCTCAGCTTCAGCTCGGCGCTGTCGCGCGCGACGAAGGTGAACTCGATGTAGGGGTTCTGCGCGATGCCGATGCCGGGCTCCCAGGTCAGCAGCAGCACCGGCCCGAGCCGGGCTTCGAAGCGGCGCACGATGTTGCGCGGGCGCGGACGGCCCTCGGCGTCGGTGCGCAGGCCGCTTTCCATCACGTGTTCGACCTGGGCCCGCACGCGCACCAGCTCGCCGCGGGCGGGTTTGCTGTTGCTGATCCAGATCCGGGGGGGTGGTGTCATCGGCTCGTCCTCACATGCCGCAGCCGCCGGAGCCGACGACGACCTCCTGGCGCGCGGCCAGCACCTGGCCGTCGCTCATGCGGGCCAGCGCATGGATCGTCTGGCTCTGGCTCAGGCGAACGCGGATCGCCGCCTCGGCGCTGCCGGTCGCCGGCGTGAACCGGAAACGGCAGACCAGCGGCACGGGGTTCAGCTCGGCCAGCACGATGATCTCCTCGCAGTACAGCTGTTCGGAAATCGGCCGCGTCACGCGCAGCTTCACCGGCACCGCGGCGGGGTTGTCGCCGAGCGAAGGCAGGTCCAGCAGCAGGCCGTCTTCGACGACGCTGGCGCCGCCGACGAAGTCCTGCAGCGCCTGCCGGAAGCTGCCCGGGTCGGGCGCCAGCGCGCCGGCCGGTGTCTGGGCCTGGGCCCGGGCGCCGGGCGAGGGCAGCGCCAGCGCGCCGCCCAGCGATGCACCGCGCACGACGAAGTCACGACGCTTCATGGCGGCGGCGTGTTCAGATCGCGAGGAAGTCATGGAAGCGCTGGCGGATCCAGCCGAAGTCTTCCTTGACCATGTCCTCGTTGCGCACGTCCATGTCGATCTGGGTCTGGATCACCTTGCCGGTGGCGTCGAGTTCGTACTCGAACTTCACCGAGATCTCTTCCTGCGGCTCGGCGTTGACCATCATGTAGCAGAGGTTGTCGGGCAGGCGCGCGACGACCGGCTTGCCGGCCACGCGCTCGGCGATGTTCTGCGCGACGATGCGGCCGACGTAGTTGGCGACGTGGCCGCTCTTCGGGTAGTGGCCGAACTGGTCGGAGATCGGGCCCATCAGGTCGCCGACGAAATAGACGCTGTCGTCGCTGCGCGCCTGGAACAGCCGCGGGTGCATGTCGGCCCAGCCGGTGGGTTTGCCGGCGGCGTCCTGGCCGATCAGGCCGGCGCTCCAGACCATGTCGGCAGCCTGGTGCGGCGGCATCAGGATCGCGTCGTCGAAGCGGAACTCGCCGGCCGCGGTCTTGATGCGCTTGTTGAACGGATCCACCTCCTGCACCTTGGCGTTGGGCACGTGGGTGATGATGTCCGGGTACAGCTCCTCGAAGGCCGCCTTGTAGCCCATGCCGATCGGCCCGATCTTGGGCTTGGGGTCGAGGATGACGATCTTGCCCGGGATCTTGTTCTTCTTGATGTGCCAGGCGATCAGGCAGGCGCGCTCGTAGGGCGAGGGCGGGCAGCGGTGCGGCGGCGGCGGCAGCGTCATCACCAGCGTGCCGCCCTTGAACTCCTGCACCTTGCGCTTGAGCGCGAACATCTCGGCGTTCGGGATGTAGGCCGAGGGGTAGTGCATGCGCGTGTGTTCGATCGCGCGCCGGTCGTTGCCGAACCAGGCTTCGTAGTCGTTGCGGATGCCGCCGGACAGGACCAGGAAGTCGTACTCGATCTGCCCGTGCGCGGTCAGCACCCGCTTGCGATCGCGCTCGAAGCCGGTGACCTCGGTCTGCAGCAGCTTGTAGCCGTAGGTATTCGCCGGCTTGAGCATGTCGTGGTTGACGAAGTCGGTGCCGACGATGTCGAGCAGCCACTTGTTGCTCATCGGCCCCGACCAGAAGCTGGCATTGCGCTCGAGCAGCACGACGTCGGAGTTCGGGATCAGCTCGCGCAGGTAGCGTGCCGCCGTCAGCCCGCCCCAGCCGCCGCCGCAGACGACGATGCGCGGCTTGGCGCCTTCCCGCGGCAGGATCGTCGTCTGCGAGGTGGCGATCGCCGGAGCGGCCTGGGCCAGGCCCGGCAGCGTGGCCATGCCGGCCAGCGCGAGGCCGGGCGGGGTCATCAGGAAGTTGCGTCTTTTCATCGGTCCCTCTCGCAAAAGTTCGGTCCGGACCTGGGTCCGGGTGGTGGGGCGGGGCGCTGCCGCGGGGCTCAGCCGCCCCAGATGTCGGCGCTGATGGCGCGGTACCAGGCGGCGCCGTGTAGGGCCTCGGCGGCGCGGAAGGCGGCGTCGGCGTCCAGCGGGCTGACGCCGCCGGCCTCGGCGATCTCGACGAGCCGGCCACGCTGGGCACGGTATACACCGGCTACCGAGATACCGTAGCCGGGGCCGAGCAGGCTGTAGCAGGTGTTGGCGTAGGCGGCGGCCGGTGCCGGCTGGCCCGCGAGTTCGGCCGCGATCGCGGCGGCGACCATCTTGCCCTGCATGTTGGCCGCGAACCCCGACTTGGGCATCGGCGAGGCGATCGTCGCGTCGCCGACGGCGTAGATGCCGGGCACCCGCTGGCTCTCGAAAGTCTCGGCCACGACCGGGACCCAGCCGCTGGCGTCGGTGACGCCGGCCCGTTCGGCGATGCGTCCGGCCTTCTGCGGCGGGATGACGTTCAGCACCGAGGCTTTCACGACGCGCCCGAAGGTGGTCTCGAGCTCGCGCCGGGCGGCGTCCACGCGCATCACCTGGCCGTCGCCCGAGAGCCCCGTCCACTCGATCATGTCGCCGTACAAAGCCTTCCAGCCCTGCTGGAACAGCGCCTTCTTCGAGAAGTTGTCCTTGGCGTCGAGCAGCAGGATCTTGGCGCGAGGTTTGTGCTGCCGGAAGTAGTGCGCCACCAGCGCCGCACGTTCGTACGGGCCCGGCGGGCAGCGGAACGGGTTGTCCGGGATCACCATCACGAAGGTCCCGCCGTCGTCCATCGCCTGCAGCTGGCGGCGCAGCAACTGGGTCTGCGCGCCGGCCTTCCAGGCGTGCGGCGCGAGTTCGGCGGCGGCCTCGTCGTAACCTTCGAGCGCGTCCCAGCGCATGTCGACGCCGGGCGACAGCACGAGCCGGTCCCAGGCGAGGCGCTGGCCGTTCGACAGCCGCAGGCTGCGGCCGGTGGCGTCGACGTCGTCGGCGGCGGCATGCACGAGCTCGACGCCGGCGGCGCGCAGCTCGTCGAAGCCGTGGCCGATCTGCTCCCACTCCAGCAGCCCGGCCAGATAGTGGTTGGAGAACGGGCAGGTGTAGAAGCGCCGCGCCGGCTCGACCAGCGTCACCTGGACCTGGGGCGCACGCCGCTTCAGGTAGCGCGCCGCGGTGGCGCCGCCAAAGCCGCCGCCCACGACCACGACACGCGCCGATGCAGCCTGGGCGCGCACGATGGCCGGCAGCGCCAGCGCGGCGCCCGCAGCGGCGGCCTGGCCCAGCAGACCGCGGCGCGACAGCGGCTTCATCGGGCTGCGGGCTGCGCGAACCACCGCGCCAGCCCCGCGATCTGCTCGGAGTCGAAGCCGCGCATCAGACGCGGCATGACGGTGGCGGCCGGCACCTGCCCGGCCTGGAAAGCCGTCAGCCGGCTGCGCAGCTGTTCTTCGCTGAAGCCCTGGAGGCTGGGGATGCTGGTCGTGCCGGCGGCGCCGGCGAGGTGGCAGTTGACGCAGGCGCCGGCCAGCACCGAGACGTCCTGGACCGACGGGCCGCCGGCGCTGGCGGCGGTGGCGAGCAGCAGGCCGGAACAGGCCAGGGCAGAACGGGCCCGACTGACGAAGAATGCAGGAAACGGCATGCGGGGCCTGGGCATGACAGGAAACGCGGCATTTTCGCAGCAAGCCGCGACGCGCCGGCGCGTCGTGCCTGCATGCGACCATTGCCGCGTGAACACGGCCCTGAACTCGCCGCGCGCGGTCTGCGCGCGCTGCCTGCGCCCGCAGTCGACCTGTCTGTGCGCGCTGGTGCAGCCCACGGCTCACCGCACCGAGGTGCTGGTGCTGCAGCACCCGCAGGAGCAGCGCCAGGCCAAGAACAGCGTGGCCCTGCTGCGGCTGTCGCTGGCGCGCTGCGACGTGGTCGTTGGCGAACGCTTCGCCCCGGCGCAACTGCAGGCGCTGCTGCACCGCCCCGGGCGCGACACGCGGCTGCTGTACCCGGACGTGCCGGCCGCGCCCGCAGCGCCGGCCCCGGCGGTGGCGGAGCCGCTGCGGCTGGTGGTGATCGACGCGACCTGGCGCAAAAGCCTGCGCATGCTGCTCGAGCACCCGGCGCTGGCGGCGCTGCCGCGCCTGTCGCTGGACGCGCCCGAGCCGACGCGCTACCGCGCGATCCGCGCGGCGCGGCGCAGCGACCAGGTCTCGACGCTGGAAGCCACCGTGCAGGCCTTGAGCCGGCTGGAGGGTCCGTCCTTCGACGCCGCACCGCTGCTCGACGCCTTCGGCCGCTTCGTCGCCGGCGTGGCGGCGCGCCAGCGGCCCAAGGAAGGCACGGGCCAGGCGTAGGGCACGGTCGCGCCGGTGCCGCCGGCGCTTGCGCTTCAGGCCGACAGCAGCGGCGGCTGCAGCAGGTCGGCGTCGACGTTCATCAGCACGCTGGCGAGTTCGAGCGTGCGCCACAGCGGGGCCGGCATCGCCATGATCGCCTCCGGTGTCCGCGCGTGCGCCACCCAGGCGGCGATCTCGGTGTGCTGCGCGGGGGTCAGCAGGTTCAGGCTGAGCATCTCGTCCAGGGTCTGCACGGCCGGCCTTTCTTGGGGTGTGAGCCTCGCGCGGGCGCTGCGCGTGGGGGCATCGTAGCGGGCAGCCTGCGGACGCCGCCGCCGTGGGGCGACTGGGCGGCCCCTGACGGGGCGCGCTCAGCGTGCCAGCCAGGCGTCCAGCCGGGCGCGCGCGGCGGCCGTGCGCCGGAAGGGCCCGCCGCGGCGCTGGGCGAGGTAGGCGGGCAGGCGCACCGTCAGCAGCCGCCACCAGTGGCGCGGGTACCAGGCCAGGATCCACGGCGAGTCTTCGGCCACCGGGTAGATGCTGGCCAGGCGCCGGCGCGGCGGGAAGAAGCGCTGCGCCGCCAGGTGCAGCCGCGCGCCGAAGCCCGCACCTTCGACCACCGCGCCCAGGCGCACGTTGCCGCGCTGCTCCAGCTCGCCCAGCATCAGCGTCGCGGCCAGCGCCACGAACTCGGGCGCCAGTGCGCCGGCGGCCGCCGGTGTCGGCGGCAGCAGTGGCAGCGGGCCGTGGGCGCGCTCGGCCAGCAGCAGCAGCTGCCAGCAACCGGTGGTGTAGCCGCCGCGCTCGGCGAGCTGCCAGAACAGCGGCCAGTCGACGGTCTCGCGCTGCAGCAGGAAGGCGAGGTCGCTCAGCACCAGCGGGCCGTTGTCCAGGCGGTGGTCGAACAGCGCGTGGATCGCCAGGTGCAGCAGCAGGTCGGTGGGCGACAGGAAGGCGATCGTCTCGCCGGCCAGGTCGCGCCGCACCAGGCGTTGCCAGAGCCCGGGGTCGTCGCTGGGCTCGAAGCGCCCGGCCGGCCCGTGTTCGGGCACGTACAGCCGCCGGTGCACCTCCACCGACGAACGGCCGCGCGGCGCCAGCAGCGGCGGCAGGTGCTTGTTCAGGTCGTGATAAGCCTGCGGGTCGCCGCTGGCGATGGATAGCCGCGTGAAGCCGGCCTCGGCCAGCGCGTCGAAGGCGGCCATCGCCTGCGCCGGCGGCACCAGCACGTCCAGGTCGCGCAGCGGCCGCAAGGCCGCGTGCGGGTAGCTCTGGGTCGCGAGGAACGCGCCCTTCAGGAACACCGCCGGGATGCCGCGCGCCTGCAGCACCCGCTGCACCGCCACCAGATCGCCCTGCCAGGCGAGCGAGCGCATCGCGTGGGCACGAAAGCTCTGCGCCCAGGCGGCGGCGATGGCCGGCGGCACCACGAAAGCCGCCGGCTGGCGCGTCGTCTGCCAGTGCAGCAGCGGCTCCAGCCGGTGCTGCTGCGCCAGGCGCTGGATCTCGCTCCAGTCCTCGGCGTCGGGTGCCGGCAGCGGCTCGGGTGCCTTGTTCGCCAGCAGCCGCAGCAGTTGCAGCCGGCGCAGCAGGAAGCTGTCGGCCGGTGCCTGGCTGCGCCGCGACACGAAACAGCCCACCGGCGTGAAGTGCGCGAAGCCGTCACCGCCGCAGACCGCCACCGAGCCCGCCGCGACCCAGGCGTGCGCCTGCAGCGGTGCACCGGCGGCGTCGCGCCGCAGGCCGAAGCAGACGCTGCACGGCACGCCCGCCAGGCCCAGCAGCCAGCGTGCGGCCAGCGCCTGCGCGAAGCAGTTCGAGCCCCAGGGCGTGTGGCGTGCCGCCAGCCGCAGCAGGCGGCCGATGCGCTGGGCACGCGCTTGCACGTCCGCTGCCAGCGGCAGCGGGCGCTGCGGCGGCGCCGCCTGGCCCAGCCAGGGTGCGAGGCGCTTGAATGCGACCAGCTGCACCGCTGCCCGGCCCAGCCCGAGCAGCAGCCAGCCGAGCACGAACCAGCCCCGCTCGGCCGCGCCCAGGCGGGCGAAGCCGGCGAGCCGGCGCAGGTGGCGCTTCATGCCGGCGTCAGGTACAGGCGCGCACGGTCGTGCTGCAGGTCCAGCTGCAGTTCGTCGCCGGCCGCCAGGTCGCGGGCCTCGGGCAACAGGTGGATGCAGGGGAACCACGACGAACGCTGCGGCGGCGTGTTCTCGAACACGATGCCGGCGCCGAAGTCCAGCCGCAGCCAGCGCATCACGCCTTCGGCACGCCCCGCCTGCAACGCGACCAGGCGCAGGCGCTGCGGCTGGTCCAGCGCCGGCGTGTCGTGCGCCAGGTCGAAGCCGATCAGCTCGACCGCGCCGGACAGCAGCCGCGCCGCGCCGCCGCCCGGGCCTGCGCTGAGTTCGGTCGGCGAGAAGCGGTTGAAGGGTGTCAGGTCGAAACCCATCGCGGTGCTCATGCGGCCGGATTCAGCAATGTCGGTGCCCGCCACCAGCGCGCCGATCGCGCTGACGCGCTGCGGCAGCAGCGGCGCGTCGGGCACCAGGAAGCGTTCGCGCGCCAGCTCGGTCAGCGGCAGCACGTCTTCGCCGAGCAGCGTGTTGTCGACGATCTCGGCGACGAACAGGTCGCAGCGTGCCGGCAGGTCGCTGCCCAGCGTCACCGCATGCGCGTCCTTGGCGATCACGGTGATGCGTTCGGCCAGGCCGTTGCGCGCGACGATCTCGCGCGCCGCCTCGGCGACATCGGCGCGGCGTTCGCAGGTGTAGACGTGGTGCGCCCCGGCGCGCACCGCCAGCATCGCCAGCAGGCCGGTGCCGGTGCCGATCTCGAACACCGTCATGCCCGGGCGCACCCAGTGCTGCAGCGCGCGTGCATAGATCTTGTTGCGCGGCCGGTCGTGGATGATGCCGAAGTGCCACAGCGGCGCCTCGTGGCGCAGCAGCCACTCGGTGCGCACGCGGATGCGCTGGTCGCCCGGCGCCAGCCGGCGCGCGGCATGGGCCAGCAGCAGGCTGTCGCGGCGGCGGTCGCGCTGGCGGAAGACGCTGGCCATGCGCGCCAGCCGGTCGGCCAGGTCGGGCTGGCCGGCGATGGCCTGCACGAAGGCCTCGGCCTCGGGCGACAGGCCCTGCCCGGCCAGCAGCTCGGCGGCGTTCAGCACGTCTTCACCAGGCCCAGCGCCAGCAGCTCGCCGACGAAGCGCAGCGTCTCGGCCTGGCAGGTGGCGGGGTCGACCTCGTGCTCGGCCGTGAGCGTGGCGCACAGCTGGTCCAGGGTCTGTGGCTCGGCCAGCAGCTCCCAGGTGCGCGAGCCGGCGCCGGCCAGGCCGTAGTACTCGCCGTTGTCTATGCTCATCATCACCGTCTCGCCGTCCATCGGCGTGGCGACGAGCCCGGGCTGGCGCACCACGCGGTGCTGGAGAGTGAGGGTGCTCATGTGCTGCTCGCTGGGTCAGGAGGGGTTGCCGTGGGCGTCGAGATAGCCGAAGCGCCGCATCGTCGGGCCGTGGTCGGCGACGACACGCGCGGCCTGCACGGCGTTCAGCCGCTGGCGCCAGGCGCCGCTGCGGCCCTGGCGGAAAAAACGCGGCGCGGCGGCCGAGCGTTCGCGAAAGCCTGCCGCCGCCTCCTGGCGCGCCAGTTCGTCGAAGCGGCTGTGCTGCAGTGCGCGCGCCAGCTGCGGCGGCGCGGTCGGCAGCCCCAGCAGCGCGGCGGCGCGGCCGAAGGTGGGCAGGGGCTGGGCCAGCATGTCCTCGTAGCGCAGCACCTCGCGCGCCAGCCCGGGCGCGTCGCACCAGCTGGCGACGTGGGCCGACCACGACAGCAGCCGCTGCCGCACCTGAAGCGACAGCCCGCGGCCCGCGCCGGGCGTGGCGAAGCGGGCGTCGCCCATGCAGGCGATGGCCTGGTCCAGGCTGCAGCCCCAGTGCTCGGCCGCCGAGACGGCGACGTCCAGCGGGTTGCGCACGATGTAGAGCACGGCGCGTGTGGCGCCGTGGCCGGTCACCGGCTCGCCGTCGGCGGTGGCGACGCAGGCGTCATGGATCTTGCGGCAGGCCGGTGTCGCCGCGGTCTCGTGGCGGGCCGTCCAGCGGTAGATATGCGGGCGCAGCCGCTCGGCCTCGTCGTCGCACAGGTCGGCGGTGTCGAATCCCAGCACCTCGTCCAGCCAGAGCCGGGCGCTGGCGATCGAGCCGTCGTCCAGGGCATTGATGTCGGCCGGCTCGCTGCGGTCCTCGGCCAGGTTGCGCAGGAACAGGCGCAGCCAGGTGTTGCCCGACTTCGGGTAGGACGCGAGCCAGACGATGCCGTCGCTCATGCCAGCGGGTGCGCCTGGACGTCGGCCAGCAGGCGTTCGGCCAGGCCGTCGATGTCGAAACCCAGCTGCGGCCGGTGCACCAGCACCACCCGGGCCAACGACGCCAGCTGCCCGCACTGCTGCAGATGGCGGCCCTTCAGCGCCGCCCCGTCCAGGAAGCGCAGCCGGTAGGTGTTGTTCAGCAGCGGGCGGAAGCGGTCGTGGCCCTGCAGCGCGCGCAGCGTGACCTCTTCTGCCGGGTGGCTGTTGAGGATGTAGATCCAGCGCACCGGCAGCGCCAGCCGGGCGCCGCGGCCGGGGGCGGGCAGGCTGAACTTGGCCAGCGGCGGGCGCACGCGGCGCAGGCCCTCGGTGGCGATGCCCAGGCGTTCGGCCGCGTCCTGCCACAGCTTCACGCGCGGGAAGCCGGGCAGCGCACGGCCCTCGTCGTCCACCGGCACGACGTCGTCGGCGACGAGTTCGTGGCCGCGCTGCAGCAGGGCCGCAGCCAGCGTCGACTTGCCGGCGCCCGACGGGCCGACGCAGACCATGCAGGCGTCGCCGACGCGCAGTGCATTGCCGTGCAGCACCAGGTGGCCGCGCTGTGTCAGCAGGGCGCCGAAGGCCGAGCCGAGCAGGAACACGCGCAGGCTGTCGTCGTCGGCGCCGTCTGCGGCGTCGATGCGGATCTCGCATCCGTCCTGCACCAGGAAGCGCGCCACGCCGGGCACCTGCAGCCACAGGGCCTCGTCCGTCGTCCACAGGAACGGGCCGATCTGGCGCCCGCCGGGCAGGCCGCCGGGCGCGACGGCGGCACGGCGGATCGTCACGTCGGCCGCGGCGGCGGCGGCGTCGGCCGGCGCCAGTTCGGGCAGCGTGAGTTCGCTCGCGATCGTCAGGCCGTAGCAGCGGTAGTTCATGCAGCGGGTGTGCCCGTTCTCGATTCCAGCCAGCGCAGGTAGCGGCCCATCATCAGACCGTGGCTGAAGGTCAGGCGGTAGTCGGACAACACCGCAGCCGTGCCCCAGCCGTCGCCGGGCCAGTGTTCGAGCAGTCGGCGCAGGCGCGGCAGGTCGAGCATGCGGCGCGCCAGGTCGCTGTGCTCGAGCGCAGCGAGTTCGGCTGCCAACGCCGGCCGGTCGCGGCCCAGCGTCAGGTACCAGTCGGCCGCCTGCAGGCCACGCCCATGGTTGTCCAGCACGGCCGGCGGCAGGCGCCCTGCCATCGCGCGGCGCAGCAGCCAGCGCGGCACGCCGTCGTGCAGGAACTGGTCTTCGGGCAGCGCGAGGCAGAACTCGACCAGGCGCCGGTCGACCAGCGGGTGGCGGATGTCGATGCGAAAGCGTGCGCGGTAGCCCGCTTCGAGCTGGCTGCAGCGTGTCGCGAGCAGCGCGTCGTGGCGCGCCTTGCGCGTGTCGGCCGGCGGGCGTACCGGCGCGCCCAGCACCGACGCACGCTGCAAGACACGCGTGGCGGCGGCAAAACCGGGGTGGATGGGCGCCAGGAGCAGCTGGCGCTGCGGCGCTGCCACGCTCCGCCCGCGCCAGCGCTGCAGCGCGTGCCAGGCCGGCGTCGGCAGCAGCGGACTCATGCCTTGCGCCAGCAGCGCCCGTGAGGCCGACGGCGCGTGGCCGCGCTGCGCCAGCGCGCGCGCTTCGCGCCAGGCGCTGCCCCAGCGGCCCTGGCGCAGCAGGCCGGGCAGCAGGCCGCGGCCGTTCCAGCTGGCGCTGACGTTGCCGCCGTCGCCGGTGAGCATCACGCGCACGCCTTGGGTTTGCGCCTGGGCGAGGATGGTTTCCCACCACGGGCGGTTGGCAACGTTGGGAAACGCGACCTCGCCGCTGTCGAAGAGCGCATCGGTGTCCTCCAGCGGGCTGGTGGCGCCGGCTCGCACCAGGTGCAGGTCGATCTGCGGGATCTGCTGCGCCATCGCCTGCACCAAGGGCGACTCGTCGGCATAACGGCCGGCCGGCACCGGGCCGCCGAATCCGGCCGCGGGCCTTTCGGTGAAGGCCGCCAGGCGCTGGCCGCGTGCGCCCAGCCGGCCGGCTGCGGCCGCGGCGATCGAACAAGAATCCAGCCCGCCGCTCATGAACAGACCCACCGGCGCGGCGCTGCGCAGGTGGTCGTCGACGACGGTGTCGAACAGCTCGTCGACGGCGTCGGCGCAGTCGTCGTCGCGGGCGAAACGCAGCGTTTGTCCCTGCTCGATGGCGCCATAGGGCCGCACCCGCAGGTTGTGGTGGCCATCCAGCGTCAGCAGTTGCCCCGGCGGCAGGCGCCGGATGCCACGCCAGCAGGTGTCTTCGGGCGCGCCGACGGTGTAGACCAGCAGGTCGGCGAGGTGCTCCTCGTCGAGCCGGCGCTCGACGAAGGGCAGCGCCAGCAGCGCGCCGGGCAGCGTGGCGAAAGCGAAGTGGCGTGGCGTGTGCACGTAGCACAGGCTGCGGCCGTTGAGCGGCGAACTGCCGGCCAGCAGGGTCTGCGTCCGGCGGTCCCAGCAGGCGAAGGCGTAGCTGCCGTGCAGGCGCGCCAGGCCCGCTTCGCCCCAGCGTTGCAGGACCTGCAGCACGAGCGCGGAGTCGGGCGTGGCCTCGGCTTCGGCGGCGCCCAGGTCGAACTCGCGCAGCAGGGCGCGGCGGTCGTCGATGCGACCATCGAACACCAGTACGCGCTGGTCATCGGCGCTGGCCAGCGGCTGGCGCTCGAGCCCGTCCTGCGCCGTGAAGGCCGCCAGCCGGCAGCCGAGGCCGGCGCCGTCGTCGGCCCAGAGGCCGCCGCCATCGTGACCATGCGCCGCCAGGGCCGTATCCAGCCGGCCCAGCTGCGTGCGGTCGACCGGCGCGCCGTCGGCCGGGCGCAGCCCGAAGATCGCGCTCACCGCGCGGGCTCGGCGGCGGCGCGGGTGGCTGCGCGTGGCAAGGCAATCAGGAGTAGCTGGCCCCGCCGTCGAGGCGATAGAAGGAAACGGTCGAGGTCTGCGTGTCGCTGGTCGAGATGCGCTCGACCCGGGGCGTGACCCAAGGGCGGCGCGGCTGCGTGTCGGCCAGCGGGCGCTCTCCTGTCCGCTCTTCGGCGTGCGAAGTCAGATTCGAGTCTTCCATGTCGGCTCCTCGGCAGCTGCGGCATCCTCGGACGGGGTGCGGAACTCGATCCATTCTTAACCGGCGATGCGCGATTCCACCTGATACAAACCCGCGATGCCGCGAGTGGGGGCCGAACGCGGAGTAAGGCGTCGTCGCTTGTGTATCCCGTCTGCGCAGCGGCACCCCTGGCACTTCAGCGGGCCGCGCGGGTCGATGACGGTGACAGTCAACCCGCGCAGGTGCAGCACCAGCGGCGACTTCTGCTGCGAGGCCGCGCTGCAGCAGCTGGGGGCTGATGCTGTAGCGCCCCGGCACGGCCGGCGTGATGGCACCAGCCAGGTGTTGGCCCCTCGAACGCCGTCGGGGGTGACGGCTGCTGGCGCCCCCGACGGCGGGGCGGCCGCGTGGACTGCAGGCCGCTTCAGACTCGGCGTTGCCCCCGGTGATCGGTTTGCTGACGAGCGGGCGGACCCGACCCCGAGAGAAATACGTCACGCTCCCCAGGCCGACGAGCAATCCGTCGTCTGCCGAGACCTGGCGCGCGTCAGCGCGCCCGCCTAGCGTCGACCCCTATACTAATGTGGCCGTTTGTGTATGGGCTAAACGCAGGGCGCGGCTGATCGGTCACCCGGTACCGGTCGACCCGGTCGGCGGTTGTCTGGCGTGGCGCCCGGGTGCGTGTTCGATCATCAAAAGGGAAAGAGCGACATGTCGAAGCTGCTTGATCTGATGAGAAAACTGGGCAGTGATGCCGCGTTGAACAGCGAGTATGAGAAGGACCCGCAAGCGGTGATCCGCCGTTTCGGTCTGTCCGCGGAGGAGAGCGCCGCCCTGCTGACGAAGGACTACGACGCGATCAAGCGGCTCACCGGGCTGCAAGACGGGCAGTTCGCCACCAATCACACCATCCGCGCCTACGACCAGTAGGCGGTAACGGGCGTCGAACGCCGATATGCGCCGAGCCTGGTCCATTGCGGTGCTGTGGCTGGCGCTGGTCATCACATCGGCGTTTGCCGACGAAGCGCTGGAACCGCAGGTGGCCGAGATCGAGCGGCTCGGCATCGCTGCCGACTGGCGCGAGGCCAACGCGAAGATCCGGGCCTTGTCGCCGCGGCTGGAGGCGCTGAGCCGCGAACAGCGACAGCGCATGGAACTCGTGCGCCTGCGCATGCAGGCGCTGTCGGGCGACGAGGCCGGTGCGATCACCGGCCTGTCCGCGCTGCTGCGCGAGCAGATGCCCGCGGCGCTGCGCGTGCGTGTCTACACCACCGCCATCAACGTCGCTGCGAATGTCGAGGAATGGCCGCAGGCGTTCAGCTGGCTCGACGAGGCGCTCGCCTTTCTGAACGAGGCGCCGCAGGAGTCGGCGCGTTTGCTGGGTATCGCCAGCTACCTGCATAACCTGGTCGGGGAAACCGACAAGGCGCGCGAACTTGCGTTGCGCGAACTGGCCCTGGTCGACAAGGGCAACGACGACCACGCCCTGTGCATCGCGCTGAGCGACATCGCCATGGCCGAGGACCATTCGCACCGGTTCCGGGAGTCCGAGCGTTGGCACCGGCGGCAGATCGATGCCTGCATCCGTGCCAGCGACACGATCTTCGCCGCCAACGGCAAGTACGGGGTCGGCAAGATGCTGGCCGCGCAGGGGCACCACGAGGAAGCGCTGGACTGGGCGGGACGGGCGCTGGCGGATTTCGGGAAGGCCGGTTACGCCGCAGGCGAGTGGAGCACGCGGCTGATGCTCGCCGGCAGCTTGATCGAATCGGGCCGCGACCTCGACCGTGCCGGCCGGCTGCTGGCCGACACCTTGCGCTACTACCGCGGCCAGAAAGCCGACACGGCGGTCGCGGACACCGAAAGCCTCCTGGCGCGTCTGGCCGAGAAGCGTGGCGACCTCGCCGAGGCGCTGGCCCACTACAAGGGGGCCGCCGCAGCGACGGCGGCCGCCGAGAGCGATGCGCGTGAACGTCGCCTGGCCTATCTGCAGGTCCAGTTCGACACCCGGCTGAAGGAGCAGCGCATCGCGCTGCTGGAAGCTGAGAAGGAGCTCGCCGCGCTGCAGGTCACCGCGACGCAGCGGCGGCAGTGGCTGCTGTCGGCGGGCATAGGCGGGCTGCTGCTGACCGCGATCCTGCTGACGGTCCTGCTGCGTCGTTCATTCCGCGAGCGCCGGCGCTACCGCTGGCAGTCCGAACACGATGGCCTGACCCGCCTCTACAACTACCAGCAGGTGCGCAAGCTCGGCGAGGAGGCGTTCGCCGCGGCACGCCGGCGGGGCCGGCCGTTCACCGCGATCGTCGCCGACGTCGACCGCTTCAAGGGCGTGAACGACCACTTCGGACACGCCGCCGGCGACGAGGCGCTGCGCTGTCTGGGTGGATGGATAACCGAGGTCGTGGGCGAGCGCGGCATCGCCGGGCGCAGCGGCGGCGACGAGTTCACGATCCTGCTCGAGGACGATGCATCGCAGGCCGAGGCGCTGCTGCAGCGGCTGCGCGAGCGCATCGAGCCGATCAGCGTGTTCGGGCAGACGGTGCACTTCAGCATCAGTTCCGGCGTGTCCGAGGCCAACGAACACGTGAGTACGCTGGAGCAGCTGGTGCACGAGGCCGACCAGGCGCTGTATCGCGCCAAGCGCCGCGGGCGCGACCGCGTGGTGCGCGCCGGTGCCGAGGAGCGGGGCGCGGGCGAGCAGGCGGGCCTGGTGGTGGTGGGCAGCGGGATCGATTTCGGCCGCCATGCCAGCGAACGCTGCCTGTCCGAGATCCGCGAGGCCGAGGTGGTGTTCTGCCTGGTGAATCCTATGGCCCTGGCGATGATCATTAGTTTGCGGCCGGACACCATCAACCTTGGCGTGCATTACGCACTTGGCAAGGACCGGCGCGAGACCTATCGCGAGATCGATGAGAGGATCATGGCCGAGGTGCGTGCCGGCAAGCGGGTGTGCGCCGTGTTCTATGGCCATCCGGGCGTGTTCGCCGACGTGCCACATGTGGTGGTGCGCAAGGCACGTGCCGAAGGCATCCCAGCGCGCATGGAGCCGGGTATCTCGGCTGAAGCCTGCCTGTACGCGGACCTCGGGCTGGACCCGGGCCAGCGTGGCGTGCAGTCGATGGAGGCGACCCACTTCCTGGTCTACGACCGCCAGATCGACGGCGCCGGCCTGGTACTGCTGTGGCAGGTGGCGCTGGCCGGCGACCTGACGTGCTCGCGGTTCCACGCCGAGCGCGAAGGCTTGCAGGCGCTGGTGCACAAGCTGCTGCGCTGGTATCCGCCGGAGCACGAGGTGATCCTGTACGAGGCGGCGTGGCTTCCGATCGAGCAGCCACGCATGGAGCGCCTGGCGCTGCACGACCTTCCCGACGCGCGTTACGCCGAGTACACGACGCTGGTGATCCCGCCGCTGGGCGAGCTCGAGGAAGACTCTACGAGTTACCCGCCCTTGCGGCAGCCCGCGGCGGACAGTCCCGCGACGACCCACTGAGGGGGCGCGGGCGCCCCTGCTGTCGGGCCGGGGCTGGGGTGCCGAAGGGCTGGTTCCAGGCGGTTCAGGTCCGCCCGAGGGTGCCGGTCGAGCGCGCCCGTGCCCGTCCTCCTCGAATCAGAATACCCACCCGCCCTGCAGCAGCACGCGCAGGCGGGAGGCCGGCTCGCTCGTCGGTGCGCCGCCGCTGACGCGTTGCGCCAGTTGCAGCCGCACCAGCCCGCCGGCGGCGTTGGCCGTCAGACCGACGCCGACGTCGCTCAGCGATCGGCTGGCGGCGCCCGGCAACGGGTTCGCCGTCCTGGCCCAGCCGATGTCGGCGAAGGCGCTGGCGCTCATCTGCAGCGTGCCGGCGGGCGGCAGCGGATGGGCCAGATCGAGGTGCAGCAGTGCGGCGTGGTCGCCGCTCAGCTCGCCCGAGGGATAGGCGATCACGCCGCTGAAGCCCGAGACGCTCATGCGCTCGCTGCCGTCGAGGTTCTTGTCGTTCAATGCCAGTTGCGCCCGGGCGCTGGTGGTCAGTGCGAACTGCCCGGGCAGCGCGGTGGCGCGCGTGACCTGCAGATTCAGCTTGGCAAAGCTGCCTTGCGTGCCCGCACCGGCCGCGTCGAGCGCGGCCGCCGTTGCGTCGTCGAAGCGCAGGCGCCCTATCGTCAGTGCGGCGCTGGCCTGGGTCAGACCGTCGAAGCCGAACAAGACCTGCTCGTTGCGCGCGGAGACGCTGGCGCTTGCCGTGGCAGCCTTCTTGCGCGTGCGCGTGCTGGTCGAGGCCACCTCGTCCTTCAAGGACTTGTAGGCCAGGCTCAGCCCGGCCTCGATGCTGGCGCCGCGGGTCCGCTTCACGGGCCGGGTGAGATTGAACTCGAGCGCATCGGCGGTGCCCGAGGCGTCGAGCGCGGCATAGGTGCTGCCGAGCTGGTATCGGGTGCGGCTCAGCGCGAGTTCGCCGCGCGTGCCGTCGGTGTCCAGCAGGCCCGAGTAGCCCAGACGCCCGTTCAGCAGGCCGCTGTGCCGGGTGGCCATGCCGCTGACCGAGAGGCGGTCGCCGCGGCCGCTGGGCGAGTTCCAGTCGGCGTTGAAGCTGAGCCTTTGCTTGCCGGTGTAGGCCGAGCCGTAGTTGTCGAGCAGCGCGTAGCCGCCGTAGGCCGGCGTGGCCTCGGTGCCGATGGCGAAGTCGGACGTGCCGACCGCCTCGCCGGGCATCACGTCGGCGCGCACCACCGTCACGCCGGGCGTGTCGTTGATGACCAGCATGGCGCGCTCGAGCGTGTCGAGCGAGACGATGTCGCGGTCCTTGATGTCGTCCAGCAGGCCTTGCACGATGTCATCGCGCACCCGCGACCTGTTGGCCAGGATGAAGCGGCCGTAGTTGCCCTCGACGACGCGGATCGTGAGCGTGCCGGCGGCCACTTCCTGCGCCGGAATGTAGGCGCGTGCGACGAAGTAGCCGGCGCTGCGGTAGTAGCGGGTGATGCGGGTGGCGATGAGCTCGAGTTCGGCCAGGCTGAGGGTCTTGCCCTGGTCGGGCTGCACCAGCGCCAGCAGCACGGCGCTGTCGACGACGCTGTTGCCGACGATGGCGAAGCTGTCCACCCTGACGCCGGGGCCACTGCCGGGCAAGGCCAGCATCGGCGGCTCGATCGCGGTGCCGCCGACGGTGGGCAGCGGGGCTGCCTTCGGTGCTGGCAGCACCGGGGGCTGCACCTGGCGAAGGGCATCGCCGATGTTGGGGACCGGCGGAGCTTGCTGGGCCTGCGCGCCCAGCGCCGCAAAGGCCATGCCCAGCGCCAGGCTGAGGGTGGACGGGCGCAAGGCTTTCACGCGAGAGGGGATCCGTGAGGCCTCGTCGGGTCCAAGGCCTGCGCTGCCGCGCGGGGCCGCTCTCATTGCCCGGCCTCGACGACGAACAGCAGCTGGTCCACCCCGCCGGGCAGTCTGACGCCGCCGTTGACGATGGTGGCCAGCGAGTTGCGGCTGACCGGTACCCGCAGGTCCTTCTCGCCGCCGTCGGCCGGCCCGCCCGCTGCCTGCAGCATCTGCCTGGCCTGGACGAGCGTCACGCTCGGGCTGGTCTCGCCGGCGCTCGGGCTGGAGATCAGGCTGAGCGCAGCGCCTTGGCCGAAGGTGGCGTCGAGGGCGGGGAAGGTCGTCACCACGTTGGGCGGCACTGGGTTGGACTGCGCCAGCGAGACCGGGGCATTGATGCCGAAGACCGGGCTGTTGAAGGCGTCGTTGCGCGCCGGCACATCGGTGCGTGCGGCCTGGGCGGCGGCTTGCTGCAGGGCCGCTGTCGGCATCCCGACGTCGAGCTTCAGCACGGTGTTGCCGGTGTCGGCGATGGCGTAGTGGGCGTCGGCCGTGGCGAAGCTGGCGCGTATCTCGTAGCGGCCCGCATCCTTGACGGCGCTGACCTGCTGGCCGTCCTTCCAGATCGTGTAGCTCAGCGCGCCGGGCGTCGTGCCGGGCACCGTGTTGGCGATGTTCGCCACCACCAGCCGGTCGAGGTCGGCCGATCCGATCAGGGTCTGGCCGCTGACGGTATAGGTCTTGGACGGGTCCTGTGCGGCCAATGAATAGGTCACGCTGCGTGCATTCAGGTTGCCGGTGGTGCCGGCACCGGCATCGGTTGCGAACACGTAGTTGCCCGCATCGGCGCCGCCGAGCGCGAGGCCGCTGATGCCGACCGGCTTGTGCTCGCCGACGTTCTGATCCGCAAGTGCGGCGCCAAAGCTCAGCGCCAGCGAGTCGCCCGCGATGCGGTCGTCGCGCGCCGTGGCGTTGACGCCCGCGCTGCCGTCGAAGACCTTGTCGGCCACGCTGAACACGAGATTGAGCGTGCGCGGGCTGATCGCGGCCGTGCCGCTGTAGGCGGCGCCGGCCAGCGTGTAGTTGGCGTTGTCCAGCGCCAGCGTGCCGGCACCGGCGATGGCACGCGTGCCGGCGTCCTTGCCGGACAGCTCGGCCACGCCGCTCAGGTTCACGCTGTCGCCAGCGACCGCATTGGTCAGATGCAGTTGCGTCGAGTCCAGCGTGGTATTGCCGTCGTAAACCTTGCCGGCACTGCCCCTGGCCGCCACGTTCACGGCCAGCGGCGTGATCGACGCGTTGCCGACTATGCTGCCGCCGACGATGGTGTAGTTGGCGTTGTCCAGCGCCAGCGTGCCGGCACCGGCGATGGCACGCGTGCCGGCGTCCTGGCCCGCCAGAACGGCCGTGCCGCTCAGGTTGACGGTGTCGCCACCGATCGTGTTGATCAGCTGCAGCTGTGTGGATGCGAGCGCGCTGTTGCCGTCATAGACCTTGCCGGCGTTGCTCAGCGTCGCGATGCGGGCAGCCAGCGGCGTGAGCTGCACGCTGCCGGTGAACGCAGCCTCCTGCAGCGTGTAGTTGGCGTTGTCTAGCGTCAGCCCGGCCAGGCTGGTGAGCGCACGGCCGCCGACGTTCCGGCTCGCCAGCGTCGCCGTGCCGCCGAGGTGCACCGTGTCGCCGTCGAGCACGTTGCCGATCGCCAGCAGGCTGGCTGCGGCCTGGTTCGTGGCGTCGTAGATGCGGGTCGCGCCGTTGACGGTGGAGACTTCGAGCAGCCGCTGATAGACCAGCGCGTTGCCGCCGACGCTGCCGCCGCTGACGGTGTAGTTGGCGTTGTCCAGCGTCAGCGTGCCCAGGCCCGTGACGGCACGCGTGCCGGCGTCCTGGCTCGCCAGCACGGCCGCGCCGCCGGCGAGGTTCACGGTGTCGTCGCCGAGCGCGTTGGTGACGTGCAGCATCTCCGAGTCGAGCGCCGTGTTGCCGTCGTAGACCTTGCCGGCGCTGCCCCAGGCCGCCACGTTCACGGCCAGCGGCGTGATCTGCACCGTGCCGCCGGCAGACGCCTCGACGAGCGTGTAGTTGGGGTTGTCCAGCGTCAGCCCGGACAGGCCGATGACGGCCCGGCTGCCGACGTCCTTGCTTGCCAGCGTGGCCGTGCCGCCGAGGTGCACGGCGTCGCCGACCACGACGTTGCCGATCACCAGCAGGCTGGCCGTGGCCAGATTGCTGGCGTCGTAGCTGCGCGTGGCGCCGTTGACGGTGGAGAGATCCACCAGGCGTTGATAGACCAGCGCGTTGCCGACTACGCTGCCGCCGCTGACGGTGTAGTTGGCGTTGTCCAGCGTCAGCGTGCCCAGGCCCGTGACGGCACGCGTGCCGGCGTTCTGGTTCGCCAGCACGGCCGCGCCGCCGGCGAGGTTCACGGTGTCGTCGCCGAGCGCGTTGGTGACGTGCAGCATCTCCGAGTCGAGCGCCGTGTTGCCGTCGTAGACCTTGCCGGCGCTGCCCCAGGCCGCCACGCTCACGGCGTAGGGCGTGATCTGCACGGTGCCGCTCGGCGTGACGCTGCTCAAGGTGTAGTTGCTGTTGTCCAGCGCCAGCGTGCCCAGGCCGCTGACGGCACGCGTCCCGGCATCCTTCGACGCCAGAACCGCGCTGCCGCTCAGGCTGACCGAGTCGCTGTTGACCACGTTGCCCAGGCCGAGCAGGCTGGCGGCGACGCCGGTGGCGGCGTTGTACGCACGCGTGGCGTTGACCACCGACGTCACGCTCACCGGGCGCGGCGTGATGGTCAGGCCGCCGGTCGGCAGCGTGATGTCGAACATGCTCGCGTTGTAGCCATCGGCGAAGCTCAGGCCCAGCACGTTGGCGCTCGAATAGGCGTAGCTGCCGACGTTGCTGAACGGGCCGATGGTGCTACCCCAGTCGACCGTCAGGCAGGCGCTGCAGCCGGTCAGCACCAGGCCGGTGAGTGCCGGGTTGGCGTTGCCGTAGACCTTGGTGCTGGCACCCAGCGCCAGCGACAGCGTCAAGGTGTCGCTGTAGCCGAAGCTGCGCAGCACCGGGTACTTGTCGTTGAGCGTGTCCTTGCGGCCCCAGGTGCCGGTGCCGGGGGTGAAGTTCCAGCCGGCGCCGGTGAACGTGGCGGTGTCGTTCAGCTGCGCCGTGGTCTTGCCGGTGCCGCCGGTGCTGCTGGCCTGGCCGGTGGCCTGGGTGTCCCAGAAACTGTGGGTGGCGGTGCCGCTTCCATTGCCCACCAGTCCGCCGATTTGCTGGCCCGGCGTCCCGCTGACCCATCCGCTGGCGTAGGCATCCCGGATCGACCCGTAGTTGTAGCCGGCGAGCCCGCCGACGACGTGGCTGCCAGCGGCTCCACTGACGCTGCCCCGGGCGTAGCTGTCATTGATATCACTTCCGTTGAAGCCGACGAGGCCACCCAGATAATCGCCGGTGCCGATGACGTTGCCGGTGGCGTAACTGCCGGTGATCGTTCCGTAGCTCGTGCCGCCCACCAGTCCGCCAACGCTGATCTCACCCGACACCGGGCCGGTGGCAGCGCTGCCGGCGATGTCGCCATAGCTGTACCCGACCAGCCCGCCGACATCCCCGCCGGTGGCCGTCACGCTGCCACTGGCAGCCGACGCGGTGACCACACCGTAGTTGGCGCCCACGAGCCCGCCGGCTTTCCCGCCGGTGGCCGTCACGCTGGCACTGGCAGTGGACGCGGTGACCACACCGTAGTTGGCGCCCACGAGCCCGCCGACCTTGTTCGAACCCGCCACGCTGCCCGCGACCGAACTGTGGCTGACGGTGGTGTTGTAGCCGGAGCCCAGCAGGCCGCCAACGCGAATGTCGCCCGTGATGGAGGCGGCCGTCAGGTTCGCGTCGCGCAGCACGGCCCCGGAAGCGTTCCCGAACAGCCCGATCTCGCTCGACGTCGGCCGGTTGATGATGAGGTTGCCGACCGTGTGCCCCAGGCCGCCGAACCGGCCGAAGAACGAGGTTGCCGAATTTCCGATCGGCTGGAAACCCGCGCCGCTGTTCCACCCCGCGGTGGCCGCGGCATCGATGTCCGCGCCCAGCACGTAGTTGCCCGACAGGCTGCCCGTCGCCGCCATGCCCTGCAGCGTCATGGTGACAGGCGCAGAAGTTGCGTCGGCCGCAGTACCCAGACCGGTGATCACCGTGTAGGTCGTCACGACCCCATTCCACCCGAGCTGGGTGCTGAAGTTGCTGCCCGCCTTCAGGTTGACGGGTGCGTTGACGAAGTAGTCGGCCGGGTTGCCGGCGTCTACCGCGCCCTGGCCATAGATCAGGGCGAGCGCGCTGCTGCTGCCGGTCGCGGTGATGGGCGCGTTGACGTTGATGTTGCGCTCCGCGTCCAGCGTCAGCGTGTGGTCGGCGCTCCAGCTCACGGCGTCGTTGACGTTGATGTCGCCGCTGCCGGAGACGCTGCCGGCGCTGCTCTGGATCGTCACGTTGTTGCTGGCCAGCTGGCTGCTCAGCGTGGCGCCGGTGGTGTCGCCGCCGCTGGCCGCGATGGTGAAATCGATCGGGTCGACGAGCCAGGTGCCGGTCAGCCCGTGCGCGGCGGCCGTGGTGATGCGCACACTGTCTGCGATCTTCACGCGCGCGCCGCTGGTTTCGATGCTGCCGCCGTTGCCTTGGCTCGGCGCACTCGCGTCCAGCGTGCCGCCGACGGTCAGCGCGCCGGCCTCCGCCAGCAGCAGGATCCTGCCGCCGCGCTCGGCAATCGTCTGGGCGCGGATCTCGCCGGTGTTGTTGACCATCGCGTCGAGCAGGCCCGCGGCGGCCTTGGCGGTGAGCATGACCGTGCCGCCGTCGGCGTGTATGGCGCCGCCGTTGCTCACCAGCGTGTCCAGCGCCGCGGCGTCGATGACCACACCCGCCAGCGAGTTGCCGTTGAAGTTGAGGCTGACCTTGCTGCCGGCCGCGAGCGCCACCGTGCCGAGCCGCGCCGTTATGACGCCGTCGTTCCTGACCTGCGTGCCCATCAAGGCGACGTAGCCGCCGTCCGCGGCGCTGAGCGTGCCCAGGTTGGACACCGCTCCCCCCTGGCCGCTGAAGCGGGTCTTGCCGGCCATGAAGTCGGCATCGCTCAAACCCAGCGTGGTGGCCACCAGGCCGGCGGTATCGACGCGCGCACCCTTGCCGAACAGCACGCCGTTGGGGTTGAGGATGAAGACCTGCCCGTTGGCCTTGAGCGCGCCGTCGATTGCCGAGCGCTCGGTGCCGGTGACGCGGTTGAGCGCGACCGAGCCTGCATCCGGCTGCACGTAGTTGACCGTGCCGCTCTTGCCGATGGAAAAGCTGTTCCAGTTGATCGCCGTTCGGGCGCTGGTCTGGGTCACGGTGAGCGTGCTGCCGCTGCGGCCGATCTGCGCCGCACCAGCCGCCACCTGTCCGCCCGTCGGCAGGACGGCCGCTGCCGGACCGCCGGCCAGCGCCGGGCCGCCTGCCGTCAGCAGCACGCCCGCCAGCAAGGCCCCTGTCGTGCCCGATGCCTTGCCGCGGCTCGGCGCGGTCTCGGCCACCGCCATATAGGCGCCGCGACAGGAGTTCCAGACGGTGCGGTGGATGCGATTCATTCGAAGGGTCCTGTGGGTCGGTCTGCGAGCCGTCCTGGCAAGGCGCCAGGGCTGGGCTCTCGGGGCGGTGCAGCTTCGTCCCGTCTCCCGGGCGCGGAGGACGGAGGCCGCAACGCGGCAGCCCCGAGGCGATGCCGGGTCAGGTCGGACTATCGGGACAAGGCTGCCCGGGCACTACTCGATTCGCGCAGCGCACTGGCCCGAAAACGCAAGTTGGCGAACTGGCGGCGAAATGCCCGCCAGTTGCGCGGACCGCCGGGCCTGCGAACGGCAGAACGGCACAACGGCAATGCCGCGGCAGCCGGCGCGGCGAGAAGCAGAACCCCTCAGCCCGGAGCGGATGGCCTGCTCGACCCGAACCCCGGGTAGTACGCCGAGTAGAACCAGGGATGGACCGCTTCGATCAGCGACTGGACCCGGGGCGGAATGGCGTGGACCGTTTGCGGCCGGATGCTGGACGCCTGCGCGTGGCTGTACTTCATGTGGTAGTGGCTGTCGCTTTCCTGGGCACTGATCGCCAGATGGTCGGCGTCGATCCGGAAGTCGGGCAGGCCCAGCCAGGCGTAGAGATGCGACATGCAGGCCACCGGCCGGCTGGTCAGGTCTTCGAGCCTGACGACGTACAGGCGGTCTTGCACCGGCGCCGGCAGGTCAGCCACCGCGTGCAGCGACACCAGGGGCGCGCCGATCGCCTTGTCTTTCGCGAACAGCGCATCGGCGCGGCCGAAACGGTCGAAATCGGCCAGGTGGTCGATGAAGTCGACGAGGATGGTGCTCTGGTGCCGGGCTTCGATCGAACCGTAGATCTGCCCCAGCTCCCGGATGCAGACGACCAGCTTCGCGTCGGCCTCGATCTTCAGCAGCATTTCGATGCAGTGCAGCCAGGCGCGGTTCTTGTCCACCACGGCCAGGCCGGCGGCACCCTCGTACCAGCCACGCAGGAAGCCCCGCATCGCCGACGTGAGGTGGCCGTAGCTCTGCTCGAAGCTGTTGTCGAGCTGGGCCAGGAAGAAGCTGTCGTCGCTGATCATCCGGCGCAGGCCGAGCAAGGCATTGCACAAGGGCGAGGTGTGGACTTCGCTGTGCACGTCGGGGTGCTGCGCCAGCAACTGGCACACGAGCGTCGATCCGGCGCGCGGCAGCCCGGTCACGCCGATGAATCGGGGTGAACTGGTGCTCATCGCTGGAAGCCGTTCAGGCATCGCGCGCGCCGCTGCGCCGCAAGGTTTCGGACGGCTGTTCGCCGAAGCGTTCCCGGTAGTAGGCCGAAAAGGCGCCCAGGTTGGAGAACCCGGATTGCAGCGCTGCCGAGGTGACCGACTCCCGGGATTCGGCGTGCATCAGCATCGAGCGCACCTTCTCGAGCCGTTGCCCGCGCACCCACTGCATCGGCGAGCACGCATGGCGCTGCCAGAACAGGTACTGCAGGCTGCGGCGCGAAACGCCGCTGGCGCCTTCCAGGTCGGTCAGCGTCATCGGGGCGTGCAGGTGCGCCATGATGTAGCCGCACACCGGGTCGAGAACGCGCCTGGACGCCTGCGCCGGTTTGCGCAGCGCCGCCTCCAGCGTCAGTCCGGGCCGCAGCAGCATCACGATGTGGCGGTAGAACTGCTCGTCCAGACCGACGGCTTCCAGCACATCGACCGCGCCCCGATAGGCGTCGATCAGGGCGCACAGATGCCTGAAGACCTCCCCGAAGGCCATGCCGCCCGCCTGCAGATCCACAGTCCGGGTGGGGCCGAGCCAGAAATCGCTCTTCGAGCCGGGCTCCATGCCGAGCAGGCTGCGCGCCGCGGCTTGCAGCTGCGCAGGCTGCAGCCTGACGACGAGGACCGAGTGCAGCGAACACGCGCCGCTGCCGGCCGCCCCCGCAACGAAGAGGCCGCGCGCTTCGGCCTGCCAGGAGTGGACGACACCGCCGACATCGAACGTGCCTTCGCCGGCGAAGGGAATCAGCAGCGTCAGATCGGTGCTCGCCGCAAGCTCGAAGCGCAGCGGGGTGCCCGCGAGCGCGGCCATCGTCAAGCCATTGATCGTGATCGTGCTCGACTTTTGACGGAACGTCGCCGCCGGCCCCAAGGGCTCGCAGGACTGCAGGGCGCCGAGCACACCGGCCATCCGCCCGCCCCAGGCCGCCGCGTCGTCGTCGATCTCGGCTCCCGCATCGCCGAAGGCCAGCGGCGGCGGCCCCGTGGCATGGGGGTCGCAGCCGCTGCGATCAACAGCCGCACCGGGCGGGCCGAGCGAGGACTGCGCTCGTCTGTCAGTGTCCATGGAGCGCCCCTTCCGGATGCCTGTCTTGCGCAGACTCCTACGGGCGAACCGCTGCGTCTGTGCGCTGACGAACGCTTGCAGCGGCAGGTGCCAGGGGATCGGCGAGTCTTCGGTCGTCTGGGGCCTCGACTGCGAGCCCGGCGATGGACCGAGTCCTGGCGGGAACTGCCGCCATCCGACTCTGGCCTGGCGATAGCTTCTCAGCCCGCTGTTTGGCGGAAGCGGTGAGATTCGAACTCACGGACGGTTGCCCGTCGCCGGTTTTCAAGACCGGTGCAATCGACCACTCTGCCACGCTTCCGAAGTCGTCCGGCAGGGCGCCGGACCGGGCGATTCTAGGTCGTCGCGGGGCCTCAGCCTCCCGGCCGCTGTGCCTGGCTGCATTCGACCTGGAAGACCTCGCGCCGGCCGCCGTCCACACGCACCGCCGTCAGCCGGCCGCCCCAGACGCAGCCGGTGTCCAGCGCCAGCAGGTCGGGGCGCACGACCAGCCCCAGCGTGCTCCAGTGGCCGAAGGCGATCGGCTCGGCGGCGCTCTGGCGCCCGGGCACCTCGAACCAGGGCATCAGCCCCGCCGGCGCTTCGGCGGCGCCGTCCTTGGTCTTGAAGTCCAGCGTGCCGTCGGCGCGGCAGAAGCGGATACGCGTCAGCGTGTTGACGACGAAACGCCACCGGTCGGCGCCCGCCAGGGCCTCGTCCCAGCGCGCCGGCTCGTTGCCGTACATGCGCTGCAGGAAGGCCTGCAGGTCCGGCCCGCGCAGCAGCGCCTGCACCTCGGCGGCCAGCGCCAGCGTGCGCGCCGCGTCCCATTGCGGCACGACGCCGGCATGCACGCACAGCCAGCCGGCCTCGACGTGCGCCAGCGGGCGCTGGCGCAGCCAGTCCAGCCAGGCCGCGGCATCGGGCGCAGCCAGGATGTCGCCCAGCGTGTCGCTCTTGTGCAGCGGCCGCACGCCGTGCGCCACGGCCAGCGTGTGCAGGTCGTGGTTGCCCAGCAGGCAGACGGCGGCGTCGCCCAGGTCGCGCAAGCGGCGCAGCACCGCCAGGTTGTCCGGGCCGCGGTTGACGAGGTCGCCCAGCACCACCAGCCGGTCGCGTGAAGGCGAGAAGCCGATGTCGGCGAGCAGGCGGTCGAGGGCGCCGGCACAGCCCTGCACGTCTCCGGCGAGATAGATCATGCGTCGGATTCTGCTACGCTCGCCCGCCTTGTATCAGCCCGTCGCCGCCGAGTCGCGGCGGCCCGCATGGACGTTACCCTTTTAGTCTTCCTGATCCTGCTCAACGGCCTGTTCGCGATGTCGGAGATGGCGCTCACCGCCTCCCGCAAGGTCCGGCTCCAGGTCATGGTCGAAGACGGCGCCCCCGGCGCGCAGGCCGCGATGGTCCTGCACGAGAACCCCACCCGCTTCCTGTCGGTGGTGCAGATCGGCATCACGTCGATCGGCATCCTCAACGGCATCGTCGGCGAGAACGCGTTCTCGGCGCCGCTGGCCGAGTGGCTGATCACGCTCGACGTGCGCGAGCACACGGCGCGCATCGGTGCGACCGCGATTGTCGTCGTGCTGATCACGATCCTCACGATCATCTTCGGCGAGCTCGTGCCCAAGCGCCTGGGCCAGCTCTACCCCGAGACGGTGGCGCGCCTGGTGGCGCGGCCGATGAACTGGATCTCGCTGGCCGCACGGCCGCTGGTGCTGCTGCTGTCGGCGTCGACGAACGCGATGCTGCGCCTGCTGGGCATACGCGACGACGGCCAGCGCGCGGTCACAGAAGAGGAGATCGCCGCCAGCCTGGAAGAAGGCCTGGACGCCGGCGTCATCGAGGCCCAGGAGCACCAGATGGTGCGCAACGTCTTCCGCCTCGACGAGCGCCAGATCGGCTCGATGATGATCCCGCGCGCCGAGATCGCCTGGCTCGAGGCCGACGCGCCGATGGCCGAGGTGCTGGCGCTGATCGCCGAACACGGCCACTCGCGCTACCCGGTGTGCCGCGGCGGCCTGGACGAGGTCATCGGCGTGCTCGCCGCGCACGCGCTGCTGCAGCCGCTGTCGCGCGGCGAGACGCCGCATCTGCAGTCGCTGCTGGCGCCGCCGGTGTTCGTGCCCGAGACGCTCTCGGGCATGGAGCTGCTGGAGCACTTCCGCCAGTCGCGTGCCGACATCGTCTTCGTCGTCGACGAGTACGGTGCGGTGCAGGGCGTGATCTCCGAGCGCGACCTGCTCGAGGCGATCACCGGCGAGTTCGGCTCGCCGGCCGACGACGACGCCTGGGCCGTGCAGCGCGAGGACGGCAGCTGGTTGATGGACGGGCTGATCCCGGTGCCCGAGCTGAAGGACAGGCTCGAGCTGAAGGACCTGCCCGACGAGGAGCGCGGCCGCTACAACACGCTGGCCGGCATGGTGATGCTGCTGCTGGGCCGGCTGCCGAAGACGGCAGACGCGGTGTCCTGGCAGGGCTGGCGCTTCGAGGTCGTGGACCTCGACGGCAAACGGGTCGACAAGGTGCTCGTCACACGCACCGACACAACAGGAGAAACCGAATGATCATCCCGCTGCTGCACCGCAAGGCCGTGCCGGTGGACCGCAACGAACACCGCGATCTCAAGCTCGCGCTACCGGTGCAGGACTGGCGCGTCGCCGCCGAGCTGAACTCGCTGTTCATCGCCGCGGTCGAGTTCGCCGACGCGGCGCGCGAGTACCCGATCTTCTTCGTGCAGACCGGTGCCGACGAGGCCGGCAAGCCGGAGATCGCGCCGATCGCCGTCTTCGGCCTCGAGCAGAAGCAGAACCTGTACCTCGACGGCAGCCGCTGGCGCGCGCACTTCATGCCCGCGGCGCTGCGCAACTACCCGTTCTGCATCGGCCGCCTGGATGCCGAGCGTTTCGCGGTCTGCTTGGACGCCGGCTGGGCCGGTGTCGGTGCCGAGGGCGGCCAGCCGCTGTTCGACGCCGCCGGCGAGCCTGGCGACGCACTGAAGATGGCGCACGGGCAGCTCGAGTCGCTGGAAGCCGAGGCGCAGCGCACGCGTGTGCTGTGCAAGCGCCTGCGCGACCTGGACCTGCTGCGCCCGATGCGTTTCGACGCCACGCTGCCCGACGGCAGCAAGCTGACGGTCGACGGCTTCCTCACCGTCGACGACCAGAAGGTGCAGGCGCTGGACGCGGCCACCGCGCACGAGCTGCTCAAGAGCGGCGTGCTGGGCCTGATCTACTCGCACTTCGTGTCGCTGGGCCACATGCGCAAGCTGCTCGAGTGGCACCTCGAACGCCTCGCCGCGGCCCCGGCCGCCCCGGCGGCCTGAGGTTTCAGGCGGCGACGGCGTCGGCTGCGGCCGGCGCCGGCTCGCCGAACATCAGCGCCTCGACGCGGCGTGCGTCGTTGGTCTCGCGGATCCGGGCGAAGGCATCGCCCGCTTCGGGGAAACGCCGCCGCATCAGCCCCAGCCACTGCTTGAGCCGCCCGGCGCGGTGGCGCGGCTCGACGCGCGCGCCGACGCTCGCCCAGAAGCGGCGCAGCTCGGGCAGCAGCGCGTCCCAGTCGGGTGCCGGCTCGCCGCGGATCGCGCGTGCCAGCCCCGGGTCGGCGACCATGCCGCGGCCCAGCATCAGCGCGTCGCAGCCGCTCTCGGCCAGGCAGCGGCGCGCGTCGTGCACCGTCCAGACCTCGCCGTTGGCGACCACCGGCAGCGCCAGCGCTGCGCGGATCTCGGCGATGCGGTGCCAGTGCGCCGGTGGCCGGTAGCCCTCGGCCTTGGTGCGGGCGTGCACCACCAGCTCGGCGGCGCCGCCGTCGGCGATCGCGTGCGCGCACTCCAGCATGCGCGACGCGTCGAGGTGGCCCAGCCGCATCTTGGCCGTCACCGGCACGCCGGCCGGCACCGCGCGCCGCACCGCGGCGACGATGGCGTGCACGAGCTCGGGTTCGTCGAGCAGCACGGCGCCGCCGCGGTGGCGGTTGACGGTGGGTGCCGGGCAGCCGAAGTTCAGGTCGATGCCGGCCGGCGACAGCTCGGCCAGCCGGGCCGCGTTCTCGGCCAGGCACACCGGGTCGCTGCCCAGCAGCTGGGCGCGCACCGGGACGCCGGCGGCGGTGCGTCCGCCGGCGAGCAGCTCGGGCACGATGCGCGTGAACACGCGCGCCGGCAGCAGCTGGTCGGTGACGCGGATGAACTCCGAGACGCAGAGCTCGACGCCGCCGACGCGGGTCAGCACGTCGCGCAGGCTGTGGTCGAGCAGGCCTTCCATCGGGGCCAGCAGCAGCCGCGGCGCCGCTGCCGGTTTTGCTGGGC
>NZ_NRRU01000069.1 GCF_016583785.1 Rubrivivax gelatinosus | reverse complement strand
CGCCGCCCCGGCCGTCACCGCCGGCTGGGGCGCGGGTGGCGGCGGCACGGTGTTGTCCGGCGCCGCATCCCGGACAGCCGGTGCCGGCGCGCCGACCAGCCGCGGCGCTTCGGCCGCCGTGGAGCGGCTGCCGGCGAACCACCATCCGCCAGCGGCGGCGGCCAGCACAGCGAGCGCGGCGCCGCCGACGATCCAGGCCGTGCGCCGCGAAGCCGTGGCGGTGGGTGTCAGGGCCGCGTTCGGCTGCGAATGCAGCCCGGGCACGGCGCCGCGTTCACGTTCGGCTTCGGCACGGCGCAGGGCGTCGAGGATGTAGGACATGGTGTCAGCGGGCGAGTGCCAGCCGCGGCTCGTCGCCGCCGCTGGCCTTGAGGATCTGCATCAGCGTCAGCGGGCCGGCGCGACCGTCGGGTTGCAGCCCGTGCGCGACCTGGAAGGCGACGATGCGCGGGGGCAGCGTGCCGCTGCCCGGCAGCCGGCTGTCGAGCCAGGCGTTCAGCGCCGCGGCGTCGCCCGGCGAGCCCCAGCCCGGCGGCGGCCGCCACAGCGTCGCGAACTCGCCGCGCCAGACCTCGGCCAGCGCCGCCAGCGGCAGCCGGGCGCTGGTGCCGTCGTCGAAGGCGAAGCGGGCCTGCTCGGCGTCCAGCCCGGTCAGCAGCGCGACGCCGCCACGGCCGTCGGCGCCACGAAGCGTCAGCAGCCCGGGACGCCCGAGTTCACGCACCTGGGCCAGGCTGGTGCTCGTGCGCCAGCAGGCGAGCCCGGCCGAACCGAGTGCGGCACACGGTTCGCCCGCCCCCGGTTCGGCCTGCCAGCGTGCGGCCAGCGCCCGCCAGCCGTCGGCCTCGCGTGCGCTGGCGCGCGCCAGCAGCGCCTGGGTGTCCGCCAGCACCGGCTCGTCACTGGGGGCCGCGGCCGACGCGGCGCTGGCGGCCGGTGCCGCGGCCGCCGGCCGCAGCGTCGCCACCGCAACCTGGCTGTCGCCGCGCCCGGCCTGCCAGGCCAGCGCGACTACGGCCAGCGTCGCCAGACCCAGTAACGCCGCCACCAGCGGCCGGCGCGAGCTGTTGTCGGGCGCGACGGCGCTGCCGAAGACCTCGTGTGCCGCGCGTTCGACGATCGCCCGGCCGACCCGGCGCTGCCCGCCGGCGTAGGCGCCCAGCAGCGCCCGGTCGGCGAGCAGGTTGATGCGCCGCGGCACGCCGCCGCAAAGCCGGTGCAGCGCCGCCAGTGCCTCGTCGTCGAAAGGCTGTTCCGCCGTCAGGCCGGCCACCACCAGCCGGTGGCGCACATAGGCCACGGTCTCGGCGGCGCTGAGCGCGGGCAGGTGGTAACGCGCGATGACACGCTGGGCGAGCTGTTCGAGCTCGGGCCGGGCGAGCATGCCGCGCAGCTCGGGCTGGCCGATCAGCACGATCTGCAGCAGCTTGCGTTCGTTGGTCTCGAGGTTGGTCAGCAGGCGCAGCTGCTCCAGCACCTCGGCCGACAGCGCCTGGGCTTCGTCGATCACCAGCACCGCGTGCCGGCCCTTGGCGTGGGCGTCGAGCAGGAAGCGGTTGAGCGCGTCGACGTGGCCCTTGACCGTGGTCGTGCCTGGCGCCACCTCGATGCCGAACTCGTCGTTGATCGTCTGCAGCAGCTCGACGACGCCGAGCTTGGGGTTGAACACGTAGGCGACGTCGCAGTGCGCCGGCACCTGCTCGAGAAAGCAGCGGCAGACGGTGGTCTTGCCGGCGCCGATCTCGCCGGTCAGCAGCACGAAGCCGCCGCCGCCCGCCAGGCCGTAAAGCAGGTGCGCCAGGGCCTCGCGGTGCGCTTCGCTCATGTAGAGGAAACGCGGGTCGGGCGCGATCGAGAACGGGTCGCGCTGCAGGCCGTAGAAGCTTGCGTACATGAGGTGGGAGTGGAAGGACGTGCCCGGCGCGGCGCGACGCCGCGCCCGAAGGCGCCTAGCATAGCGAGGCCCGGTGTCCGGCCTCGCCCGGCGTGTCCGTCACACGCGCGTGCGGCTGGCTGCGGTGCAATCCCGAATCACGCCTCCCGCTTCCCCCATGAACCAGCTCGACCAACTCCGGCAGTACACGACGGTCGTCGCCGACACCGGCAACTTCCACCAGCTCGCGCAGTTCGCGCCGCGTGACGCGACGACCAACCCGTCGCTGATCCTGAAGGCGGTGCGCCAGCCCGAGTACGCGCCGCTGCTGGCGCAGACCGTCGCCGCGCACGCCGCACGCCCGCTGGACGAGATCGTCGACGAGGTGCTGGTGCGTTTCGGCCTCGAGATCCTGAAGGTCGTGCCCGGCCGCGTCAGCACCGAAGTCGACGCCCGCCTGTCCTTCGACACCGCGGCGACGATCGCCCGCGGCCGGCGCATCGCCGCGCTCTACCGCGCAGCCGGCATCGGCCCCGAGCGCCTGCTGGTCAAGATCGCGTCGACCTGGGAAGGCATACGCGCGGCCGAAGTGCTGGAGCGCGAAGGCATCCACTGCAACCTGACGCTGCTCTTCGGTTTCGGCCAGGCGGTGGCCTGCGGCGACGCCGGCGTGACGCTGATCTCGCCCTTCGTCGGCCGCATCCTCGACTGGCACAAGGCGCGTGCCGGTGCCGCCTGGGACGTCGCGGCCCACAGCGGCGCCGCCGATCCGGGCGTGCAGTCGGTGACGGCGATCTGGCGCCACTACAAGCGCCACGGCCTGGCCACCGAGGTCATGGGCGCGAGTTTCCGCAACGTCGGGCAGATCCTGGCGCTGGCCGGCTGCGACCTGCTGACGATCAGCCCCGAACTGCTGGCGCAGCTGCAGGCGGCCGAGGGCCCGGTCGCGCGTGCGCTGGACCTCGCCGACGCGTCGGCCGCCGACCTGCCCGAAGTGCACCTGGACGAAGCCGATTTCCGCTGGACGCTCAACGAGGACGCGATGGCGACCGAGAAGCTGGCCGAAGGCATACGCGCCTTCGCCGCCGACGCCCGCGCGCTGGACACCTTGATCGAGGAAGCGAGACGATGACACGCTGCGACCGCACCGAAGCCTGGGCCGCGCTGGCCGGCCACTACGAGGCCCATGGCCGCGAACTGGACCTGCGCGAAGCCTTCGCGCGCGACGGCGGTCGCTTCGAGGCGCTGTCGCTGCAGGCGCCGGAAGTGTTCGCCGACCTGTCGAAAAACCTGATCGACACGGCGACGCTGCACTTCCTGGCCGACCTCGCACGCGAGTGCGCGCTGCCGGCGCGGCGCGACGCGATGCTGGCCGGTGCCGTCGCCAACCCGACCGAGGGCCGCGAGGTGCTGCACACCGCGCTGCGTGCGCCGCTGGGCAGCGCGCCGCACGGTGCCGAAGTGCAGGCGGTGCGGGACGCGATGCTGGCCTACGCCGAGCAGGTGCGGCTGGATGCGCAGATCACCGACGTCGTCAACATCGGCATCGGTGGCAGCGACCTCGGGCCGCAGATGGTGGTGCGCGCGCTGGAGTCCTGGGGCGACCCGGGGCGCCGGCTGCATTTCGTCAGCAACGTCGACGGCCACGACATCACGCCGGTGCTGGCGCGGCTGGACCCGAAACGCACGCTGTTCATCGTCGCCTCCAAGACCTTCACGACGCAGGAGACGATGGCCAACGCCCAGGTGGCGCGCGCCTGGTTCCTGCAGCAGGGCGGCACGGTCGAAGAGATCGCGCGCCACTTCGCCGCCGCGACGACCAACGTCGCCGCCGCCGCGGCCTTCGGCATCACGACGACCTTCGGTTTCTGGGACTGGGTCGGCGGGCGTTATTCGCTGTGGAGCGCGATCGGGCTGCCGATCGCGATCGCCGTCGGTGCCGCCAATTTCAGCGCGCTGCTCGACGGCGCGCACGCGATGGACCGCCACTTCGCCGAGGCGCCCATCGAACGCAACCTGCCGCTGCTGCTCGGGCTGATCGACGTCTGGTACCGCAACTTCCACGGCTTCACGAGCCGCAGCGTCGCGCCCTACCACCAGGGCCTGGCGCGGCTGCCGGCCTTTCTGCAGCAGCTCGAGATGGAGTCCAACGGCAAACGGGTGGACCTGGAAGGCGAGCTGCTGCCGTTCGCGACCAGCCCGGTGGTCTGGGGTGAACCCGGCACCAACGGCCAGCACGCCTATTTCCAGATGCTGCACCAGGGCACGGACGTGATCCCGGTCGAGTTCATCGCGGTGCGCCGGCCGACGCACCCGCATGCCGACCTGCACGCCAAGCTGCTCGCCAACTGCCTGGCGCAGAGCCAGGCGCTGATGCAGGGCAAGACGAGCGCGGTCGCACGCGCCGAGCACGCGCCGACCGCGTCGGCGACGCTGGACCGCGAGGTGCTGGCGCGCCACCGCAGCTTCCCCGGCAACCGCCCGAGCACGACCTTCGTGCTCGACCAGCTGACGCCGCGTGCGCTGGGTGCGCTGATCGCGCTGTACGAACACCGCGTCTGGACCAGCGGTGCGCTTTGGGGCATCAACAGCTTCGACCAGTGGGGGGTCGAACTCGGCAAGGCCCTGGCCGGCGACCTGCTGCCGCGGCTGGCCTCGGGCGACACTGCCGGGCTGGACGCCAGCACCGCGGGGCTGCTGGCCAAGCTGCGCGGCTGACGAAGGCTGGCGCGCGGTCTCACGCGCCACGGCCGAGGCTCAGCCGGCGTCCGCCCCCTGGGCCGCCGCCCGGCGGCCGGGGGCACCGAACCTGTATATGCGCTCGTCTAGGTGGCGCGCGACGGCCTCGATGTCGGCCTCGCTCCAGCCGAGGTGCGCGGTGGCCTGCCAGCGCTGCACTTGCGCCTTGAGGCTGGCCCAGTCGGTGGCGATGCGTTTGTCGCGCCAGTGCATCTGCGTCGTGTGGCAGGCGACGCAGTGGGTGTCGTAGAGCAGCGCGCCGCGGGTCGCGGGCAGTGGCGGCAGCGTCTCCTGGGCGAAAGCTGGCACGGCGGCCAGCAGCAGGGCGGGCAGGGCGTGGCGGCAGTTCATCGGCCCATCGTAGCGGCCGCTTCGCCTTTGGCTATACGGGGGTTTCAGCCGGTCGGCGCCGGGCGCGGATGCGGCGCCACTGGCGCGTGCCGCCCAGGCCGGCGTCGGCCACCGCCTGCTTGGTCGCTCGGCCTTCACGCAGCGCCCGTTCAGCCAGCGCCACACGCAGCGCCTCGATCCATTCGCGCGGGCTGCTGCCCACGTGTTCGGCGAACAGCCGCGCCAGGTGGCGCGGCGAGACGTGCGCGATCGCCGCCAGCCGCGCCAGCGGCCAGTCGGCGGCCGGGTCGTCCAGCACCGCGTCCTGCACGCGGTGCAGCGCCGGGTGCAGGTGCTCGCGGCCGGCCAGCAGCGGCGAATGCTGCGGGTCCTCGCTGCCGCGGCGGTGGAATACGACCAGGGTCTGCGCCACCGCCGCCGCCACCGCTTCGCCGCAGATCCGTGCGACCGCGTGCAGCGCCAGGTCGATGCCGGCGGTGACGCCGGCGCTGCTCGCCACCGGGCCGTCGGCGACGAACAGGCGGTTGGCCAGCACCTGCGCGCTCGGCGCCAGCTGCTGCAGTTCGCTCAGCATCTCGTGGTGCGTGGTGCAGCGCCGGCCGGCCAGCAGCCCGGCGTCGGCCGCCAGCAGCGCGCCGGCGCAGACGGTCATCAGCTCGACGCCGCTGCCCAGCCGCGGCGCCACCACCTCGGCCAGCCAGCGCCGCGTCGTCGTCCAGTGTCCCGGCAGCGGGCGCATCAGCGCGCTCTCGCAGCCGCTGGGCTGGCCTAGCAGCACGACCCAGGACTCGGTGTCGAACGCCGCCGGCAGCGGCTCCAGGGCCGCGATCGTCGCCCCGACCGAACTCGAAGCCTGCGTTTCGGGCCCGACGTGGCGCAGCCTGAAGGCCGGCCGCCGGCCGCGGCGCAGCAACTGCTGGTTGGCGATGCGGAAGACCTCCGCCGGGCCGGCCAGGTCCAGCAGCAGCGTCTCGGGCAGGACGACGAAGACCAGGTCGATCATGCGGCTCGCTGCAAAGCCTGCTCGACGCTGCAGATCGTCGCGAAACGCCCGGCGAGCACGGTCTCGGTGCGTTCGTAGAGCTCGGCCGGGCTCAGCGTGCGGCCGGCGGGCGTCGTCATCGGGAAGGTCAGCGTCGCTTCGGTGACGTAGTCGACCTCCCAGCCTTCGTCGCTGGCGTGGCGCGTCGTCGTCTCGCAGCACTGCTCCGTGCGGATGCCGGCGACGATCAGCCGGCGTATGCCTTGCTGGTGCAGCCAGACCGTGAGGCCGGTGCCGACGAGCGCGCTGTGGCGTTCCTTGACGAAGCGCGCCGCCGAATCGAAGGGTGCCAGGCCGTCCAGCGGACGCACCAGGCCGCTTTCGATCGAGAACGGGTTGTCGGCCGTCTTCGGCCCGTCGGTGTGCAGGATGCGCACGACCGGGAGGCCGCGTTCGGCAGCGCCGGCGAGCAGCGCATTGACGCGCTCCAGGAAGGCGGGTGCTGCCGCCGGGTCCCAGTAGGGGCGGGCGGTGAAAGACTGCTGGACGTCGATCAACAGGACGGCGGTGGACATCGTCTGGCCTCTTGCGGTGGTGAAGGGTGACCGCATCGTGCCTGCTGCAGTGTGCGCCCGCCGGGCTCGAACCGGACGCGAGGCGGACGTTTCAGGACATCCGCCGCCGGTGCGTCAGCGCGGTGCCAACCAGGCCTCGGCCAGCCGCACCCAGGCCGAGGCGCCGATGGGGATCAGCTCGTCGTTGAAGTCGTAGCTGGGGTTGTGCAGCATGCACGGGCCCAGGCCGTGGCCGGCTTCGCGGTGCGTGCCGTCGCCGTTGCCGATGACGAAGTAGCAGCCGGGTTTGTCCAGCAGGTAGAAGCTGAAGTCCTCGGCGCCCATCGTCGGCTCGAACTCGAGCACGTTCTCCGCGCCAACCACCTCGGCCAGCGTGCGGCGCACGAACTCGGTCTCGGCCGGGTGGTTGATCGTCGGCGGGTAGTTGCGGTGGAACTCGAACTCGCAAGCAGCGTCGTAGGCGGCGCAGCTGGCCTCGGCGACCTGCTGCATGCGGCGTTCCACCAGGTCCAGCACCTCGGTCGTGAAGGTGCGCACCGTGCCCTGCAGCTCGACGCTGTCGGGGATCACGTTGGTCGCTTCGCCGGCGTGGATCATCGTCGTCGAGATCACCGCGGTGTCGATCGGGCGCTTGTTGCGCGTGACGATGCCTTGCCAGGCGCTGACCAGCTGGCAGGCCACCAGCACCGGGTCGATGCCGTTGTGCGGCATCGCGGCGTGCGCGCCCTTGCCGCGTATCGTCACCTTGAACTCGTTGCTGCTGGCGAAGACCGGGCCGGTCTTGACCGCGAACTGGCCGGCTTCGAGACCGGGCCAGTTGTGCGCGCCGAAGATCGCTTCCATCGGGAAACGTTCGAACAGGCCGTCGCGGATCATCTCGCGCGCGCCGCCGCCGCCTTCTTCGGCCGGCTGGAACACGAGGTAGACCGTGCCGTCGAAGTTCCGGTTCGTCGCCAGATGTTTGGCCGCCGCCAGCAGCATCGCCGTGTGGCCGTCGTGGCCGCAGGCGTGCATGCGGCCGGCGTGGCGGCTGGCGTGGGCGAACGTGTTCTTCTCGGTGATCGGCAGTGCGTCGATGTCGGCGCGCAGGCCGACGGCGCGTGCCGAGCTGCCGTTCTTGACGATGCCGACGACGCCCGTCTTGCCCAGGCCGCGGTGCACCGGGATGCCCCAGCCTTCCAGCGTCTGGGCGATCAGCTCGCTGGTGCGCTCTTCCTCGAAACACAGCTCGGGGTGCGCGTGCAGGTCGCGGCGCAGCGCGGCAATGCCGGCGGCGTCGGCGAGGATGGATTCGATCAGCTTCATCGGGCGGGCGACGGACGGCTCAAAGTCTGGGATGCTAGCCCGCTTCCTGACCGGCATCCCGCGGCCGGGGACTTGGCCGCGTCGCCGTGCGGGCTGTGGTGGCGTGGCACCATCTCGCCCTGCCCAACGCCAGCCTGCCGATGAACACCGCCGCCTCCACCCGCGTCGTGCACGCCGTCTGCCCGCACGACTGCCCCGACACCTGCGCGATGCTGGTCACGGTCGAGAACGGCCGCGCGGTGCGTGTTCAGGGCGACCCCGAGCACCCGACGACGAACGGCGCGCTCTGCACCAAGGTCAGCCGCTACCCCGAGCGCAGCTATCACGCCGAACGGGTGCTGACACCGTTGAAGCGCATCGGCGCCAAGGGCCGCGGCGAGTTCGTTCCGGTCAGCTGGGACGAGGCGCTGGAGGACATCGCCACGCGGCTGAAGACCATCGCCGCACGCGAGCCCGAGGCCATCCTGCCCTACAGCTACGCCGGCACCATGGGCCTGGTGCAGGGCGAGAGCATGGCGGCGCGTTTCTTCAACCGGCTCGGCGCCTCGCGCCTGGACCGCACGATCTGCGCCTCGGCCGGCAGCGAAGCGCTGCTGGCCACCTACGGCATCAAGGCCGGCATGCACGTCGAGCATTTCGCCGAGAGCCGGCTGATCCTGATCTGGGGCAGCAACTCGATCACGTCGAACCTGCACTTCTGGACCATCGCCCAGGCCGCCAAGCGCCAGGGCGCCAAGCTGATCTGCATAGACCCGCGCCGCACCGAGACCGCCGAGAAGTGCCATGAACACCTGGCGCTGCGCCCCGGCAGCGACGGCGCGCTGGCGCTGGCGCTGATGCACGAACTCATCGCCCATGACTGGCTGGACCCGGACTACCTGGAGCGCTACGTCGACGGCTGGCCGGCGCTGCGCGACCGTGCGCTGCAGTGGCCGCCGGAGCGCGCCGCGGCCGTCTGCGGCCTGACGGTCGAGCAGATCCGCAGCCTGGCGCGCGACTACGGCACGACCAAGCCGGCGGCGATCCGGCTGAACTACGGCATGCAGCGTGTGCGTGGCGGCGGCAATGCGGTGCGGCTGATCGCCTTGCTGCCCTGCCTGACCGGCGCCTGGCGGCATCGCTCCGGCGGCCTGCTGCTGTCGGCCTCGGGCTGGTTCGCCGGCCGGCGCGACGACGCCTGGCTGCAGCGCCCGGACCTGCTGGCCGGGCGCCAGCCGCGCACGATCAACATGAGCACCATCGGCGACGACCTGCTGCGCGAGGCCTCGCCGGCCTTCGGGCCGCGCATCGAGGCGGTGGTCGTCTACAACAGCAACCCGGTGGCGGTGGCGCCCGAGAGCCGCAAGGTCGCCGCCGGTTTTGCACGCGAGGACCTGTTCACCGTCGTGCTCGAACACTTCCTGACCGACACCGCCGACCACGCCGATTACGTGCTGCCGGCGACGACCCAGCTCGAACACTGGGACGCGCACACCGCCTACGGCCACACCTACGCGCTGCTGAACAAACCGGCGATCGAACCGCTGGGCCAGGCGCGCTCCAATGCCGCGATCTTCCGCGCGCTGGCCGCACGCATGGGCTTCGACGACCCGTGTTTTGCCGACGACGACGAGACGCTGGCGCGGCGCGCCTTCCGCGCCGACCGGGTCGACCTCGATTCGCTGGAGCGGCGCGGCTGGGCCAAGCTCGACGTCGCCGAAGCGCCGTTCGCCCACGGTTTCCCGACGCCCTCGGGCAAGGCCATCGTCGACGCGCCCGGGCTGGGCGTGCCCGACCACGTGCCCAACTACGAGTGCGCCGAAGCGACGCCCGAGCTCGCCGGGCGCTACCCGCTGGCGATGATCTCGCCGCCGGCGCGCCACTTCCTCAACTCGACCTTCGTCAACGTCAAGAGCCTGCGTGCGGTCGAAGGCGAGCCGCTGCTCGAGATCCACCCCGAGGACGCCGCCGCGCGCGGCATCACCGACGGCGCCGAGCTGCGCGTCTTCAACGACCGCGGCGAGTACCGCTGCGCGGCGGCGGTCAGCACGCGTGCGCGGCCGGGTGTCGTCGTCGGCCTGGGCGTCTGGTGGCGCAAGCTGGGCCGCGACGGCACCAACGTCAACGAGCTGACGCACCAGCGGCTCACCGACATCGGCCGCGCGCCCAGCTTCTACGACTGCCTGGTCGAGGTGGCGGCCGCCTGATGCGCTGGTGCCGCGTGGCCGCGGTGCTCGCCGCGCTGGCGCTGCTCGGCGGCTGCAGCACCGTGTCCTATGTAGGGCAGGCCATAGGCGGCCACATCGAGCTGCTGCGCCAGGCGCGCCCGGTCGAGGACTGGATCGCCGACCCGGCGACACCCGCAGCGCTGCGCACCCGGCTGGAGCTGGCGCAGCGCCTGCGCGCCTATGCCGTCAGCGAGCTGAAGCTGCCCGACAACCGCAGCTACAAACGTTATGCCGACATCGGGCGCAAGGCCGTGGTCTGGAACGTGGTCGCCGCGCCCGAGCTGTCGCTCAAGCTGCAGACCTGGTGCTGGCCACTGATGGGCTGTGTCGGCTACCGCGGCTACTTCAGCCGCGACGGCGCCGACGCGCTGGCTGCCGAGCTGCGTGCGCAGGGGCTGGAGGTTTTCGTCTACGGCGTGCCGGCGTATTCGTCGCTGGGCTGGAGCGAGTGGCTGGGCGGCGACCCGCTGCTGTCGACCTTCATCGGCTGGCCCGAAGGCGAACTGGCGCGGCTGCTGTTCCACGAACTCGCGCACCAGGTCGTCTACGCCGCGGACGACACCGCCTTCAACGAGTCCTTCGCCACCGCCGTCGAGCGCCTGGGCGGCCAGCGCTGGCTGGCGCAGCACGCCGACGTCGCCGCGCGTGCCGATTACGAGGCCTTGGACCGGCGCCGGCGCGAGTTCCGCGCCCTGGTGCGCAAGACGCGCGAGGACTTGCGCGCGCTGTACACGAGCGACGCCGACGACGCCGCCAAACGCCGGCGCAAGGCCGAGCTGATGGCCGCGCTGCGTGCACGCCACGCGGCGCTGAAGCAGCAGGCCTGGGGTGGTTATGCGGGCTACGACGCCTGGTTCGACAATACGAACAACGCGGCGCTGGGTGTCCAGGCCGCATACGACGAGTGGGTGCCGGCGTTCGAGCAGCTGTTCGAACGCAGCGGCGCCGATTTCACGAGGTTTTATGCCGAGGTGGCGCGGCTGGCCGCGCTGCCCAAGGCCGAACGGCGCGCCGCGCTGGCGGCGGCCGCGGCCACAGGAGTTGACGAGTGAGCGATATCCGCATCCGACGCGAACACGATCTGGGCCTGCAAGCCGCACGCGAAGTCGCGGCCGACTGGGCCGAACAATGCCGGACCCAGTTCGACATGCAATGCACGCTGCTGCCGGGCGAGAGCAGCGACACGGTCGAATTCCGCCGCAGCGGCGTCAACGGCCGCTTGGTCGTTGCCGCCGATCATTTCGATCTCGACGCCAAACTGGGCTTTCTGCTCGGCGCCTTCAGCAAGACGATCGAACGCGAAATCCGCGACAACCTCGACAAGCAGCTGGCGCGCCACGCGGGCGGCGCCAGCCGCGCCTGAGGCGGCTACTTCAGGTCTTCGATCAGGGCTATGTATTCCTGCATCGCCTCGGCCGCGGACTTGCCTTTCAGCCCGGCCCAGGCGTCGTACTTGGCGCGGCCGACGAAGTCGGTGAAGCCGGGCCGGTCGCCTTCGACGTCGCCTGCCGTGGCCTGCTTGTAGAGCGAATAGATCTTCAACAGCGTGGCGTTGTCGGGTTTCTCCGGAAGCGACTTGCTTTCGGCGACCGCCTTTTCGAACGCAGCCTTGAGTTGCGGCATCGAACCTGTCTCCTGTTGACCCGTGATCCGGGCTTGACGCTGCCGATGTTAGCGGCCATCGTGGCCCGAAAAAGCGGAGGAGCACATGAGTCTTGACGCCGAGCGCATGTCGCGTGTCGACACCGCGTGGCTGCGCATGGACAACGACGTCAACCTGATGATGATCGTCGGTGTCTGGCTGCTGGAGCCGGCGATCACGCTGCAGGCCTTGCGCCTTCGGGTCGAGGAGCGTTTCCTGCGCTACGGGCGCTTCCGCCAGCGCGCGGTGCCCGACCTGCTGGGCGCCTCCTGGGTCGAGGACGAACACTTCGACCTTGAGCACCACGTCGTCGCGACGAAACTGCCGCGCCACCGCGGCCAGGACGAACGTGCCGCGCTGAAGGCCTTCTGCGCCGAACTGGCGGCGACACCGCTGGACCCCGAACGCCCGCTGTGGCAGTTCCACCTGATCGAGCGTTACGAAGGTGGCTCGGCCATCGTCGTGCGCCTGCACCACTGCATCGCCGACGGCATCGCGCTGATCTCGGTGATGCTGTCGATCACCGACGGCGGCACCGAACCGCCGCCGCACCCGCATCAGGCCCACGCGCACGAACACGACTGGCTGGCCGACGCCGTGCTGCGCCCGATCACGGACCTGACGGTCAAGGCCATCGGCATGTACGGCAACGGCGTCGCACGTTCGATGGAGATGCTGGCGCACCCGCAGACACGTTTCCTCGGTTCGCTGGCGGTCGCGCGCCACGGCTGGCAGGTGCTGCACGACGCCGCGTCGCTGGCGCTGATGGCCGACGACTCGCCAACGGCGCTGAAAGGCAAACCCGGCGGCCTGAAGGCCGTCGCCTGGAACGAGCCGCTGCCGCTGGACACCGTCAAGGCCGTCGGCAAGGCGCTGGGCTGCTCGATCAACGACGTGCTGCTGGCCTGCGCCGCCGGCGCGATCGGCCGCTACCTGCACGAACTCGGCGAGGACCCGGCGGGCAAGGAGATCCGGGCGATGGTGCCGGTGAACCTGCGCTCGACGGAGAAGGCCTGGCAGCTGGGCAACCGCTTCGGGCTGGCGCCGCTGGTGCTGCCGATCGGCATCGAGAACCCGATCGAGCGTGTCTACGCGGTGCGCCAGCGCATGGCGGAGTTGAAGGGCAGCTACCAGCCGCTGCTGGCGTTCGCGGTGCTGGCGATGGCGGGGTTCCTCGTCAAGCCGGTGCAGGACGCGGTGCTCAACCTCTTCGCGCGCAAGACCACCGCGGTGATGACCAACGTGCCCGGCCCGCGCGAGCCGCTGAAGTTCTGCGGCTCGACGCTGCGCCAGACCATGTTCTGGGTGCCGGCCTCGGGCGACGTCGGCCTGGGCGTCAGCGTGCTCAGCTACGGCGGAGGCGTGCAGTTCGGCCTGATCGCCGACACCGCGCTGTGCCCCGACCCGCAGGCCATCGTCGAGCGTTTCGAGCCCGAGTTCGAGAAGCTGCTGTGGCTGACGATGATGCTGCCCTGGCCAGGCGAGGACGGCGCGGCCGCTTAAACGTCCTTCAGCGCCAGCTTCGCCGCCTCGACTTCCAACCGCTCGGTGGCGTCGGCCGGGACGTGGCGCGCGGCTTCCTGCAGCAGCCGCCGGGCCTCGGGCCGCGCCGCCTCGCCTTCGAGGATCAGCAGCCCGCGGGCGACCTCGACCTTCACGATCGCGCTCGTCGGGTTCAGCGCCAGCGCCTGGCGGTAGTGCGCCAGGCCCTTGGCGGCGTCGGCGCCTTCGGTCATCGCCAGCAGCCGGCCGACACGCGCGATCGCTTCGGTGTGGAAGGTCGCCAGCGCCAGGTGTGCCTCGGGGTGCTGGGGCGCCAGCGCCAGCGTGCGCTCGAGGGACTGCCGCACCTGCGGCGCCAGGCGCTCGGCGACGAGCTTCAGCAGGTCCAGCGTCTCGGCGCGACGGCCCAGCGCGTAGGCGTGCCAGAACCAGCCGGCCGGGTTGGCGGGTTCGGCCTTCTGCTGCGCGAGCGCACGGCGCGCGACCTCGTCGACCATCGCCAGCCGCGTGCGTTCGGTGCGTTCGAGATAGGTCGACTGCAGCGCCTGGGCCTTGTTCGCCAGCGAGACGCCGGCCGGGCCCAGCGCCAGCGCGGCGTCGTAGGCGGCGCGGTATTCGCCAGCGTGGAAGTGTGCCCAGGCCGCCAGCAGCGCCGGGTCGCGCGGCAGCGGCTCTGCGTCACCCGCGTGCAGCCGCTTCCAGCGCCGGCGCAGCGCCGCCGGCTCGTAGACGTAGCCCGGGTCGGGCCAGGGGAAACGCACCCAGCGCGCCATCAGGCGCGGTAGGGCGCGGCGAGCGCGTTCAGGTGCGCGCGCGACTCGGCGTCCAGATAGGGCAGCAGCAGGCTCATCGCATGCCAGGCGCCACGCGCCAGCGCGGCACCGGCGCCTTCGGGTTCAAGCGCACGCCGCGGGTCGCGCACGTACTCGTAGCTCAGCCAGTAGGTCAGCACGACGACCATCGCCGTGGCCACCGGCTCGGCTTCTTCGTCGGCCAGCCGGACCGCGCCGCCGCGTGTCAGGCCGGCGAGCAGCTCGCGCACCGCGCGGCCCTTGTTCTTCAGCACGAACTGGAAGTGCGTCTCCAGCCGGCGGTTCTTGCTCAGCAGGTCGTTCAGGTCGCGGTAGAGGAAGCGGTACTGCCAGATCAGCTCGAAGAGCATGTGCAGGAACAGCCACGCGTCCTCGACGTTGGCGACGCCGTCGGCGGCCCGCAGCAGTTCGTCCAGCGCGCGTTCGTAACGGTCGAACAGCGCGTTGATCAGCTCGTCCTTGGCCGGGTAGTGGTAGTACAGATTGCCCGGGCTGATGCCGAGCTCGGCCGAGATCAGCGTCGTGCTGACGTTGGGCTCGCCGAACCGGTTGAAGAGGTCCAGCGTCACCTCGAGGATGCGTTCGGCGGTGCGCCGCGGCTTCTTGGGCGTCGGCATGGTGCGGGCCATTGTGCACCGGCGCTCGTGGAGCGCGCTGCCTACAATCCGCGCAGATGCCTGCTGTCCGTTTCGACCACGTCACCAAGACCTTTCGCACGCCCCGCGGCACCGTCCAGGCACTCGACGGCGTCAGCTTCGACATCGAACCGGGCGAGTTCTTCGGCCTGCTGGGCCCCAACGGCGCCGGCAAGACGACGCTGATCTCCATCCTCGCCGGGCTGGCGCGTGCCAGCGGCGGCTCGGTGCAGGTGATGGGCCACGACGTGCTCGCCGACTATGCCGCCGCGCGCCGCGCGCTCGGCATCGTGCCGCAGGAGCTGGTCTTCGACCCCTTCTTCAGCGTGCGCGAGACGCTGCGCATCCAGAGCGGCTACTTCGGCCTGAAGCACAACGACGACTGGATCGACGAGCTGCTCGCCAACCTGGGCCTGGCCGACAAGGGCGGCGCCAACATGCGCCAGCTCTCCGGCGGCATGAAGCGGCGCGTGCTCGTCGCCCAGGCGCTGGTGCACCGGCCGCCGGTCATCGTGCTCGACGAGCCCACCGCCGGCGTCGACGTCGAGCTGCGCCAGACGCTGTGGCATTTCATCGCGCGCCTGAACCGCGAAGGCCACACCGTGCTGCTGACGACGCACTACCTGGAAGAGGCCGAGGCGCTGTGCGGCCGCATCGCGATGTTGAAGCACGGCCGCGTCGTCGCGCTCGACCGCACCTCGGCGCTGCTGTCGGGCATGGCGAGCACGATGCTGCGTTTCAAGACCGACGGCGCGCTGCCGCCGGCGCTGGCCGCGCGTGCCCGCGTCACCGGCCGCATCGTGCAGCTGAAGGCGCACGACGCCGCCGAGGTCGAACGCGACCTGGCCGCGCTGCGCGAAGCCGGTGTGGCCGTCGAGGACCTGGAGATCGGCCGTGCCGACCTCGAGGACGTCTTCCTCGGCATCATGGGGGAGCAGGGCTGATGGCCGCGATCGACCTCGCCGGCGCCGGCACGCTGTTCCGCAAGGAGGTGCTGCGCTTCTGGAAGGTGGCTTTCCAGACCGTGGCCGCGCCGGTGCTGACGGCGGTGCTGTACCTGCTGATCTTCGGCCACGTGCTGGAAGACCACGTCGAAGTCTTCCCCGGCGTCGGCTACACCAGCTTCCTGGTGCCGGGGCTGGTGATGATGAGCGTGCTGCAGAACGCGTTCGCGAACAGCAGCTCGTCGCTGATCCAGAGCAAGATCACCGGCAACCTCGTCTTCCTGCTGCTGTCGCCGCTGTCGCACCGGGCCTGGTTCGTCGCCTACGTCGGCGCGTCGGCGGTGCGCGGCCTCGTCGTCGGCGGGGGCGTGCTGGCGGTGACGGTGTGGTTCGCGCCGCTGCACCTGGCCGAGCCGTGGTGGGTGCTGGTCTTCGCCGCGCTGGGCGCCGGCATGCTGGGCGCGCTCGGGCTGATCGCCGGGCTGTGGGCGGAGAAGTTCGACCAGCTCGCCGCGTTCCAGAACTTCATCGTCATGCCGATGACCTTCCTGTCCGGGGTCTTCTACTCGGTGAAGTCGCTGCCCGGCGTCTGGCAGGCCGCCAGCCACCTGAACCCGTTCTTCTACATGATCGACGGTTTCCGCCGCGGCTTCTTCGGCGCCAGCGACGTCTCGCCCTGGCTCAGCCTGGCGGTGGTCGGCAGCAGCTTCGTCGTCGTCTCGGCGGTCGCCTTGAAGCTGCTGGCGTCGGGCTACAAGCTGCGCTCCTGACCCCGCCGGCTGCAGCCTGAGATAATCGGGCCCCACACCCGCGAACGAGTCACCCGCATGACGCACTTCCACGCCGCCAGCGAAGCCAAGCCCGCCGACAAGGACGCCAAGCCCGCCGGCGGCCTGCAGGAGCAGCTCTCGTTCAAGTCGCGTTTCGTCCTCGTCTTCGGCGAGATCGACGACAAGCTCGCGCGCATCACCTGCGAGCGCCTGATCGCGCTGTCGCAGGACTCGGACGCGCCGATCAACATGCTGATCAGCAGCCCGGGCGGCCACGTCGAGAGCGGTGACGCGATCCACGACATGATCCGTTTCGTGCGCGCCCCGGTCACGACCATCGGCAGCGGCTGGGTCGCCAGCGCCGGCACCCACATCTTCCTGGCCGCGCCCAAGGAACGCCGGGTCTGCCTGCCGAACACGCGTTTCATGATCCACCAGCCCGCGGGCGGCGCCGGTGGCCGCGCCACCGACATCGCGATCCAGGCCAAGGAAATCATCAAGACGCGCGAGCGCATCGCCCGCGTCGTCGCCACCGAGACCGGCCAGAAGCTCGAGAAGGTGATGATCGACATGGAACGCGACTACTGGATGAGCGCCGACGAAGCCGTCACCTACGGCATCGTCTCGCGCGTCATCGAACGCCAGACGGACCTCGCCTGATGGCCGAGCCCAGCGTCGCCGAGGTCCGCGGCTACATCCAGGCCGGGCTGCCCTGCGAACACCTCGTGGTCGAAGGCGACGGCCGCCACTTCTTCGCGACCATCGTCTCCTCGGCCTTCGAGGGCCTGAACCGCGTGCGCCGCCACCAGCGGGTCTACGCCGCCCTGGGCGATAGAATGCGCGAGCAGATCCACGCGCTGTCGATGAAGACGCTCACGCCCGCCGAGTACTCGGCCGAAGGCGCCACCACCCACCACCCCTGACACGGCACCTGCGGTGCGCCGCGGGTGGCCGCGCGTCGCGTGCCGCCCGTCTGCGCCTGCGTGCCAAGAGCACCAGCATGGACAAACTCCTGATCCGCGGCGGCCGCCGCCTCCAAGGCGAGGTGTCGATTTCCGGCGCCAAGAACGCCGCGCTGCCCGAACTCTGCGCCGCGCTGCTCTGCGCCGAGCCGCTGACGCTGGACAACGTGCCCCGGCTGCAGGACGTGGCGACGATGCTGGCGCTGCTGCGCCGCATCGGCGTGCAGGTCGAGCGCGCTGAAGACCAGCCCGCCCGCGTCTGCCTGGCCGCCGGCGGTGCCATCGACCCGGTCGCGCCTTACGAGCTGGTGAAGACGATGCGCGCGTCCATCCTCGTGCTCGGCCCGCTGCTGGCGCGTTTCGGCCGCGCGACGGTGTCGCTGCCCGGTGGCTGCGCGATCGGCTCGCGCCCGGTCGACCAGCACATCAAGGGCCTGCGCGCGATGGGCGCAACGATAGCGGTCGAACACGGCAACATCGTCGCCAGCGCCGGGCGGCTGCGCGGCGCGCGCATCACGACGGACATGATCACCGTCACCGGCACCGAGAACCTGCTGATGGCCGCGGCGCTGGCCGAAGGCGAGACGGTGCTGGAGAACGCCGCCCAGGAGCCCGAGGTCACCGACCTGGCCGAACTGCTGATCGCGATGGGCGCGAAGATCGAAGGCCACGGCACGGGCCGCATCCGCATCCAGGGCGTCGAGCGCCTGCACGCGCCGGCCGTGCCGCACCGCATCGTGCCTGACCGCATCGAAGCCGGCACCTTCCTGTGCGCGGTGGCCGCCGCCGGCGGCGAGGTCGTGCTGCGCGACGCGCGCGCGCGCCATCTCGACGCCGTCATCGCCAAGCTGCGCGAAGCCGGCGTCACGGTCGAGGCCGGCGAGGACTGGATCCGCGTGCGTGCCGATGCGCGGCCGAAGGCGGTGAGCTTTCGCACCAGCGAGTACCCGGCCTTCCCGACCGACATGCAGGCCCAGTTCATGGCCGTGAACTGCATCGCCGACGGCGCCGCCAAGGTCTCGGAGACGATCTTCGAGAACCGCTTCATGCACGTCAACGAACTGGTGCGCCTGGGAGCGCAGATCCAGGTCGACGGCCACACCGCGATGATCCAGGGCGCGCCGCGCCTGTCCGGCGCCACCGTGATGGCGACCGACCTGCGCGCCTCGGCCAGCCTGGTGATCGCCGGGCTGGTGGCCGACGGCGCCACCACCGTCGAGCGCATCTACCACCTGGACCGCGGCTACGACTGCATGGAAGCCAAGCTGCGCGCGCTGGGCGCCGACATTGAGCGCGTCCGATGATCACGCTCGCACTGTCCAAGGGCCGCATCTTCGAGGACTCGCTGCCGCTCTTGAAGGCCGCCGGCATCGAGGTGCTGGAGGACCCGGAGAAGAGCCGCAAGCTGATCATCGGCACCACCCGGCCCGACGTGCGTGTGGTGCTGGTGCGCGCCAGCGACGTGCCGACCTACGTGCAGCACGGCGGCGCCGACCTGGGTGTCGCCGGCCTGGACGTGCTGCTCGAGCACGGCGACGGCCTGTACCGGCCGCTGGACCTGCGCATCGCGCGCTGCCGCATGAGCGTCGCCACACGCGCCGACTTCGACTACGGCCACGCGGTACGCCAGGGATCGCGCATCCGCGTCGCCACCAAGTACACGCAGATCGCGCGCCAGCACTTCGCCGCCAAGGGCGTGCACGTCGACCTGATCAAGCTCTACGGCTCGATGGAACTGGCGCCGCTGACCGGCCTGGCCGACGCCATCGTCGACCTGGTGTCCACCGGCAGCACGCTCAAGGCCAACAACCTCGTCGAGGTCGAGAAGGTGATGGACATCTCGTCGCGCCTGGTCGTCAACCCGGCGGCGCTGAAGCTGAAGCGCGCGCCGCTGCGGGCGCTGATCGACGCCTTCGAACAGGCGGTGGAGGCCCGCTCATGAGCCCTCAGAACTTGTTCGGGGCTCATTCCCGCTTGGCTGGAACGGCCGCAGGCCGGAGGGTGCCCCAATGAATCCCGTAGCCGTCACCCGCCTGTCCACCGCCGACGCCGGTTTCGAAGCCGGTTTCGAGCGTGTGCTGCACTGGTCGGCCGAGACCGACGCCGAGATCGAGGGCCGCGTCGCCGGCATCCTCGACGACGTGCGCCAGCGCGGCGACGCCGCGGTGCTGGAGTACACGGCACGTTTCGACCGCCTGCAGGCCGACTCGGTCGCGGCGCTGGAGATCGGCGCCGACGAGCTGCATGCCGCGCTGGACTCGATCACGCCGGCGCAGCGCTCGGCGCTCGAAGCCGCCGCCGAGCGGGTTCGCGACTACCACCAGCGCCAGCTGCAGGCCTGCGGCCAGAGCTGGAGCTACCGCGACGCCGACGGCACGCTGCTGGGCCAGAAGGTCACGCCGCTGGACCGTGTCGGCATCTACGTGCCCGGCGGCAAGGCGGCCTATCCGTCGAGCGTGCTGATGAACGCGATTCCGGCCCAGGTGGCGGGAGTCGGCGAGATCGTGATGGTCGTGCCCACGCCCGGCGGCGAGCGCAATCCGCTGGTGCTGGCAGCGGCTTCGGTCGCCGGCGCGCACCGCGTGTTCACGATCGGCGGCGCCCAGGCGGTGGCGGCGCTGGCCTACGGCACGGCCACCGTGCCGCGTGTCGACAAGATCACCGGCCCGGGCAACGCCTACGTCGCCAGCGCCAAGCGCCGCGTCTTCGGCCAGGTCGGCATCGACATGATCGCCGGCCCGAGCGAGATCCTGGTGCTGGCCGACGGCACGACGCCCGCCGACTGGGTGGCAATGGACCTCTTCAGCCAGGCCGAACACGATGAACTGGCGCAGAGCATCCTGCTCAGCCCCGACGCCGGCTACATCGCCGCGGTGCAGGCTGCGATCGACCGCCTGCTGCCGACGATGCCGCGGCAAGCGACCATCCGCGCCTCGCTCGAAGGCCGCGGTGCGCTGATCCACACGCGTTCGATGGAAGAAGCCTGCGAGATCGCCAACCGCGTCGCGCCCGAGCACCTGGAAGTGAGTTCGGCCGAACCCGGCCGCTGGGAGCCGCTGCTGCGCCACGCCGGCGCGATTTTCCTCGGCGCCTTCACCAGCGAGAGCCTGGGCGACTACTGCGCCGGCCCGAACCACGTGCTGCCGACCTCGGGCACCGCCCGTTTTTCGTCGCCGCTGGGCGTCTACGATTTCCAGAAACGCAGCAGCCTGATCGAGGTGAGCGAAGCCGGCGCCCAGGTGCTGGGCCCGATCGCCGCCGAGCTGGCCTACGGCGAAGGCCTGCAGGCGCACGCCCGGGCTGCCGAACTGCGCCTGAAGCCGCGTTGAGCCCGGCCTGAGCTCAACGCGGCATTCCGTCTCCCGTCCCCAGGCCCGAAAGCTCCCGATGAAGCCCGATCTCCCGCAGTTGATGGCCCGCGTCGTCCGCCAGGACATCCAGGGGCTGCACGCCTACGCGGTGCAGCCCTCGGCCGGCTTCGTCAAGCTGGACACGATGGAGAACCCGTACCGGCTGCCCGAGGCGCTGCAGCAGGCGCTGGGCGAGCGCCTGGGCCGCGTCGCGATCAACCGGTACCCGGCCGAACGTACCGAGGACCTGAAGGCGGCGCTGGCGGCTTTCGCCGGTCTGCCCGAAGGCTGCGCGCTGACGCTGGGCAACGGCTCCGACGAGATCATCACGATGCTGAGCATGGCCTGCGCCGTGCCGGGCGCGGTCTTCATGTCGCCGCTGCCGAGCTTCGTGATGTACGGGCTGTCGGCGGCGCTGCAGGGCGTGCGTTTCGTCGGCGTACCGCTGACGGCCGACTTCGAGCTCGACGAAGCGGCGATGACGGCGGCGATCGCCGAACACCGGCCTTCGCTGCTGTATCTCTCGTACCCGAACAACCCCAGCGGCAACCTCTGGGACGACGCCGTCATCGAGCGCCTGATCGCGGCGATGGCCGAGGCCGGCGGCCTGGTCGTGATGGACGAGGCCTACCAGCCGTTTGCCGCGCGCGACTCGATGGCGCGGCTGGCGGCCAACCCGCACGTGCTGGTGATGCGCACGATGAGCAAGTTCGGCCTGGCCGGCGTGCGCATCGGCTACCTGATGGGCCGCAGCGCGCTGATCGGCGAGATCGACAAGCTGCGCCCGCCGTTCAACGTCAGCGTGCTCAACGCCGAAGCCGCGCTGTTCGCACTGGAGCATGCCGACGAATACGCGCGTCAGGCGGCCGAGATCCGTGTCCAGCGCCAGCGCCTGTACGACGCGCTGCTGGCGATGCCCGGCGTGCACCCCTGGCCCAGCGAGGCGAACATGATCCTCGCGCGTGTGCCCGACGCCGCCGCCGCCTTTGCCGCCGTCAAGGCGCAGGGCGTGCTGGTGAAGAATGTCTCCGCGCTGCACCCGCTGCTGGCCAACTGCCTGCGCCTGACCGTCGGCACGCCCGAGGAGACCGGGCGCCTGATCGACGCCTTGCGCGCGAGCCTGTGAAAGACGACGCCATGGACACCCCGACCCCCGCCCGCAGCGCCGAAGTCCGGCGCGACACCCGCGAGACGCGCATCCGCGTGCGCATCGACCTCGACGGCCGCGGCGACGCCAAGCTCGCCACCGGCATCGGTTTTCTCGACCACATGCTCGACCAGGTGGCGCGCCACGGCATGATCGACCTCGAAGTCGAGTGCGAGGGCGATCTGCACATCGACGGCCACCACAGCGTCGAGGACATCGGCATCACGCTGGGCCAGGCCGTCGCCCAGGCCGTCGGCGACAAACGTGGCATCACGCGCTACGGCCACAGCTACGTGCCGCTGGACGAGGCGCTGTCGCGGGTCGTCGTCGATTTCTCCGGCCGCCCCGGGCTGGCCTTTGACGTCAAGTTCACCGCCGGTGCGATCGGCGCGCTCGACACCCAGCTCGTCTACGAGTTCTTCCAGGGCTTCGTGAACCACGCGCTGGTCACGCTGCACGTCGACAACCTGAAGGGCATCAACGCCCACCACCAGTGCGAGACGGTGTTCAAGGCCTTCGGTCGCGCGCTGCGCATGGCGCTCGCGGCCGACCCGCGTGCGGCCGGCATCGTGCCGTCGACGAAGGGCTGTCTGTGAGCGCGCAGGACTTGTCCGGCGCTCACTCCCGCCTGGCGGGATCGGCCGTCAGGCCGGAGGGTGCGTTATGAGCACGGTTGCCGTCGTCGACTACGGCATGGGCAACCTGCGCTCGGTGTCGCAGGCGGTGATGCACGTCGCCGCGGGTACCGGGCACGAGGTCGTCGTCACCTCGCGGCCGGAGCAGGTCTTCGCCGCCGAGCGCATCGTGCTGCCGGGGCAGGGCGCGATCCGCGACTGCATGCGCGAGCTGCGCGACTCCGGCCTGCTCGAGGCGGTGCTGGACGCCGCCGCGAACAAGCCGCTGATGGGCGTGTGCGTGGGCATGCAGATGTTGCTGACGCACAGCGAGGAGCAGGACACGCCCGGGCTGGACCTGATCCCCGGCGAGGTGAAGCGTTTCCGCCTCGACGGGCAGCTGCAGGAGGACGGCAGCCGCTACAAGGTGCCGCAGATGGGCTGGAACCAGGTGCGCCAGCGTCCGCATGCGCTCTGGGCCGGCGTGCCCGACGGCGCCTGGTTCTATTTCGTCCACAGCTACTTCGCCGCACCGGCGGATGGCGCGCACATCGCGGGCGAAACCGACTACGGCACACGCTTTACCTGTGCCATCGCGCGGGATAACATTTTTGCGACGCAGTTCCATCCCGAGAAAAGCGCCGCGCACGGGCTCAGCCTCTACCGGAATTTCCTAAGCTGGAAACCCTGATCCCGAACCTCCAACGCGACGAGCCATGCTGCTGATCCCCGCCATCGACCTGAAGGACGGCAAGTGCGTCCGCCTGCAACAAGGCGACATGAATGTGTCGACGACCTTCGGCGAAGACCCCGCCGCGATGGCGCGCCGCTGGCTCGATGCCGGCGCGCGCCGATTGCACCTGGTCGACCTGAACGGCGCTTTTGCCGGCCGCCCGATCAACGAGGCCGCGGTCAAGGCCATCCTGGCTGAAGTCGGCGACGAGATCCCGGTGCAACTGGGTGGCGGCATCCGCGACCTGGACACGATCGAGCGCCTGCTCGACGACGGCATCAGCTACGTGATCATCGGCACCGCGGCGGTCAAGAGCCCGGGTTTCCTGAAGGACGCCTGCACGGCCTTCGGCGGCCACATCATCGTCGGCCTGGACGCCAAGGACGGCAAGGTCGCGACAGACGGCTGGAGCAAGCTCACCGGCCACGAGGTCGTCGACCTGGCGAAGAAGTTCGAGGACTACGGCGTCGAGGCCGTCGTCTACACCGACATCGGCCGCGACGGCATGCTCACCGGCATCAACATCGAGGCCACCGTCAAGCTGGCGCAGGCGCTGTCGATTCCCGTCATCGCCTCGGGCGGCCTGTCGGACCTGGCGGACATCGAACGCCTGTGCGGCGTCGAGCCCGAGGGTGTCGAAGGCGTCATCTGCGGGCGCAGCATCTACACCGGCGCGCTCGACTTCGCCGCCGCCCAGGCGCGTGCCGACGAGCTGAACGGCGCCGCCTAAGCCTCACTCTGCCGCCCCGCCACCGGGGCGTTTCCATGCTCGCCAAACGCATCATCCCCTGCCTGGACGTCACCGGCGGCCGGGTCGTCAAGGGCGTCAACTTCGTCGAACTGCGCGACGCCGGCGATCCGGTCGAGATCGCCGCGCGCTACAACGACCAGGGCGCCGACGAACTCACCTTCCTCGACATCACCGCCACCAGCGACGGCCGCGACCTGATCCTGCACATCATCGAAGCCGTGGCCTCGCAGGTCTTCATCCCGCTGACGGTGGGCGGCGGCGTGCGCACGGTCGAGGACGTGCGCCGGCTGCTCAACGCCGGTGCCGACAAGGTCAGCTTCAACTCGGCGGCGGTCGCCAACCCGCAGGTCATCCGCGACGCATCCGAGAAGTACGGCGCGCAGTGCATCGTCGTCGCGATCGACGCCAAGCGCCGCCAGGGCGAGGACCTGGCCGCGCGCGGCCCGGGCTGGGACGTCTATACCCACGGCGGGCGCAAGAACGTCGGCCTGGACGCGGTGGCCTGGGCACGGCAGATGACGGACTGCGGCGCCGGCGAGATCCTGCTGACCAGCATGGACCGCGACGGCACCAAGAGCGGTTTCGACCTGGAGCTGACCCGCGCCGTCGCCGACGCGGTGCCGGTGCCGGTGATCGCCTCCGGTGGCGTCGGCACGCTGGAGCACCTGTCCGATGGCATACGCCTGGGCGGCGCCGACGCGGTGCTGGCCGCCAGCATCTTCCACTACGGCGAATTCACCGTCGCCCAGGCCAAGGCGCTGATGGCGCGCGACGGCATTCCGGTGCGGCCGTGAAGACGACGTCCCGGGGGCGCCCGAACGAGGTGCGCCTGATCGGCGGCCAGTGGAAACGCAGCAAGCTGCCGGTGGCCGAGCGCCCCGGGCTGCGGCCCACGCCCGACCGCGTGCGCGAGACGCTGTTCAACTGGCTGGGCCAGGACCTGACGGGCTGGCGCGTGTTGGACGCGTTCGCCGGCAGCGGTGCGCTCGGTTTCGAGGCCGCGTCGCGCGGCGCCAGGCAGGTGCTGCTGCTGGAGCAGGATGCGCGGCTCGTCGCCTCGCTGAACGCATCGGCCCAGCGCCTGGGTGCGAGTGGCCTGGAGGCGCGGCGCGGCGACGCGATGGCCTGGATGGCGTCGGCGCCGCCGGCAGCCTGGGAACTGGTGTTGCTCGACCCGCCGTTCGACGCGGCGCTGGCGCCGGCGGCGGCGCGGCTGGCGGCGGCGCTGGTCGTGCCCGGTGGTTTTGTCTACGTCGAAAGCGGCGAGCCCATCGCCGAGCCGCCGCCTGGGCTCGAATCCCACCGTCAGGGGCAGGCCGGCGCGGTGTGTTTCCAACTGTTCCGGCGCGGCTACACTGCCCCGGTTTCGTCCTGAGGACCGTGCCGTGACCACCGTCACTCCGCTGACCGCCGTGTATCCCGGCACCTTCGACCCGATGACGCTGGGTCACGAAGACCTGATGCGCCGCGGCTCGCGGCTGTTCGATCGCCTGATCCTGGCCGTCGCCGCCGGGCACCACAAGCGCACGATGTTCACGATCGACGAGCGCCTGGAGATCGCGCGCGAGATCGCCGCGCCCTACGGCAACGTCGAGGTTGTCGCGTTCCGTGGTCTGCTGCGCGACTTCGTCGTCGCCGCCGGCGCCAAGGTCATCGTGCGCGGGCTGCGCGCCGTCAGCGACTTCGAATACGAGTTCCAGATGGCCGGCATGAACCGGCAACTGATGCCCGACGTCGAGACCGTCTTCATGACGCCCTCGGACCAGTACCAGTTCGTCAGCGCGACCTTCGTGCGCGAGATTGCCACCCTTGGCGGCGATGTCTCCAAGTTCGTGGCACCTTCGGTGCTTGAACGTCTACAGGACCGGGTGAACCAGCCCACCGCCTGACATGGCTCTCTGGATTACCGACGAGTGCATCAACTGCGATGTCTGCGAGCCCGAGTGCCCGAACCAGGCGATCACGATGGGCGAGGAGCACTACGTCATCGACCCGCGGCGCTGCACCGAGTGTGTCGGCCATTTCGACGAGCCGCAGTGTGTGCAGGTCTGCCCGGTCGAGTGCATCCCGGTGAACCCGGAACACGTCGAAAGCCGCGAGCAGCTGGCGCTGAAGTACCGCGCGCTGCAGTCGGGCGCGGCTAGCGCTGCTTCTTAGCGCTCTTCTTCTTTTTCTTCTTCGTCTCGGGCTTGTCCTTGCGGCGCGCCGGTTCGGCGAGCGCCGGCTTGGGCTCGACGAAGGCGCCGGGTGCCGCCTGGGCCTGGCGTTCGCGCGCGTGGCGTTCGGCGCGCAGGCTCTCGGCCAGGGCCGCCTCGCGGCGTGCGACCTCGCGTGCGGCGGCGGTCTCCTCGGCGTCGGGGCGGTCGTCGGTGACCGCCAGCTTCGTGCCGTCGCTGCAGGGGTGGTCCTGCAGCGTGCGGCCGTCGGGCCCGCAGCGCCAGATCGGCTGCGCCGCTGCCGCGCCGGCCAGCGCCAGAAGGGCGAGGGCGAGCGCGGCACGCATGTTCAGGGCGCGGGCGTGGCGTCCGGCGGAGCCGGGCGCGGTGGCTTGGGCGGCTTGGGCCGCGGCGGCTGGGCGTGGATCTTCTGCAGCGCCTGGTCCATCTCGCCGGCGATCAGCAACTCCGACGCCGCCAGCGACTGCTCGATCGCCTTGGCGATCGCCTCGCGGTGGTCGGGTGAGGGTTTTTTCAGCACCCAATTGACGACCTCGGCCTTGTTGCCGGGGTGGCCGACACCGAGCCGCAGGCGCCAGAAGTCCAGCGTGCCGAGCTGGCTGTGGATGTCTTTCAGGCCGTTGTGGCCGGCGGCGCTGCCGCCGAACTTCAGCTTGGCCTGGCCGGGCAGCAGGTCGAGCTCGTCGTGCACGACGAGGATTTCCTTCGGCTCGATCTTGAAGAAACGCGCCAGCGTCGCGACCGAGAAGCCCGAGCGGTTCATATAGGTCATCGGCTCGAGCAGCCAGACCGGGCCGCCGGGCTGGTTCACGCGTGCGGCCAGCGCCTGGTAGCCGCGTTCGGGCACGAGGCGCGCGCCGAGTTTGTCGGCCAGCGCGTCCAGCCACCAGAAGCCGGCGTTGTGGCGTGTGGCCTCGTATTCAGGGCCGGGGTTGCCCAGGCCGACGAAGAGACGAATCATGGTGTGGCGGATTATCCGGGGCCCGAAAACGACGAGGCCCCACCGAGGTGGGGCCCGAAGCGGTGTGTGTCGCCGGCACCAGCCGGCGCGACATCACTTCTTGTTCTGCTTCTCGTCCTTCTTGGCCTTGCCCTTGCCCTTTTCGGCAGCGGCGACGACCGGGGCGGCGATCACTTCTTCCTCGACCTTGGGCAGCGCGACCGAGACGATCGCCGGGTTCAGCGTGCCGTGGCGCACGGCCTTGATGCCGGCCGGCAGCTTCAGGTTGCTGACGTGCAGGGTCTGGTTCTTCACCAGGCCCGACAGGTCGATCGTGACGAACTCGGGCAGCTGCGAAGCCAGGCACTCGATTTCGAGTTCGGTGGCGACGTGGCTGATCACGCACTTGTCGGTCTTCACCGCCGGCGAGTTTTCTTCGCCTTCAAAGTGCAGCGGCACCTTCTTGCGCAGGCGCGTCGTTTCGTCGACGCGCTGGAAGTCCACGTGCATGACGATCGGCTTCCAGGCGTGCATCTGGAAGTCGCGCAGCAGGACCTTCTCGACCTGGCCCGCCAGTTCCATCTCGAGGATGGACGAGTGGAAGGCTTCCTTCTTCAGTGCGAAGAACAGGGCGTTGTGATCGAGCTCGATCATCTTCGGTTCGCCGGCACCGTAGACGATGCCGGGCACCTTGGCGGCGTTGCGCAGGCGGCGGCTCGCTCCGGTCCCCTGGACGCTACGCTCGAAAGCGGTGAATTTCATGTGGACTCCACAGTTGCAACAAAGGGCCCGCGACCAGGCCCCAAAAAGGAAAGGGCTCGCGAAGCGAGCCCGCTTTCCCGTCAGAAATTACTGTTCTGCTCGGCGAAGAGCGAGGTCACCGATTCGCCGTCGCTGATGCGGCGGATGGTTTCGGCGAACAGGAAGGCGACGCTCAGCTGGCGGATCTTGGGGCAGGCCTTGGCCTCGGCGCTCATCGGGATCGTGTTCGTGATCACGACCTCGTCGATCTGCGACTTGGCGATGCGCTCGACCGCCGGGCCCGAGAACACCGGGTGCGTGCAGTAGGCGTAGACGCTCTTGGCGCCGCGTTCCTTCAGCACCTCGGCCGCCTTCACCAGCGTGCCGGCGGTGTCGATCATGTCGTCCATGATCACGCAGTTGCGGCCGTCGATCTCGCCGATGATGTGCATCACCTCGGAGACGTTGGCCGCCGGGCGGCGCTTGTCGATGATCGCCAGGTCGCAGCCCAGCTGCTTGGCCAGCGCCCGGGCGCGCACGACGCCGCCGACGTCAGGCGAGACCACGACCAGGTCCTTGTAGGCCTTGCTCTTCAGGTCCGACAGCAGCACCGGGCTGGCGTAGATGTTGTCGACCGGGATGTCGAAGAAACCCTGGATCTGGTCGGCGTGCAGGTCCATCGTCAGCAGGCGCTCGACGCCGACGGTTTCCAGCAGGTTGGCGACGACCTTGGCGCTGATCGGCACGCGGGTGCTGCGCGGACGGCGGTCCTGGCGCGCGTAGCCGAAGTACGGGATCACGGCGGTGATGCGGCGAGCGCTGGCGCGCTTCAACGCATCGACCATGATCAGCAGCTCCATCAGGTTTTCGTTGGTCGGGCTGCAGGTGGGCTGCACGACGAAGACGTCGCGCGCTCGCACGTTCTGCCTGATTTCGACCGTCACCTCGCCGTCGGAGAAACGTCCCACCGAGGCCCGCCCCAGTTCGACGCTGAGATGGGTGGCGATTTCCTGTGCCAGCACCGGATTCGCATTGCCGGTGAAGAGCACGGTGTTGAACAGCACGATGGGGATCTCCGCAGAGCGCTGACGGCGAAGGTGCCGTCAGAGAGAAATTTGGCAGGGGAGGAAGGACTCGAACCCTCGCATGTCGGAATCAAAATCCGATGCCTTGACCAACTTGGCGACTCCCCTACACAGGAACCGGCTGACGCCGACCCCTTGAAACTGTCTCAGTCCCGAGCCCAGCCGACAAGCGGATGCTGCTCCAGACTGCGACACATCCGACCCACCCAACCTTCGGCAAGCTCGGCTTGCTGAAATGTCGCCACGGGTTGATCGCCTGTGCCGGCTCTCGCAAAAACTGCGCTGCCTGATCCCGTCATCCGGCTGTTGCCGAAGCGGGCCTCGAGGAATTGCAGGGCTTTCGCCACGTCGCTGCACCGGTCCTGCGCGGGGGGCTGCATGTCGTTGCTGCCGTATCCCGTACTGAACTTCGTTACAACAAAGTCATCTGCGAGCGAGCCCAAGACTATAGCAGAAGTATCCCGTTTGAGAAGAGGGTGGCTGAAGATTTCTTTCGTGGCGAGGCCTGCCGGCGGCTTGACGACCGCGTACCACTGGCGCGGCAGCTGCAGCGGCGTCAGCTGTTCGCCTATGCCTTCGACGAAGGCATTGCGGCCGCCGACGAAGAAGGGCACGTCGGCGCCCAGCGTCGCGCCCAGCGCCAGCAGGCGCTCGCGCGGCCAGTCCAGCGCCCACAGCCGGTTCAGCGCCAGCAGCACCGTCGCCGCGTCCGAACTGCCGCCGCCCATGCCGGCGCCGGCCGGCAGCGTCTTCATGATCGAGATGTCCACCCCCAGCGCCGTGCCGCTGGCGGCCTGCAGCGCGCGCGCGGCGCGCAGGCACAGGTCTTCCGGCGGCAGCGCGGCGCCGAGGTCGTGGCGCTCGATGCGGCCGTCGTCGCGGCGCTCGAAGTGCAGCGTGTCGGCCCAGTCGATCAGCACGAAGGGCGACTGCAGCAGGTGGTAGCCGTCGGCGCGGCGGCCGACGATGTGCAGGAACAGGTTGAGCTTGGCCGGGGCCGGAACGTCGAGCAGCGATCTCAAGGTCATGGGCCGCGACTCTAAGACCTGACGCCGCGTGCCGCGCTTGCGCCGCGCCAAGCGCGTTTCAGCCTGGAGTCTCCAGCCGCACGCGCACCTGCACCGGCGGCGGCGCCGCGCGCGCGGCTTCGATCCAACCTTCGTCGCGGCGTGCGAGGTCGACGTTCCAGCCGAGCTGCTCGAAGCCGCGCGCCGTCGCCGCATGGGGCGCCCCCGACCAGGGGCGCCCGGCCAGCCAGTCGGGCAGCGCCGCCAGCGGCAGCGTCTCGCCCAGCGCC
>NZ_NRRU01000068.1 GCF_016583785.1 Rubrivivax gelatinosus | reverse complement strand
GCTGCTGGCCGTGCGCCTGTTCGACGCCGTCGTCGACCCCTTCCTCGGCCGCCGACCAGGCGCTCGCGCAGCTGCGGCTGCGAGCTCTGCGGTGCCAGCCAGATGCCGAAGAAGCGGCGCCCGAACTCGCGCTCGGCGACCTCGCCGAGCAGGCGGCCGTTGCCGTAGAAGCGCGTCGTGCCGTCCGCGCGGCGCACGCCGACCAGGCGGTCGCCCGGCTTCACGTCGGGGAACAGCGCCGCCATCGCCTGCAGCCAGCGTTCGGCGTCGGCGTCTGCCAGCCCGCCCTGGCGCCGCATCTCGGCGATGGACCGTTCGGCGATGTCGCGGCCCTGGAGCGCGCGGGCATAGCGGATCTCCAGCGCCAGCGCGGTTTCGTTCCAGCGCTCGGGCACGAAACCCTCGGCTGTCCACAGCCGGGCGTCGTAGACCTGCAGCCCGAGCACCCGCATCCGGCCCTCGCCCTGCAGCTGCAGCGGCGCGTAGGGCGCCAGTTCGGGTGGCAGCGTCGCGCTGCGCGTCGCAAATGCCGCGGCCGGCGCGAGCGCCATCAGCAGCAGGGCACGGCGCGCGGCGTCCATCTAGACACGCCGCAGCGTGAACTGCACGACGTCGGTGTTGCCGGTGGCGAAGGCCGCCTCGCAGTAGGCGAGGTAGAACTCCCAGATGCGCATGAAGCGCGTATCGAAGCCCTGGGCGCGCACCGCCGGCTCCTGCGCCAGGAAGGCGACGCGCCAGCGGCGCAGCGTCTCGGCGTAGTCGGGGCCGAAGGCGAGTTCGTTGATCACCTCGAGCCCGGCCTTCTTCGCCTCGGCGCGGAAGACCTTGCTGCTGGGCAGCATGCCGCCGGGGAAGACGTACTGCTGGATGAAGTCGGTCGAACGCGCGTAGCGCGCGAACAGATCGTCGCGGATCACGATCGACTGGATGCAGGCACGGCCGTCGGGCTTGAGCTTGGCGTGCACGGTGCGGAAGAAGTCGCCCCAGTACTCGCGGCCGACGGCTTCGAACATCTCGATCGAGGCGATGGCGTCGAACGGGCCGTCGTGGATGTCGCGGTAGTCCTGCAGCCGCAGTTCGGCCTGCGGCGTCAGGCCCAGGCGCGCCAGGCGTTCGCGGGCGAACGCGAGCTGCTCGGTCGACAGCGTGACGCCGGTGACGCGGGCGCCGAACTCGTTGGCCGCGGCTTCGGCGAGCGCGCCCCAGCCGCAGCCGATCTCGAGCACGCGGTCGCCGGCGCGCACGCGGCATTCGCGCAGCGCCCGGCGCACCTTGGCGCGCTGGGCCTCGGGCATGGGCTTGTCCGCGTCGCCGTCGAACCAGGCGCTCGAGTAGTTCATCGTCTCGTCCAGCCACAGCCGGTAGAACGCGTTGCCCAGATCGTAGTGGGCGTGGATGTTCTTGCGGCTGCCGCGGCGCGAGTTGCGGTTCAGCAGGTGTTTGACGCGGTGTGCGATCGAGCCCCACCAGGTGCCGTAGATCGCCGACTCGACCGCGTCGCGGTTGGCGGTGAACAGCTGCAGCAGCGCGACGACGTCGGGCGAGGTCCAGCGGCCGTCGATGTAGGCCTCGGCGAAGCCGATGTCGCCGCTCTTGAGCGTGGCCGAGCACACGCTCCAGTCGAGCATGCGCATCGACGCACGCGGCTCGCCGTCGCGGCCGGTGCCGAAGTGCGCCAGGCTGCCGTCGGGCAGCTGCACGTCGAGCGTGCCGTAGGCCAGCCGGCGCAGCAGCCGGAAGACGGTGCGCGCCGCGGCGGGCGCGGTCTCGGGCAGGGCGAAGGCGTTGGCGGTCGTCGTCGTCATGGCGATTCCTGGATCAACGGGTCGTGAAGGCCTGTGGCGCGGCCGGCTTGCTGACAAAGGGCACACGCTTGGCCCACAACTGCAGCGCGTGCCAGTGGATGCGCACGATGACGCCGAAAGACATCATCGGCATGCCGAAGAAGGCGGCGCGAGCCGCCGCCGGCGTCAGCGGCGCCAGGCGCCCGCTGACGCTGGTCTGCAGCAGCGGGCCTTCGTCGTCGTCGTGGTCGACGCGGGCGACGGTGCGCTCGCCGGTGCGCATGAAGCGGAAGCGGTACTGGCCCTCGACGCGGCAGAACGGCGAGACGTGGAAGACCTTCTGCGCGCGCAGCTCGCGGCCGTACTGGAGTTCGTCGCCCGCGAGCAGGTAGCAGTGGCGCTCGCCGAAGGTGTTGTTGACCTCGGCGACGATGGCCGCGAGCGAGCCGTCGCGGCGCTCGCAGTACCAGAAGCTCACCGGCTTGAAGACGTAGCCCAGCACGCGCGGGTAGGTGTGCAGCCAGATCTCGCCGTCGGCGTCGGCGATGCCTTCGGCCTGCAGCAGCGCCTCGATCCAGGCGAGCGCGTCGGCGCCGCCCTCGCCGTGGTCGGCGTCGTGGAAGGCGACGAGGCCGAAGCGGTTGCGCACCAGCGCCGCGTCCGGCTGCGCGCGCAGACTGCGCAGCGGCAGCAGCAGGAAATAGGTGGGGTACTCGAACGCATGCCCGGCCGGCTTCAGGCGCCGATGGCGCACGACGCCGGTGCCCAGCAGCGGCCGGGGCGCGATGGCCGTCACGCCGCCACCCGCGCCGGCGCGCCCGATTGCCAGCATTCGCGCACGCGGCGCACGACGTCCAGGCCCGAGGCCAGGCCGTCCTCGTGGAAGCCGTAGCGTGTCCAGGCGCCGCAGTACCAGGTGTGGGCCTGGCCCTGCAGCGCCGGCACGCGGCGCTGGGCCTCGATCGCGCCGAGGTCGAACACCGGGTGCGCGTACTCGATCTCGCGGAACACGCTGGCCGCGGCCGGTTCGGTCTCGGGGTTCAGCGACACGATCACCGGCGTCTGCCAGGGCAGCGGCTGCAGCCGGTTGAGCAGGTAGTGCAGGCAGACCGCGGCCTGCTCGCGGTCGCGCTGCGCCGAGCGCACGTAGTTCCACGAGGCCCAGGCGAGCTTGCGCCGCGGCAGCACCGAGGCGTCCGAATGCACGACGGCGCGGTTGGGCTGGTAGCGGATCGCACCCAGCACCGCGCGCTCGTCTTCGCTCGGGTCGGCGAGCAGCGCCAGCGCCTGGTCGCTGTGGCAGGCGAGCACGACTTCGTCGAAACGTTCGGTGCCGGCGGCCGAGACCACGCTCGGGCCCTGCACGTCGCGGTGGATCGCCAGCACCGGGCTGGAGATCCGCGCGTCGGCGATGCGCGGCAGCATCTTCTCGACGTAGTGGCGCGCGCCGCCCTTGACCGTGTGCCACTGCGGCCGGTCGTTCACCTGGATCAGGCCGTGGTTGTGGCAGAACCGGATCATCGTCGCGACCGGGAAACGCAGCATCTGGTCGGTCGGGCAGGACCAGATGCAGCCGATCATCGGCAGGAAGTACCAGTCGCGGAAGGTCTCGCCGAAGCCGTGGCGGCCCAGGAACTCGCCGATCGGCTCGGCCAGCGCGTCCTCGGCGCCGGCTTCGGCGATCGCGGTCGCGAGCCGGTTGAAGCGCACGATCTCCGACAGCATCTTCAGGAAGCGCGGGCGCAGCAGGTTGCGCCGCTGCGCGAAGACCGAGTTCAGGTCCGAGCCGCTCCACTCCAGCCCGTCTTCGCGCGCCTGCACCGAGAACGACATGTCCGAGGGCGCGGTCTCGACGCCGAGCTCGGCGAACAGGCGCAGCAGGTTCGGGTAGGTGCGGTGGTTGAACACCAGGAAACCGGTGTCGACGCCGTGGGTGACGCCGTCGATCGTCAGGTCGATCGTGTTCGTGTGCCCGCCGAAATACGAGCCGGCCTCGAACAGCGTGACGCGGGCATCGCAGGACAGTTCATAAGCGGCGGCGAGACCGGAGATCCCGGAGCCGACGACAGCGACGCGACGCATCAACGGGCCCCCTTGGCGCCACGGGCGCCGGCGCCCCGGAGGGCCGGCGTACCGCGCACGGCGGTACGCCGGGAAAGAAAAGCTGTCGCGCGGCGCCTCTGAGCGAACGAGGGAGGGAGGGAGGAGGAGGAGAAGCGCTCAGAGCTTGCAGACAGGAAACCCGAAAGTCCGCACGACAGAACAAGCTGCGCCGCGGTCGCGGCATTGCCGGTTCTGATCTTGGTCATGCCGCAAAGTTCCGCACGCAGCGGGCTGCTGCGTCTGCTGGGGACTTCACGGGTGGTCGGGCGCTGCGTCGGCGTCATGTAAACCCTTGGGTATGAAACGAGACTATACAGTCATCTTTCGAATCGTGCAGTCGGTGGAGGTCGGTTTGACAAGCCTATGTCCTGTTCAAAACCGGGCTGCGGGCCTATATTAGGCCAACTTTCAGATCAGAGCACAGTTTTGTCCAGGACAACCCAATGGCGGCCAGCATGACAGACCGAGTCTCGAGCGAGCCGCTGACGCTGTCGATCGCCGCCGTCGAGCGCGACACCGGCCTCAGCAAAGACACTTTGCGTGTCTGGGAGCGGCGCTACGGCTTTCCGTCGCCGGCACGCGACCCGCAAGGCGAGCGCGCCTATCCGCTCGAGCAGGTCGAGAAGCTGCGGGTCATCAAGCGCCTGCTCGACGCCGGCCATCGCCCGGGGCGCATCGTGCCGATGCCGGCGGCCGAGCTCGATGCGCTGACGGCGTCCACCGTCGACCAGCCGCAGCGCGTCGCCGACAACCCGGTGGCCGCGGCCGACCTGGGGCGTTCGCTCGAGCTGCTGCGGGCGCACGACGTCAGCGGGCTGAGGCGCGAGCTCGGGCGCATGCTGGTGCGCCACGGCATCTCGCGTTTTGTCGTGGACGTGGTCGCGCCGCTGAACACCGCGGTCGGCGACGCCTGGCTGCGCGGACAGGTCGAGGTCTTCGAGGAGCATCTGTACACCGAGACCGTGCAGAGCCTGCTGCGCCAGGCCATCGCCTCGGTGCCCGAACCGCTGGCCGGCGGCGTGCCGACGGTGCTGCTGAGCACCTTCCCGGGCGAGCCGCACGGGCTGGGCCTGCTGATGTGCGAGACGCTGATGGCGATGGAGGGCTGCCGCTGCGTCGCGCTCGGCACGCAGACGCCGCTGTGGGACCTGGTGCTCGCGGCCCGGGCCTACCGCGCCGACATCGTCGCGCTCAGTTTCTCGGGCTGCATGAGCCCGAACCAGGTCGTCGACGGCCTGGCCGAGCTGCGCGAGAAGCTGCCGCCCGGACTCGGTGTCTGGGTCGGCGGCAGTGCGCCGGTGCTGTTCCGGCGCCGTGTCGACGGCGTGCTGCCGATCGAATCGCTGGAATCGATTGCCGTGGAGCTGCAGCGCTGGCGCGAGGCGCAGGCCTGAACACCCCGCCCCGCACGCGGCCGTTCGGTGCTGCCTAGACTGTCGTGTTTCCACAGGTGGCGCGACCATGCTCTATCCCGAACTCTTCAAGCAGCTCGAGGCCGTGCGCTGGAGCATGGACACGGACATCCCGTGGGAGCGTTTCGACCCCGCGCTGCTCAGCGACGAGCAGGCGCAGACGGTCAAGATGAACGCCATCACCGAATGGGCGGCGCTGCCCGCCACCGAGATGTTTCTGCGCGACAACCGCGACGACAGCGACTTCTCGGCCTTCATGAGCGTCTGGTTCTTCGAGGAGCAGAAGCACTCGCTGGTGCTGATGGAGTACCTGCGGCGCTTCCGCCCCGAGCTCGTGCCGACCGAGGACGAACTGCACGCGGTGCGTTTCGAGTTCGACCCGGCGCCGGCGCTGGAGACGCTGATGCTGCACTTCTGCGGCGAGATCCGCCTGAACCACTGGTACCGGCGCGCCGCCGAGTGGCATACCGAGCCGGTGATCAAGGCGATCTACGAGACCCTGGCCCGCGACGAAGCGCGCCACGGCGGCGCCTACCTGCGCTACATGAAGCGTGCGCTGGCGCGTTTCGGCGACGAGGCACGCACCGCCTTCGCCAAGGTCGGCGTGCTGATGGCCAGCGCGCGCCGCACCGCGCAGGCGCTGCACCCGACCAACCTGCACGTGAACACCAAGCTCTTCCCCAACGACACCGTGCAGAGCCGGCTGCCGGACCCGGCCTGGCTCGAAGGCTGGCTGGACAGCCAGATCCGTTTCGACGCCGACTGGGAGCGCCGGGTCGTCGAGCGCATCCTGCACAACCTGGGGTTGCTGTTCGGGCGCAGCTTCGCCAACGTCCAGGAGCTGAACCGCTACCGCAAGGAACTCGGCCGCGGCGGCGCCGCCGAGCCGCAGCCGGCCTGACGCGGCTTCAGCGCGGCGGCCGCGGCGCGCCGCCGGTCGACACCAGCGCCAGCGCCGCCTGTACCACCGGGTACAGGCCGTAGATCACCGACATCGTCACGGCCTGCGCCGGCGTCACGCCCAGCGGCACCAGGCAGATCGCCGCCGCCGCCTCGCGTGTGCCCCAGCCGCCGAAGCTGACCGGCAGCGTCGCCGTCAGGAAGATCGGCACCGCGGCGGCGGCCAGCGCCCAGGGCGCCGGTGCCGCCCCGACGGCCATGCCGGCGCAGCCGAGCGCGGCCACCGACAGCGCCTGCACCGCCAGCGACAGCCCGACCTGGTCCAGGTACTGCCGCCCCGGCTGCGGGTGGCGCAGCAGCGGTGCCAGCGCGCCCCGCAGCCGCCCGGCCAGCGGGCCGGCGCCGCGCGCCAGCGCGATGACCAGCCAGGGCAGCACGAGCATCGCCGCCAGCAGCGCGGCCAGCAGCGGGCGCGAGGCCAGCGCCTGCAGCCCCGGCCAGGCGCCGGTCAGCTGGTCCCACGCCGGCGTGCCGACGCCGAGCAGCAGCGCGACTACACCCAGTGCGATCAGCATCAACAGCCCGCTGATGCGGTCGCCGAGCACCGACATCGCCGCCGCCACACCCGGATGCCCCAGGCGCTGCAGCGCCGTGGCGCGCAGCACGTCGCCGCCGACCACGGCACCGGGCAGCGCAACGTTGACGGCAACGCCGCGGAAGTAGGTGACCAGCGCCCAGCGGCGCGCGACGACCATGCCCATCCACGCGCACAAGGCCTGCCAGCGCAAGGCCGACACGGCGTTGGCCGCGAGCGCACAGCCCAGGCCGGCGGCCAGCCAGCCGGGGTCGGCCGCCTGCAGCGTGCGCGCCACCTCGGCCGGGCCGGCGAGCCAGAACACCGCCGCCAGCAGCAGCGCGGCGCCGGCCAGGCGCCACAGGCGGCGCGCCGGTCCGGCCGTCACCAGCCCGGACCGCCCGGCTCGCGGGGCGGGCGCAGGTGGTATTGGGGCCGCGGCCCTTTCTCGTAATAGATGCGCACCAGCATCTCGCTGATCAGCCCGACGGCGACGAACTGCAGGCCGACCAGCACCAGCATCGTGCCGGCCATCAGCAGCGGGCGCTGGCCTATGGTTTCGCCCAGCAGCTTGAGCACGACGAGGTAGCCGAGCATCGCCAGCCCCGGCGTCGCCAGCGCCAGCCCGAGGCCGCCGAAGGCGTGCAGCGGCCGCTGGCGGTAGCGCAGCACGAAGACGATCAGCAGCAGGTCGAGGATGACGCGGAAGCTGCGGTCCAGGCCGTACTTGGACTGGCCGCGTGTGCGTGCGTGGTGGCGCACCGGCACCTCGACGATGCGGGCGCCGGCTTCCTTGGCCAGCGACGGGATGAAGCGGTGCAGCTCGCCGTACAGGTGGATGCGCTCGATGATCTCGCGCCGGTAGACCTTGAGCGCGCAGCCGTAGTCGTGAAGCTCGACCTTGGTCGCCCACGAGATCAGCCGGTTGGCCAGCCGCGAGGGCAGGCGGCGCGACAGCGCATGGTCCTGGCGCTGCTGGCGCCAGCCCGAGATCATGTCGATCGAGTCGTCGGTGTCCAGGCGGTCGAGCAGCGCCGGCAGGTCCAGCGGGTCGTTCTGCAGGTCACCGTCCAGCGTCGCGATGTAGCGGCCGGCGGCGCGTTCGAAACCGGCTTGCAGCGCCGTCGACTGGCCGTAGTTGCGTGCCAGGATCACCGGCTTGAGCCAGGGGCGACCGGCCGCCAGCTCGAGCAGCAGGCGCTCGCTGCCGTCGCGCGAGCCGTCGTCGATGCAGATCAGCTCGAAGCCGCCGGGCCGCGCCGCCAGCGCCTCGTGCACGCGTGCGACCAGATCGCGCAGGTTGGCGGCTTCGTTGAAGACCGGGATCACCACCGACACCGCGGGCGCCGGCTGCTGGGGTGCAGCGCCGGTCACGGGGCGCAGGATGGGTTCGGTAGGCTGGAACATTCAGCAGGCGCGAGGTTTGTGCGGCGCGCGGCAAAGTTTCGTCCCGATGACATCGCGTGCCGGTTAAATCCGCGTTAAACCGCCCACCCTAAGCTGCTGCGATGTCGCTGCTGCCCCACGTCACCCCGGCGAACGACGGCCGCCGGCTGCTCCGCTGGTTCTGGTTCGCGATCGGCTATTTCGCCTTGCAGACGCTGGCGCGCGTGCTGGTGTCGCCGGCCCCCGAGCTCGACGAGGCCGAACAGCTGCTCTGGACGCGCGAGCTCGCCTGGGGCTACGGCGCGCAGCCGCCGCTCTACACCTGGCTGCAGTGGGCCGTCTTCGAGCCGCTCGGGCCTTCGATCGCCGGCCTGGCGCTGCTGAAGAACGGGCTGCTGGCGCTGGCCTACGTCGCGCTCGCCTGGGCCGCCTGGCCGCTGGTCGGGGCGTCGGCCGGGCTGGTGGCTGCCGGCATGCTGTGGCTGCCGCAGATCGGCTGGGAGTCGCAGCGCGACCTGACGCACACGGTGCTGGCCACCACCTGCGCGGCCCTGGCGCTCGGGCTCTTCGTGCGCATCGCGCGTGCGCCGCGGCCCTGGCACTACCTGGTGTTCGGTGCCGTCGTCGGCCTCGGGCTGCTGGCCAAGTACAACCTGCTCGTCTTCCACGCGCTGCTGGTCGGCTGCGCCCTGGCCGTGCCGCAGCTGCGGCCGCGGCTGTTCTCGCGCTGGACGCTGGCGGCGCTGCTGGTCGCGCTGCTCGTCGTCGCGCCGCACCTGGCCTGGGCATTGCAGCACCTGGGCGAGGTGACGAGCGGCACCGCGCGCAAGATGCAGCTGCAAGACGGCGGTGGCCTGGTGGCCCGGGTCCACGGGATCTGGAGCGCGCTGCGGGCGGCCCTCAGCATGGCCGCGCCCTGGCTGCTGGTCTTCGGCCTGCTCGTCTACTGGCCGGCGCGGCGCGCCGCACGCGCCGGCGCGCCGGCGGCGCAGCCGGACGCCGTGCGCCGCGCCGTGCTCGCCTACTTCGTGCTGCTGGCGCTGGCGCTGGCGGCGCTGGCGCTGGCGGGCGGTGTCACGCATTTCAAGAGCCGCTGGATGCAGCCCCTGCTGTTCCTGCTGCCGCTGGCCGGCTGGTTATGGCTGCCGGCGCCGCCGCCGGCGGCGGCCGAGCGCCGCTACACCGTGGCCACGCTGGTGCTGGCGGCGCTGCTGCTGGCCGGCATCACGCTGCGCGCGCCGCTGGACGGACGGCGCGGCCAGCCCGACGAGCTGAACGAACCGGTCGGCGCGCTCGCGGCCGAGCTGCGCACGCTGGTGCCGCGGCCCGACACGCTGGTCGTCGATCCGCCGCGGCTGGCGGCCGGGTTGCGCGTGCAGTTCCCCCAGGCGCGCCTGCTGCTCGCCGATCAGGCCGAGACCGCGCGCGGGACGACCGTCTTTGTCGCGGCCGGCAGCCAGGCCGAGGCCCGTGTGCGCCAGCTGGCCGCGAGCCCCCGCGCTCCGGTGCGCCAGTGGCTGCTGCAGCCGCTGTACGTGCACGACGCAGCGCTGGCGCAGCCCTACGCCGCCGCCGTGCTCGTGCGCCCCTGAAGCCGCTTCAGCCGGCGCCGAAGACGCTGCGCCAGAGCGCCAGCACCGCGTCGCGCTGCGCGGCCATCGTCCCGGGTTCGAAATGCGTCGGCTGCTCGTCCAGGCGCGCGGTGTGCTGCGCGCGGCGCAGCTCGCGATAGGCGTCGGCGGCCGCGCGGCCGATGCCGGCCGGCAGCAGGCCGCCGTCCTCGGCCAGCTGCAGCAGCGCGATGTTGCCCAGGTTGCCGATCAGCGCGGGATGGGTGCGCGCATGCGCCAGCACCAGGTACTGGACGGCGAACTCGACGTCCATCATGCCGCCGGCCGAGTGTTTGACGTCGAAGCGCCCGGCCTTCACCGGGTGCGCGTCGCGCACCTTGCGCCGCATCGTGCCGATCTCGTCGCGCAGCGCCTGCGGGTCGCGCTCGGCGACCAGCACCGAGCGCCGCGTCGCGTCGAAGGCCGCCGCCAGCGCTGCGCCGCCGGTGGCGCAGCGTGCCCGCGTGATCGCCTGGTGCTCCCAGGTCCACGCGGTGTTGCTGCCGCGGCCGACCTGGTAGCGGTCGAACGAGGCGATCGAGGTCACCAGCAGCCCCGAGTTGCCGTTGGGCCGCAGCGCGGTGTCGATGTCGAACAGCTCGCCGGCGGCGGTGCGCAGCGTCAGCCAGGTGATCAGCTTGCGCACGAAGGCGCCGTAGATCTCCTGCGCGCGCGCCGGGTCGGCTTCGTCGGCGTCGTCGAAGAGGAAGACGACGTCGAGGTCGCTGCCGTAGCCCAGCTCCTTGCCGCCGAGCTTGCCGTAGGCGATGACGGCCAGCGCCGGCTCTTCGCGGTGCGCCTGGCGGAAGCGGCTCCAGGCCCAGCGCACCGTGGTCGCGAGCATCGTGTCGGCCAGCGCCGAGAGGTCGTCGGCGACCTGCTCGACCGTCAGTTCGCCCTCGACGTCGCGCACCAGCGTGCGCATGACCTCGGCGTGGTGCGCCTGGCGCAGCATGTCCAGCAGCCGCTCCTCGTCGCACTCGCCGGCGCGGTCCCAGGCCAGGCGGCGCTCTTCCAGCTCGGCGGCGAAGGTCTCGCGCTCGAAACGCTGGTGCTGCAGGCGCGAGTCGGCGAGCTCGTCGATGACGCCCGGATGGCGCATCAGGTACTGCATCGGCCAGCGCGCCAGCCCGAGCAGGCGCAGCAGCCGGCGCAGCACCTCGGGGCGTTCGGCCAGCAGCGCCAGATAGCTCTCGCGCCGCAGCAGCGGCTCGACCCAGTCGACGAAACGCAGCGCCGCCTGCTCGGTGCAGCAACCGTCGGCGATGCCACGCGCCGCGGCCTGCATCAGCCGGCCCAGGCGCAGCCGGCTCTCGTCGCGCAGCGCCAGCACGCGCGGCTGCGTCACCCAGTCGCGCAGGCGTGCGGACAGCGCCGGCGGCAGGCGTTCGAGCAGCGCTTCGCTGTCGATGGGCAGCGGCCCGGTGCCGCACTGGCGGCAGCCGTTGCGGCCGTTGCCGGCCGGCGGCGTGGCGCCTTCCATCAGCAGCGCGTCGAACTCGGCGGCGACGGCCTCGCGCGCCTCGCACAGCCGGTGCAGCAGCGCGCCGGTGTCGTCTTCGCCCAGGCTGCAGGCGATCCAGGCCAGGTCTTCGTCGCCGGTGGGCAGCAGATGGGTCTGCTGGTCGTCGAGGTACTGGATGCGGTGTTCGATGCGGCGCAGCAGCACGTAGGCGCCGTGCAGGCGCTCGGCGGTCTCGGGCGACATCATCCCGCGCGCCGACAGCCGGGCCAGCGCGCGCAGCGTGCTGCGGGTGCGGATCTCGGGGAACTGGCCGCCGCGCACCACCTGCATCAGCTGGACGATGAACTCGATCTCGCGGATGCCGCCGCGCGAGAGCTTGACGTCGTTGGCGCGTTCGGGCCGGCCGGCGGCGCGGCGCTGGGCTTCCTCGCGGATCTTGCGGTGCAGCTGGCGCAGGCCTTCGAAGACGCCGTAGTCGAGGTAGCGGCGGTAGACGAAGGGCGTGACCAGCGATCGCAGCGCCAGCGCACGCTGCGTGCCGACCGCCGCACGCGGCGCGACGATGCGGCTCTTGAGCCAGGCGAAACGCTCCCATTCGCGGCCCTGCACCTGGAAGTACTCCTCCAGCATGCCCAGGCTCACGACCGGCGGCCCCGAGTTGCCGTTGGGCCGCAGCGCCAGGTCGACGCGGAAGACGAAACCGTCCTCGGTGCTGTCGCCGATCAGCGCGTACAGGCGTTTGGCGACGAAGGCGAAGTACTCGTGGAACGAGGCCGGGCGCGGGCCCGCGGTCTGGCCGTCGTCCTCGTAGACGTAGATCAGGTCGATGTCGGACGAGACGTTCAACTCGCGCGCGCCGAGCTTGCCCATGCCGATGATCCACAGGTCCACCGTCTGGCCCTGGGCGTCCAGCGCCGGGCCGTAGCGCTCGTCGGCGTCCTGCCGCGCCTGCGTCAGCGCCAGATCCAGCGTCGCCTCGGCCAGCGAGGTCATCGTCGCGGTGACGGTGTCCAGCGGGGCGGCTTGTTCGACGTCCAGCACCGCCAGCCGTTCCAGCACCAGCTGGCGCGCGACGCGCAGCGCCGACGGCAGTTCGCGGCCCCGGTCGAGCAGTGCGGCGACGAGCGCGACGATGGTCTCGAACCCGGGCGCGCCCGGCGGCAGCAGCGCACGCTCGGCTTCGTAGCGGCGGCGGATGCGCTGCACGAAACGGCTGTGCCCTGCCGCCGCCGCGGCGTTCTGGACGGCTGGCATGGACGACCCTCCGACGGTCTTTGTCTTTGTCGAGGGCGCCGATTCTGCGCTGAAGCCCCCCGCCGTGCCGGCGACAGGGCTGAGCCCGGACGAGCAAGGCCGGAAGGCCTTGCTCGTCCGGGCTCAGGCCCTCGTGCGATTTCACGCACGAGGGCTGAGCCCGGACCCAAGGCCGGAAAGCCTCGCTCCCCTGACTCCGCCCCGCCCGCTGAAGCAGAATGCCCGCATGAAGATCGCCGCCGTCCAGATGGTCAGCACGCCCGACCTGGGCCGTAACCTCGAGACCGCCGCGCGCCTGGTGGCCGAGGCCGCGGGCGCCGGGGCGCAGCTGGTCGCGCTGCCCGAGTATTTCTGCCTGATCGGCGCGCGCGACACCGACAAGCTCGCTTTTGCCGAGCCCGAGGGGGACGGCGCGATCCAGCGCTTCCTCGCCGGCCTCGCCTCGCGCCACGGCGTCTGGCTCGTCGGCGGCACGCTGCCGCTGCGTGCGCCCGACGGCGAGCGGGTCTTCAACCGCTGCTGCGTCTTCGGCCCCGACGGCGTCGAAGCCGCGCACTACGACAAGATCCACCTCTTCGCCTACGACAACGGCCGCGAACGCTACGCCGAGGCGACGACGCTCGCCGCCGGCGACACGCCGGTGGCCGTGCAGTGCGGGCCGCTGCGGGTCGGCCTGTCGGTCTGCTACGACCTGCGTTTCCCCGAGCTGTACCGCGCGCTGATGACGCAGCCGCCCTGCGACCTGCTGTGCGTGCCGGCGGCCTTTACCGCGACCACCGGCCGCGCCCACTGGGAGCTGCTGCTGCGTGCGCGAGCGGTCGAGAACCAGTGCTACGTGCTCGCGCCGGCGCAGGGCGGGCTGCACGAGAGCGGCCGCCGCACCTGGGGCCACAGCCTGATCGCCGACCCCTGGGGCGAGGTGCTGGCGCAGCGCGACGAAGGCGAGGGCGTCGTGCTCGCCGAGGTCTCGGCCGCGCGCCTGGCCGAGGTGCGCAGCCAGCTGCCGGCGCTGGCGCACCGGCGCATCTGACTCCCCGGCAGCTTCGAGGTCGCCCGCGTGGCGCCTTGAGCCAGCGAATCAAGTTGCCGCCGTGGACCGGCTTTGCCGGGCCGCTGGCGGCGCCCCCTTGAGGGGCCGAGGCGGGACGTGGGGCGTCCGGTGGACGGCCCGCGCCAGCAGAGGGGCCGGGCCACCGGCCCGGTGCGGCCTGCAAGGCGCGCCGAAGGCGCTTCGGGGGTGGTCCCCGTCAACGGGAGCCGAACATCATTCGGCGCGCCAGCCAGTGGCGCGCCGGCGTGACGCGCTGCAGCGCCGCCAGCCCGAGACCCCGCGCCAGGCCGGAGCCCGGCAGCTGCCAGGTGAAGCTGCGCGCCAGGAAGTCGGTCGTTGCGATCGTCGCCCAGCGGTCGGGTGAACGCGCCCATTCGACACGTGCGAGCGCGCTGTCGATGTCGGCCGCGTGGCGCAGTGCGGCGACCAGCTCGTGCGCGTCGCGCAGCCCCAGGTTCAGGCCCTGGCCGGCGACCGGGTGCAGCGTCTGCGCGGCGTTGCCGATGCGCACCGAGCGCCCGTCGACCAGCGTGCGTTCGGCGTTCAGCCCGAGCGCGAAGTCCTTCAGCGGCGTGATCGCACGCGGCCGGCCGGCCGCGGCCGGGATGCGGTCGGCCAGCAGCGCCAGGCGCTGGCGCGCGTCGAGCGCACGCACCGGGTCGTCGTCGCGGGGCACGCACCAGACCAGCGAGGCGCGGCCGTCTGCGCGCGGCAGCAGCGCCAGCGGGCCGTCGCGCGTGAAACGTTCGAAGGCGACACCCGGCGGCAGGCCGTCCAGCGTCACGCTGCCGACCCAGGCGGTCTGGCGGTAGTCGTGCACCAGGGCCTTGCGCACCTGGTCGGCGAAGACACCGCCTTCGGCGACGACGGCCAGGTCGAAGCTCTCGGCGATGTCGGCGTCGAGCTCGACACCGCTGGCCACCGGCTTGATCGCCCGCACCGGCGTGCCCAGGCGCAGCTGCAGCCGCTGCGGCTCGGCCGCGGCCGCAGCCTGCCAGCCGCGCTGCAGCGGCGCGACCACCTCGCCGTAGCTCGCCACCGCGCCCAGCAGCGGCACGCCGAGTTCGCTGGCGCGGATGTGCACCACGGCCTCGCCGAAGGACGGCGGCTGCTGCGAGACCTGCACCTCGGCGATCGCGTGCGGCGGCGTCCAGTCGACCAGGCGCTGCAGGAACTGCACGCTGCCCAGCGACAGCGCCAGCGTGCGTGCGTCGGCGGCGACGTCGTGCGTGGCGGCCCGGGCGTCGAAGACGGTGATGCGTGCGGCGGGCAGCACGCGTGCGGCGTGCAGGGCCAGCGCCAGCCCGACCGGGCCGGCGCCGACGACGGCGATGTGCGGAGCGACCATCGCCCGATTCTCGCCGTCCGCCATGGTGCTCAGGTGAACGTGATCCAGCCCTCCCGCTCCGGGTGGTCCAGGTGCGGCAGGTGGTTGAACGCGACCAGCATCAGCCGCCGCGGCGTGATCGCGAGCTCGGTCAGCGAGCTGTTGCGGATGCGCATGTTCAGGTCGACCGTCACCTCCGGCGGCGTCTGCAGCAGGTGGCCGACGGCAGTCGAGATCGGCCCGCCGCTGGCCACCAGCAGCACGTTGCCGGTGTGCGAGCGCTGGATCTCGCCCAGCACGCCGACGATGCCGGCGCGCCAGTCGGCGTAGGCCGGCATGCCGGCGGGCGCGATCTCGCCGAGCATCCAGCGCTGCAGCGCCTCGCGCAGCAGCTGGAAGTAGCGGCGGTAGGCCTCGGGCGTGTCGGCCGTCGGCAGCGGCCCGGGGTGGGCCGCGGCCAGCAGCGCGTGGCTGTCGTATTCGTCGAGCTGCGGCCGCAGCGCCGCCGCCGGCATCTCGCCGTGGCCTTCGGCGATCGCCTCGTAAGACGCGCGCTGGCGCCGCAGCGAGCCGTGCAGCGCGGCGTCGAAGCGGATGCCGCGCTCGCGCAGCCAGATGCCCAGCTGCAGGCACTGGCGCCGGCCGAGCTCGCTCAGGCAGTCGTAATCGTCGGCGCCAAACGAAGCCTGGCCGTGGCGCACGAGGTAAAGCGTTCCCATCACCCCGATTGTGGCCGTGGCGCCGGGGTGTCGCTGTCGCCGCAGCGACCCACTAGCATCGGCCTCCTGTCTCTCATCGTGCTTTCCGATACCACCATGCAATACCGTCGTCTGGGCCGTTCCGGCCTGCGCGTCAGCGCGCTCTCGCTCGGCTCCTGGATCACGTATCACAACCAGGTCGACGTCGACGCCGCCGTCGAGATGATGGCCGCCGCCTACGACGCCGGCGTCAACTTCTTCGACAACGCCGAGGTCTACGCCGGCGGCCAGAGCGAGGTCGTGATGGGCCAGGCGCTGCGCCGGCTGGCCTGGCCGCGGCTGAACTACGTCGTCAGCAGCAAGTTCTTCTGGGGCCTGGACCGCCAGGGCGAAGCCGTCAACCGCAAGGACACGCTCAACCGCAAGTACCTGATGCAGGCGGTCGACGCCTCGCTCACGCGCTTCGGCCTGGACTTCATCGACGTCATCTACTGCCACCGTCCCGATCCGAACACGCCGATCGAAGAGACCGCGCGTGCGATGAACGACCTGATCGTGCAGGGCAAGGCGCTGTACTGGGGCACCAGCGAATGGAGTGCTGCCGACATCCGCGCCGCCTGGGAGCTGGCCGAGCGCCACGGCTGGCACAAGCCGGTGGTCGAGCAGCCGCAATACCACCTGTTCCACCGCCGCCGCGTCGAGCAGGAATACGCCCGCCTCTACGAGGACACCGGCCTGGGGCTGACGACCTGGAGCCCGCTGGCCTCGGGCCTGCTGACCGGCAAGTACCGCAGCGGCGCGCCCGCCGGCAGCCGCGGCGCGATGGACAACATGGCCTTTCTGCGCGACGGCCTGCTCGACCCGGCGAAGAACGCCGCCGTCGCCCAGCTCGAGCCGATCGCGGCCGAACTCGGCGGCACGCTGGCGCAGCTGGCGATCGCCTGGGTGGCGCACAACCCGCGTGTCAGCAGCGTCATCACCGGCGCCTCGCGTGTCGAGCAGCTGCAGGCCAACCTGGGTGCGCTGGCGCTGGTCGAGCGCCTGACGCCGGAGGTGCTGGCGCGCATCGACGCGGTGACGGCGCCGCTGGCAGACCGCTGATCAGGACAGCGCGGCGAGCTGCTCCGGCGTGCCGACGTTGTGCCACTCGCCGCGCCAGGGCTCGCCCGACAGCCGGCCCGCGGCGGCGGCGGCGAACAGCGCCGGGCCGAGTGCCGCGCGTGTGCCGGGCTCGATGCCGGCCACCAGCGCCGGGCGCAGCAGCGCCAGGTTGGCGTAGGTCCAGGCGCGGTCGCCTTCGCGCGACAGGCGGCCGCCCGGGCCGAGCACGAAGTCGCCGCGTGTGTTGAAGCCGGGGTTGGGCACGAGCCAGATGCGGCCCAGGTCGCCGCTGTCTTCGAAACGCCGGCGCTCGGCGTCGTCGAAAGCGAAGTCCGGCGCGACGATGTCGCCGGACACGACCCAGAAGGCTTCGTCGCCGTGCGGCGCCAGCCAGGGCAGCGCGGTGGCGATGCCGCCGGCGGTTTCGAGCGCGCCGCCATACGCCGCACCTTCGGCCGAGTAGCGGATCGCCAGGCCCCAGCGCGAACCGTCGCCCAGCGCCGACGGGAACTGCTCCTCCAGCCAGGCGGTGTTGATCACGACCTCGCGCACGCCGGCACGCGCCAGCGCCAGCAGATGCCACTCGATCATCGGCCGGCCGCGCACCGGCAGCAGCGGTTTGGGCGTCGTGTCGGTCAGCGGTCGCATGCGCTCGCCGCGGCCGGCGGCGAGGATCAGGGCTCGGGCGCTCATCGGCCGGCAGTGTAGGGGCGCCCTAGAATCGAGCGCTTTTCCCACCTTCGAATCGGCTGCCCACGAGGCTGTCGACGCAGCATGGCCAAGACTTCCTCCCCCGACACCTCGTTGATGGCGAACGCGATCCGCGTGCTCGCGATGGACGCGGTGCAGCAAGCCAACTCCGGCCACCCGGGCGCTCCGATGGGCATGGCCGAGATGGCCGTCGCGCTCTGGGGTCGGCACCTGAAGCACAACCCGGCGAACCCGAACTGGGCCGACCGCGACCGCTTCGTGCTCAGCAACGGCCACGGCTCGATGCTGATCTACGCGCTGCTGCACCTGACCGGCTACGCGCTGCCGATCGAGGAACTGCGCAACTTCCGCCAGCTGCACAGCAAGACCCCGGGCCACCCCGAGGTCGACATGACGCCGGGCGTCGAGACCACCACCGGCCCGCTGGGCCAGGGCATCACCAACGCCGTCGGCATGGCGCTGGCCGAGAAGCTGCTGGCGCAGGAGTTCAACCGCCCCGGCCACACGGTCGTCGACCACCGCACCTACACCTTCCTCGGCGACGGCTGCCTGATGGAAGGCATCAGCCACGAAGCCTGCGCGCTGGCCGGTGCCTGGAAGCTGAACAAGCTGGTCGCGCTCTACGACGACAACGGCATCTCGATCGACGGCCAGGTCTCGCCCTGGTACGTCGACGACGTCGCCAAACGTTTCGACGCCTACGGCTGGAACGTCGTCGGCCCGGTCGACGGCCATGACGTCGCCGCCGTCGACGCCGCGCTGAAGGCGGCACGCGGCTCGGCGACCAAGCCGACGCTGGTGATCTGCAAGACGACGATCGGCAAGGGCTCGCCGAACCGCGCCGGCACCTCCAAGGCGCACGGCGAGCCGCTGGGCACGGCCGAGATCGCGCTCGCGCGCCAGACGCTGGGCTGGAGCCACGAAGCCTTCGTGCTGCCCGAGGACGCCTACGCCGCCTGGGACGCACGCACCGCCGGCGAGAAGGCCGAAGCCGCCTGGGCCAAGGCCTTCGCCGCCTACCGCGCCGCCTTCCCCGAACTGGCCGCCGAGTTCGAGCGCCGCATGAAGGGCGAGCTGCCGGCCGGTTTCGCCCGCATCGCCGCCGACGCCGCGATCGCCGCGCACGACAAGGCCGAGACGGTCGCGTCGCGCAAGGCCAGCCAGCTGGCGCTGGAGGTGTTCACGAAGGCGCTGCCCGAGCTGCTCGGCGGCTCGGCCGACCTGACCGGCTCCAACCTGACCAACACCAGCTCGACCGCGCCGCTGCGTTTCGACGACGCCGGCACGCCCAACGGCGGCCGCCACATCAACTACGGCGTGCGCGAGTTCGGCATGGCCGCGGTGATGAACGGCATCGCGCTGCACGGCGGCTTCATCCCCTACGGCGGCACCTTCCTGACCTTCAGCGACTACAGCCGCAACGCGCTGCGCATGGCGGCGCTGATGAAGCAGCGGGTCGTGCACGTCTTCACCCACGACTCGATCGGCCTGGGCGAAGACGGCCCGACGCACCAGAGCGTCGAACACGCGGCGTCGCTGCGCCTGATCCCGAACCTGGACGTCTGGCGCCCGGCCGACACCGCCGAGACCACCGTCGCGTGGACGGTCGCGATCGGCAACACCGAGCGCCCGACGGCGCTGCTGCTGTCGCGCCAGAACCTGCCCTACGCGCCCAAGGCGACGCTGGAGGACATCGGCAAGGGCGCCTACGTGCTCGCAGAACCGAGCGAAGTCGGGCTGAAGAAGAAGCCGCAGGCGGTGATCATCGCCACCGGCAGCGAGGTGCAGCTGGCGCTGCACGCGCAGGCGCTGCTGGCCGCGGCCGGCATCTCGGTGCGTGTCGTCAGCATGCCCAGCACGACCACCTTCGACCGCCAGAGCTTGGCCTACAAGGTCTCGGTGCTGCCGGCGAAGCTGCCGCGCATCGCCGTCGAGGCCGGCGTCACCGACGGCTGGTGGAAGTACGGCTGCGCCGCCGTCGTCGGCCTGGACCGCTACGGCGAGAGCGCGCCCGCCGGCGTGCTCTTCAAGCTCTTCGGCTTCACGCCGGAGAACGTCGCCGCGGTGGTGCGCAAGGTCCTCGGCCGCTGACCCCGTGCTGCGCGCCGCCCGCCTCTCATCACCAGCGCTGGCAGGCCGGCGCGTGACCCGCCGCGCTGGCTGCGGCAAGATCGCCCCCTAGTGGCGCCGGCCGGGCCGCCCGGTCCGGCCGCCCAGGCGCCGAAGCCCGTTCACCTTTACCGTTCAGGAGAGAAGACATGACCATCAAGATCGGCATCAACGGCTTCGGCCGCATCGGGCGCATGGTGTTCCGTGCCGCGATCAAACATTTCGACGACATCGAAGTCGTCGCCATCAACGACCTGCTCGAGCCCGACTACCTGGCCTACATGCTGCAGTACGACAGCGTGCACGGCCGCTTCAAGGGCGACATCTCGGTCGACGGCCACACGCTGATCGTCAACGGCAAGAAGATCCGCCTCACCGCGATCAAGGACCCGGCCGAGCTGAAGTGGGGCGAAGTCGGCGCCGACATCGTCGTCGAGTCGACCGGCCTCTTCCTGACCAAGGAAACCGCCGAGAAGCATCTGGCCGCCGGCGCCAAGAAGGTCATCATGAGCGCGCCGTCCAAGGACGACACGCCGATGTTCGTCTACGGCGTCAACGACAAGACCTACGCCGGCCAGGCCATCGTCTCCAACGCCAGCTGCACGACCAACTGCCTGGCGCCGGTCGCCAAGGTGCTGAACGACAACTTCGGCATCAAGCGCGGCCTGATGACCACGGTGCACGCCGCCACCGCGACGCAGAAGACCGTCGACGGCCCGAGCAACAAGGACTGGCGCGGCGGCCGCGGCATCCTCGAGAACATCATCCCCAGCTCCACCGGCGCCGCCAAGGCCGTCGGCAAGGTCATCCCCGAGCTGAACAAGAAGCTCACCGGCATGTCCTTCCGCGTGCCGACCTCCGACGTCTCGGTCGTCGACCTGACCGTCGAGCTGAACAAGGAAACGAGCTACGAGGACATCTGCGCGGCGATGAAGGCCGCCAGCGAGGGCCCGATGAAGGGCGTGCTCGGCTACACCACCGACAAGGTCGTCGCCACCGACTTCCGCGGCGAAAGCTGCACCTCGGTGTTCGACGCCGACGCCGGCATCGCGCTGGACAAGACCTTCGTCAAGATCATCGCCTGGTACGACAACGAGTGGGGCTACTCCTGCAAGGTGCTCGAGATGGTGCGAGTCATCGCCGCCTGAAGGCGCTGAACCCGGCTGCGGCCGGGACTTGAAGACGGCCCCTCGCGGGGCCGTTTTTCATGGGCGGCGGCTCAGACCGCCCAGTAGTCGCGCGCCGGCGGCGGCAGCGCGGCGAGGGCGCGGTCGAAGGCGGCGGGCTCGACCTGTTCGTGCAGCGCCCGGGCGACCGCCTCGATCGCGTTGTCGGGCGAGAAGTTGTGCTCGTGACGCACGGCGCGCACCTCGGCCAGCAGTTCGGCGGGGCTGCCGAACGGCGTCGGCGGCAGGCCTGGGTCCCAGTCGTCGGTGAAGAGCGCACGCACCATCGGCGGCAGCACCTGGGCGAAGGCGATGGCCTGCTCCAGCGACAGGTGGGCGCGGAAGCTGTGCAGCACGCCGACGACCATGTTCCAGGCCATGTTCGTCGTCGCCAGCCCGGCGTGGTCGCGCGCGGCGACGAGGAAACGCTCGAACTGCAGCGTCGGGTTCTGGTACTCGAAGGGCGGCGGCATCGTCTGCCGGCCTCAGCGCGGACAGCGCTCGAAACGTTCGCCGCCGGGCAGCGTGACTTCGGCCAGGCGTTTCTGCAGCGTCGCGTCGGCGCGCGCCGCGCGCAGCCAGTGCTGCAGCGGTGGCGGCGGCAGCGCGACCGCACGCGCGCCCTTCACGCCCTTGGCCGTGGCCTGGGCAAGTGCCCGTTCGGCGTCTTCGCGCGACTCGTGGCGCGACAGCACGAGGCCGGGCGCGAGCTCAGGCGGCGCATCCAGCGTCTCGTAGTGCAGGCGCAGGCGCTGCAGCGCGGCGCTGCGGGCGCGCAGCTCTGCGGCGTCCAGGCGCCCGAGGTAGACCAGCCAGACCGTGGGCTGCTGCTGCTGGCGCCGCTTCCACAGGTCGCCGGGCAGGCCGGCGGCGATCAGGGCGTCTTCGGCGCCGCTGACGTCGGCGTCGCTGAACGGGCCGGCCTCGATGCAGGCGACGCTGGCGACCGCCGCGCTGGCGGCCTGCGGCGTGACGAGGTGGATGGTCTCGGGCTTGATCTGCGCGGCCAGCCGTGCCGGCTCGCGTTCGCCGTGCTGCGGCGCCGGCAGCACCGGCGCCAGCCAGCCGCGGCTCCAGCCGAAAAACAGCAGGTTGGCGGCGAGCAGCAGGACGGCCAGCGTCCTCAGCATGCGCGGTCCCGCAGGCGCACGCTGACTTCGCCGCTGACCAGCGTGTGCAGCGTGCCGGCGCGCACGCGCAGGGCGCCGCGTTCGTCGACGCCTTCGGCCACGCCCTGCAGCGGCTCGGGGCCGGTCGTCGTCACCGACTGCCCGGCGAGCAGGTCGCGGCGCGCGAAGCCGGCGGCGAACGGGGCGAAGCCTTCGGCCTCGAAACGCTGCAGCGCCTGCACCAGCGGCGCCGCCACCGCGGCCAGTGCACGCGGCGCGCTGGCTTCGGCGTCGAACTCCTGCAGGCAGGCGTAGCCGTGGGTCAGGCCCTCGGCTTCCTGCGGCAGCACGTTCAGGCCGACACCGACGATGCACATGCGGCGCTGGCCGACCGGCACCGTTTCGATCAGCACGCCGCCGAGCTTGCGGCCGCGGCCCGGGCCGTCGAGCAGCCACAGGTCGTTGGGCCACTTCAGGCCGATGCGCGGCAGTTCGGTGTCCAGCGCCTCGGCGAGCGCGACGCCGACCGCCAGCGACAGCCCCGACCAGTCGCGCGGCGCCAGCGGCAGCGACAGCGAGAAGGTGAGCGAGGCTCCCGGCGTGCCCAGCCAGTCGCGGCCCAGGCGGCCGCGGCCGCCGGTCTGGTGTTCGGCCACGAGCAGACAGGGTTCGGTGTCGCCGGCGCGGCGGCCGTAGGGCGCGCGCGGCAGCTCGCCGAACACCTTGAGCTCGCCCGGCCGCGTCACCGGCGCGTCGCGCTGGCCGGCCTGGGCGCGGGCGCGTTCGATCAGCCGCGTGTTCGTCGAGTCGGTCTGCGCGACGACCTCGACGCTGACGCCGGGCAGCAGCGGCTGCAACTGCAGCCACAGGTCCTCGGCACCCCAGCGCAGCGGCGGCGATGCCTCGGCCGCGTCGTCGGGCGTGGTCGGGGCGGCGGCGGGTTGCGGATGGTTCATCGTGTCAACGGCGCTTGGGCGCCAGCATCGTGCCGCGGCAGTTCGGGCTGCCGCAGCGGCAGGCGTACTCCTGTTTCAGCTTGGCGGTGTAGCGCAGGTCTATCGTCAGCCCGTAGTCGTAGAACAGCTCTTCGCCGGCCTCGATGTCGCGCTGCGCCTCGATGAAGACGCGGCCGTCGTCGAGCAGCGCAGCCTCGCAGTTCGGGTCGCAGGCGTGGTTGATCCAGCGCGCCGCGTTGCCGCCGACGTTGGCGTCGATCACGTGGCCGTCGTCGACGTGGAAATAGAAGGTATGGTTGGGCTGCGCCGGGTCGTGGGGGTGACGGCGCAAGGCCTCGGGCCAGCTGATCAGCTGGCCCTTGTACTGGATGAGGCGGGTGCCGGCGGCGATGGGTCGCAGCGCGAAGACCCCCTTGCCGTGCACGCCGCTGCGTCGCACCTGGATGCGCCGCGAATCGCTCTTTGGCGCCGCCGGTTGCACGGTCTTCTTCATTCGGTACATTGAAATCAGGGGCGCGCGCGTGTGTACGTGCGCGCGAAGGACGGCGGATTGTAGGCACGGCATCGCAGCCGTGGCCCAAGGGACACATGACGAAGACTCTGATCATTGCGGAGAAGCCCAGCGTCGCCCAGGACATCGTCCGCGCGCTGACGCCTGTGGCCGGCAAGTTCGAGAAGCACGCCGACCACTTCGAGAGCGACGGCTACGTCGTCACCTCGGCCGTCGGCCATCTGGTGGAGATCAAGGCGCCGGAGGAATACGACGTCAAGCGCGGCAAGTGGAGCTTCGCCAACCTGCCGGTGGTGCCGCCGCATTTCGACCTGGCGCCGATCGACAAGTCCAAGTCGCGGCTCGCGGCGGTGTCCAAGCTGGTGCGGCGCAAGGACGTCAGCGAACTCGTCAACGCCTGCGACGCGGGGCGCGAGGGCGAGCTGATCTTCCGCCTGATCGTGCAGTACGCGGCCGCCGGCAAGCCGCTTGCCAAGCCGATCCGCCGCCTGTGGCTGCAGAGCATGACGCCGCAGGCGATACGCGACGGCTTCGACAAGCTGCGCAGCGACGAGCAGATGCAGGGCCTGGCCGACGCCGCACGCAGCCGCTCCGAAGCCGACTGGCTCGTCGGCATCAACGGCACGCGCGCGATGACGGCCTTCAACTCGCGCGACGGCGGTTTCTTCCTGACCACCGTCGGCCGGGTGCAGACGCCGACGCTGTCCATCGTCGTCGAGCGCGAGGAGAAGATCCGCAAACACGTCGCACGCGACTACTGGGAAGTGCGCGCCGCCTTCGACGCCCAGGCCGGGCAGTACGAAGGCAAGTGGTTCGACCCGAAGTGGAAGAAGAACCCGGACGACGCCGAGGCCCGCGCCGACCGCCTCTGGAACGAAGCCGACGCCCAGGCCATCGCCGCCGCCGTGCGTGGCCAGCCGGCCACCGTCACCGAGGAGGCCAAGCCCAGTTCGCAAAGCAGCCCGCTGCTCTACGACCTGACGACGCTGCAGCGCGAGGCCAACTCGCGCTTCGGCTTCTCGGCCAAGACGACGCTGTCGATCGCCCAGGCGCTGTACGAGAAGCACAAGGTGCTGACCTACCCGCGGACCGACTCGCGCGCGCTGCCCGAGGACTACGTCCCCGTCGTCAAGCAGACCTTCGCGATGCTCGCCGAGGAAGAACTGCCGGGGCCGCTGGCGCTGCTGTCGCAGCACGCGCGCAAGGGCCTGGGCGCCGGTTACGTGAAGCCGACCAAACGTGTCTTCGACAACACCAAGGTCTCGGACCACTTCGCCATCATCCCGACGCTGCAGGCCCCGAAGAGCCTGACCGAGATCGAGGCCAAGCTCTACGACATGGTCGTCAAGCGCTTCATCGCCGTGTTCTATCCGGCGGCCGAGTACATGGTCACGACGCGCATCAGCAAGGTCGCGGTGGCCGAGGCGACGCACCACTTCCAGACCAACGGCAAGGTGCTGGTCAACCCCGGCTGGCTGGCCGTCTACGGCAAGGAAGCGCAGGACGAGGACGCCAACCTGGTGCCGGTGACGCAGGGCGAGCTGGTGCGTACCGAAGGGGTCGACGTCAAGCAGTCGAAGACCAAGCCGCCGGCGCGCTACAACGAAGGCACGCTGCTGTCGGCGATGGAAGGCGCGGGCAAGCTCGTCGACGACGACGAACTGCGCCAGGCGATGGCCGAGAAGGGCCTGGGCACGCCGGCCACGCGCGCCGCGATCATCGAAGGCCTGATCCTCGAGAAGTACATGCTGCGCGAAGGCCGCGACCTGGTGCCCACGGCCAAGGCCTTCCAGCTGATGACGCTGCTGCGTGGGCTGGCGATCGAGGACCTGACCAAGCCCGAGCTCACCGGCAACTGGGAGTACCAGCTGTCGCAGATGGAGCACGGCAAACTCAGCCGCGAACGCTTCATGGCCGAGATCGCGAAGATGGCCGAGCGCATCGTCAAGAAAGCCAAGGAATACGACCGCGACACCATCCCCGGCGACTACGCGACGCTGGCATCGCCCTGTCCGAACTGCGGCGGCGTGGTCAAGGAGAACTACCGCCGCTTCGCCTGCACCGGCGCCGCCGGCGCGGCCGAAGGCAGTGGCTGCGGCTTCAGCATCACCAAGCTGCCGGCCGGCCGCACCTTCGAGGTCGCCGAGGCCGACGCGCTGCTGCGCGACAAACGCCTGGGCCCGCTGGAGGGCTTCCGCTCCAAGGCCGGCTGGCCCTTCAGCGCCGAGCTGCGCATCGTGCGCGACGAAGAAATCGGCAACTGGAAGCTGGAGTTCGACTTCGGCGACGAGGCCAAGGCGAGCGAGGGCGAAGGCGAGGCGGTCGATTTCAGCGGCCGCGAGAGCCTGGGCGCCTGCCCGAAGTGCCGCGGCCACGTCTACGAACACGGCACCAGCTACGTCTGCGAACACGCCGTCGGCCCGACCGCGACCTGCGACTTCAAGAGCGGCACCGTGATCCTGCAGCAGGCGGTCTCGCACGAAGAGATGACGCGGCTGCTGACGACCGGGCGCACCAAGCTGCTCGAGGACTTCGTCTCGAACAAGACCAAGCGCAAGTTCAAGGCCTTCCTCGTCTACGACGCCAAGGAAGGCAAGGTCGGCTTCGCGTTCGAACCGCGTGCCGCGCGGCCGCCGGCGAAGAAGGCGCCGGCGCGCAAGACCGCGGCGTGAGCGCCGCCGCACCGCCGCCCTGCCTGTCGGCCGCGGGAGCCGAGCTCTCGCGGCTGCGGGTGGCGGTGGTGCCGAACGCGCGCCGCACCGGCGCCGACGGTCTGCACGACGGCGCGCTGCGTGTGCGCCTGAACGCGCCGCCCGTCGACGGCAAGGCCAACGAGACCCTGGTCGCCTGGCTGGCCGACGAGCTGGGCCTGCCCAAACGCGCCGTGCGCCTGATGCACGGCCAGAGCGGGCGCCGCAAGCAGCTGGAACTGGACGCCGCGCCCGAGGCCGTCGCGGCCTGGCTGGAACGCGTGCTCGCCGGCTGATTCAGCGCGCCAGCGCCGCCAGCTGCCAGAGCGCAAAACCGGCCAGCAGCGCCGCCGACGCGAGCTTGACCCGGTGCTGCCAGCGCGCGTCGAAGCGCGAGCGCAGCCGGCCGACCGCGCCCGCCAGCACGAACCACCACAGAGCCGAGCCGGCGGCGACGCCGGCCACCATGACCAGCGGCGAGGCCACCGCGCTGCGCCCGGCGAGTGCGCCGAAGACGGCGATGAAGGACAGGATCGTCGTCGGATTGGCCAGCGTCAGCACGAAGGTGCCGGCGAACAGCCGTGCCAGCGGCGCCCGTTCGTCGCTGTCCTCGCGGCGGCGGGCGGGCGGCTGGCGCGCGATGCGCCAGGCCATCCACAGCAGCAGAGCCGAGCCGGCGCCGGCCAGCAGCGTGCGCTGCTCGACGAGGAAGTGGATCAGCGCCGTGACACCGAAGGCGCCGATGGCGCCGTAGATCGCGTCGGCCGCGGCCGCGCCCAGGCCGGTGGCGATGCCGGCGGCCGAGCCGTACTGCAGCGTGCGCTGGATCGCCAGCAGGCCGATCTGGCCCACCGGCGCGGCGATAGACAGCCCGATCGCGGTGGACTGCAGGAAGAGGGTGAGGTCTGCGTTCACGGCTTCATTGTCGGCAGGCGTTCGGCCTTCATCCAGGGCTGAATTCAGGTGAAGTGCGTCGACGGTTTCGACTATTCAGGCAAGATTGGCGGATGGCCGAAACCAACATCGACGACAAAGCCTGGCGCCTGCTGCTCGCGCTGCAGCAGGACGGCCGCGCGCCGCTGAAGGTGCTGGCCGAAGCCGCCGGGCTGTCCATCCCCGCGACCGCCGAACGCCTGAAGCGGCTGCAGGACGCCGGCGTCGTGCGCGGTGTCGCCGCCGACGTCGACGCCGCGCGTGCCGGCTACACGGTGCGCGCGATCGTCGGCCTCACCGTCTCCGGCCAGCCGGCGAAGAAGGCCTTCCTCGACCAGATCGGCCGTGCCGCCGAGGTGCTGGAATGCCACCACGTCGCCGGCGCCGACTCGTACCTGCTGACCGTCGTCGCCGCCGACCTGCCGGCGCTGGAGGCTTTCCTCGGCTCGATCAACGTCTGGGGCGAGACGCGCACCCAGATCGTGTTCTCGACGCCGATCCCGCGCCGCGGCCTGGTGCCGCCCGGCACACTGCGCTGAACGCCGTGCCGGGGCGGATGCGGGACAATTCCGCCATGAACCCGACCGACGACATCGCCGCCTACATGGACCGCGTCGGCGCCGCCGCGCGCGTGGCCTCGACCGCGATGGCGCGTGCCAGCACCGCCGCCAAGAACGATGCGCTGCGCCGCCTGGCCGCCGCGCTGCGCGCCAACCCGTTGCCGCTGCAGCAGGCCAACGAACTCGACCTCGCTGCGGCCCGCGCGGCCGGGCTGGCCGAACCGATGGTCGACCGGCTGAAGCTGACGCCTAAGGTCATCGCGACGGTGGCCGAAGGCTGCGAACAGATTGCCGCGATGCCCGACCCGATCGGCGAGATCGGCGAGCTGCGCCGCCGCCCCAGCGGCATCTCGGTGGGCCGCATGCGCGTGCCGCTGGGCGTGTTCGGCATGATCTTCGAGAGCCGGCCCAACGTGACGATCGAGGCCGCCTCGCTGGCGATCAAGAGCGGCAACGCCTGCATCCTGCGCGGCGGCTCGGAGGCGCTGCACTCCAACCTCGCGCTGTGGAAGCTGGTGCAGCGCGCGCTCGTCGACGCCGGCCTGCCGGCCGACGCGGTGCAGCTCGTCGAAACCACCGACCGCGCCGCGGTCGGGCGCCTGATCACGATGCCGCAGCACGTCGACGTCATCATCCCGCGCGGCGGCAAGGGCCTGATCGAGCGCATCGCCGCCGAGGCACGGGTGCCGGTCATCAAGCACCTGGACGGCAACTGCCACGTCTACGTCGACGCCGAGGTCGATCTGGAGCAGGCCGTCACCGTCACCGACAACGCCAAGACGCAGAAGTACAGCCCCTGCAACGCCGCCGAGTCGCTGCTGGTGCATGCGGCGCAGGCGCAGGCCTTCCTGCCGCGCATCGGCGCGGTCTTCGCCGCCAAGGGCGTGGAGATGCGCTGCTGCCCGGCCGCCAAGGCGATCCTGGCGGCGGTGCCGGGGGCGAAGCTGGCCGACGCGGACGAAGCCGACTGGGACGCCGAGTACCTGGCACCGGTCATCAGCATCAAGGTGGTCGCCAGCCTCGACGAGGCCATCGCCCACGTCAACCGCCACGGCTCGCACCACACCGACACCATCCTGACGACGAACCACCCGAACGCGATGCGTTTCCTGCGCGAGGTCGATTCGGCCAGCGTGATGGTCAACGCCAGCACGCGTTTCGCCGACGGCTTCGAGTACGGTCTGGGCGCCGAGATCGGCATCTCGACCGACAAGTTCCACGCCCGCGGCCCGGTCGGGCTGGAAGGCCTGACCTCGCTGAAGTGGATCGTGTTCGGCCAGGGCGAAGTGCGCTGCTGACCGCCGTGTCCTGGGCCCAGATCCTGGTGCTGGCCGTCGCGGCCGTGATCGTCTTCTGGATGGTCGGCGCCTACAACCGGCTGGTGGCGCTGCGTGCGGCCATCGGCGCGGCCTGGTTGATCGTCGCCGAGGCGCTGGCGCGGCGCGGCGCGGCGGCGCGTGTGCTGGCCGAGGCGCTGCGTGCGCCGATGGCCGACGAAGCCCGGGCGCTGGACGCGCTGCTCGCCGCGCAGGCCCAGGTGCAGGAGGCGGCCGAGGCGCTGGCGGTGCGGCCGGTGCGGCTGGACGCCACGCTGGCGCTGGTCAAGGGCGAGGCGGCGATGGGTGCCGCCGCCAGCCGCGTGCTGGCGCTGCTGGACCAGCAGCCGCTGCTGAAGGCCGAGCCGGCGATCGCCGAGCAGGCCGCGCTGCTCGGCGACAGCGCTTCGCGCCTGGCCTTCGCGCGCCAGCTTTTCAACGACGCCGGCGCCGCCTACGACGAGGCAGCCGCGCAGTTCCCGACGCGGCTGCTGCTGCGGCTGTACCGCTTCGAGCCCGCCGGGCGGCTGTAGCGCTCAGGACTGGCCGACGATCGCGGCCGTGGCCACCAGTTCGTCGAACAAGGCCTTGGAGACCTGGCCCGAGACCGCGTAGGGGTCCAGGGTCGCCGTCTCCGAGTACTTCAGCAGCAGCCCCGGGTTCAGGCGCGAGATGTTCACCTGGCCCATGGACCAGCCGGCGAAGCGGCGTTCGCCGATCTCCTCGTAGCTGAGGATCTCGACCTCGGTGTGGCGCGGGTCGCCGACGATGCGCGCGTACAGCCGGTTGACGGCGCTGCGGCCGCCTTCGAGCACCTGCACGAAGATGCCGTCGGAGTAACACAGCACCCCGGTGATGCCGAGCGCCGGGTTCTGGCTGCGCGAGGCGCGCAGGATCGAACTCAGCTCTTCGGTGTCCAGCGCCGGCACGGCGCGGCTGACGTACATGAGGCGGACGAGCATCGCGGGCCTTTCAGGTGTTCTTGCGCGGCAGCAGCGAGAGGAATTCGCGTCGCAGGTTCGGATCCTTCAGGAACGCGCCGCGCATCACGCTGTTGACCATCGCGCTGTCGGTGTCCTTGACGCCGCGCCAGTGCATGCAGAAATGGTCGGCCTCCATCACGATCGCCAGGCCGTCCGGGCGCACGCGCTCCTGCAGTTCGTTGGCCAGCATCGTCACCGCTTCCTCCTGGATCTGCGGCCGGCTCATGATCCAGTCGGTGATGCGGGCGTACTTGGACAGCCCGATCAGGTTGGAGTGCTCGTTGGGCAGCAGGCCGATCCAGACCTTGCCGAAGATCGGGCACAGGTGGTGGCTGCAGGCGCTGCGCACCGTGATCGGGCCGACGATCATCAGCTCGTTCAGGCGCTCGGCGTTCGGGAACTCGGTCACCGCGGGCATCGGATGGAAGCGGCCGCGGAAGACCTCGTCGATGTACATCTTGGCCACGCGCTTGGCCGTCTCCTGCGTGTTGTGGTCGCTCTGGGTGTCGATGACGAGCGCGCGCAGCAGTTCCTCGACCTTGGCCTGCACCTCCTGCTTCAGCTCGGGCAGCTCGCCGTCGCGCACGAAAGCCGAGATGTTGTCGTTGGCGTGGAAGCGCCGGTCGGCGCAGACCAGGCGGTAGCGGATGCGCTCGGACACTGGCAGCGCGGCCAGCTCCTCTTCGCTGCGCAGCAGGCGTGGCGTCGCGGACTCCGGGGGCGGGGCGGTCTTGGCC